>NZ_JACVEE010000006.1 GCF_015355755.1 Nocardia sp. XZ_19_385
CAGCGATGCGCGCCCACGCCCGCGCCACCCGCACCCGCCTGGTCGATGTGGCCCGCGCCGTCATCGAGCGCCACGCCGACACCACCGCGATCCTCGCCCACCCCCGCCCCAGCGCGCCGATCGGGCCGGAGACAACCGATATCGGGACGACCACCCCGGCCGCCTAGACCAAGGTCACCAGAGAACCAGGCCATCAACTTGTAGCGAATGCCGCTCGCGGCCGTCGACTTCGGCCTGCTCGGGCTATGACTGGTCACAGCGGGATGAAACGTGCGGTGCGGGCACCCTCGAACCCTCCCGGCGTGCCGCCGACCGGACGCGCGGACTCACCTCCGCAACGGTAGCGGCCGGTGGTGCCGATCTTGTTGTCTTCCAGGCGCATCGGTCGCGGCGACGCCCAGTTTCGGTGCTGACCGCGAGACCCCGAGTGAGCAGGTCAACACACCTCTCAGGCTTGCGGGGTGTGTCCCGCTGTCGTCACCTCTTGCCCAGCAATCGCACCACCGGGTGCTTCGGTCCTGGTCCGGACAGTGACGTGCCGGTGCGCACAGATGGCACGTCCACCGCCGCTCGCCCTATCGCTGTTTCGAGCCAACGGCGCGCGCGGGCGGTCAGCTTCCAGGTCTGTTCCGGTTCCGTGTCGGTCTGCTCGACCAGACCCGAACGGGCAAGCGAGGCCAGGGATTTGCGGACCACCTTCCCCTCGAGGTGGGTTATAGCCTCCATGCCCTGCACGCTCAGCGGTGTTCCGCCAGCATGTAGGGCCGCCAAAACCCGGCCTTCGTTGATGGTGGTCATGTCCGAGCCTTTACCCCGGCGGCAGAGAACCAAACACGCCTCGGCAACCGAATACGAACGCGCGAAAATCGCGAAGTGCTCTCGCTCTAGCTGGGCGAGCCGTGTCAGGGCGGGTTTGCCGCACCCGTCGGCCTGCCTCGGTGAGGTCCACGATGACGGCCCGGCCATCGCCAGGGTCACGGCGGCGCAGGACCAGCCCGTCGCGCTCCAAGCGTGTGATGAGTTGAGTGATGCCCGGTTGGGTCAGTTGCTCGGTCTCGGTCAGATCGGTCAGCCGTGCCGGGCCCCGGCGAGCCAGAGTGTCGAGGACCGACAGTGCCGTGACCACGGGGCCGACACGCGCCCGCGGTCCGACATCTGTTCACACATCAGGCGCCCCGATCTGCAGCGGCAGCACGGCATTGGCGGAACCGAAACCACTGGAGTGGCATAGAACAGCAGCACCCGAGCAGTAACTAACCTTCGGCCAGCTGTTGAGCTTTGGCGTAGGCGAGGTGCAGGAAGTCGGCGCCGGCCAGGGCCGCCATCCCGTCAGCCACCAGGCGGGTCGCCCGCGGCGCGAAGACGTGTCCGATGGTGAGGGCGGTGACCGCCCAGACATCGAAACAGAAAGGGCAGCTCAGCAATTCGCCGAAGCTGTGCTGGATGCCCGCGTCACCCTTCGGCTGCTCCATCACTTCGCCAGGGCCACCGGTGCCGGTCTCCTCGGTGAACGGGGCTCGCACGGGTCTGGTGACAGCGGCCTTGGTCACCGTGCGGGACAGTTTGTGGGCGGCTGCCGCGGTGGTGATCAACTCCCGCACCGTCATGTCCCGCGGGAGTTGTCGATCTGTCAGCCTTCCCCAGAGTGCGACGCCGGCGACGACAACCACGTAGAGCGTCATCGTCACCACGTAACCGCCCAAGCGGCGCTGGTTCTCGTTCATGGGCGGAATACCGCCCGGATGCAACCTTCCCGCTCTTGATCGATGTAACTCATGGATTCCCTTTCCAAGCCCGTCGGAAATGTCAGGTCCGCGTGGTGGGGTCTTCGCCGCAGCGCTGCAAGGTCAATGCACTCAGCGCGCCACCGAGTTCAGGTCCGTTTGAACGGCAAGTGAGCGTGGGATCGGTTCTCCTTCGAACGCGGTATGCGAGTCGCCACACGCCTACCCGGCGGTCGAGCCTGCAAACAACTCGGGCGCGCGCCCGGCTCAGCGATTCTCAGTCGCAGGAAACCTGCTCGCGCAGCGTACTGAGGGTCTTGGACAGGATGCGCGAGACCTGCATCTGTGAAATGCCGAGGTGCTGGGCGATTTCAGCTTGAGTCCGGAACTCGAAGAACCGCATATTCAGCACCAGGCGCTCGCGATCGGGCAGGGCCGCGATCAACGGCTGGACCGCGAGGAAGTCCTCGACGAGTCCGTATCGGGGATCTTCGGTGCCGAGCCGGTCGAGCAATGACGGTGGTGCGCTGTCGTTTTCGCTGCTGGTGGTCGCATCGATCGGCGTGGCCTGGTAGGCGTTGCGGGCGATTAGTGCGTTGGTGATCTCGATCAGGTCCGCGTCGAGTTCGGCGGCGAGTTCGCGGGCTCTGGGTGCGCGGCCGAGCCGGTGGGTCAGCGTCTCGGTGGCGGGGCCGAGGAGTTGCTGCAGGTCCTTGGTCCGGCGCGGTACCCGCACCGCCCAGGTGTTGTCGCGGAAATGGCGGCGCACCTCACCCATGATGGTAGGTACCGCGAAAGCCAGGAAGTTCCTCCCGTAGACGGGGTCGAAACGGTCGACGGAAGGTGCTTGCCCTTCGACGCGGCGATGTCGCGCTGCATCATCTGGTACTGCCACGCCGTGAGGATGAAGTCCTCATCGGGAGAGAGTTCGAGCTTCTTCTGTACCTGCACTGCGTCCATCCGCGTGAGACTAGCGACACGGCCCGACAAGCACTGGCGGATCCGAACGAACGCAGGACAAGACACGGGCAAGGGTGCTCGTGGGGTCACGGAACGAACGGTGCCTACCTCACGCATCACTCCGCTAGGAGTGCGACGAGGCCGAGTTACCTTGTGCGTGAAGCGTTGAAGACTCAGAGACGCTGACCGGCAAACCGTGGGTGACCCGCACGGCGTGGTGCTTCCGAACCAGCAGTCACTCCTACATCGGGCATGTGCCTGCGTTCGCGAGATCAACCGGCGGCCAACCGAACCGCGCGCCCAGCGGCATCTCCGGCTGCTCTAAGCCGCAGCGGCTCTGGTACTTCTGCCACCGTGGAGGCTCGCATGATGACTACTGTCTTCGGTGTGAAGCTCTCCACGACACAGCAGCAGCGTGCTCAGGCGCGCGCGGAGTGGCAAGCACAGTTCGACACTGCAGTAAAGATCGCCGAGTTCACTGATCTGGTGACCGAGAACGATGCCGTCCCCGGCCGTTACCGCGCCACTGTCTCGCTGCACCGTCCCAGTGGCAAGTGGCTGATCGATCTCTGGTCCGTACAGGGCTATCTGAACGCCGTAGAGCTTCGAGACTTCGCCGAGGCGGTGATCGCAGGGGTGGGATCAGGCCAAGACTTCACGACCGAATTCCAGAGCCGTTGTCGTCATCAAGACCCGTTTTTCGTGAACATCGGTGCCGAGCGCGAGAACGACCGGCTGTGCTTGCTGGCTCAGGTCCTCGACGGCAGCTGCGGCAGTATCGAATTCGAGCGCGACTACACGGACTCCTCGGAGCTGGTTGCTGGAGCGCGGGCACTGCTGGCAACTCTTGCCGAGGTGTAGCAGTAGCCATGTCTTCGAGGCTGCCACGAGCCCGCTCTCATGTCGGGGGATGACTCAGGGCATGACTCAGGGCGGTATTGCCTGATGGCTCGGCCACCGCAACCGCAAGCGGGCCGCGACGCCCTGATCGGCCGTCGCGCTGTGCATTAGTCGGGGACTTCCCGGGCCAGTTGAACGTCTATGTCCACCACAATTCGGCACGAGCGTGCGTTCGGTCGACTGCGCCTCTGCCGGCGGAATCGACCCGTAAGCGGCTACTCAATACCGGTGCCAGGGCCTGATCCCGGCCAGGATCTGGTCTAGGTGCCTGTACCTCATGCACACGACTGGGATGCTGCCGGAGTTCCGACTGCGACGGCTGTGGTCGCGCGGTGTGCCCGGTTCACGGCCATGAGTTCATCGAGGGCGTCCCGCGTCTGGACGAGTTCGGTGATGTGGTCGGACAATCGGTCGCGTTCGCGGACCATTCGCTCGAATGCGGCGTCAGTGTTCTCATCGCTCGGTGCGTCGACGCAGGGCAGGATGACGGCGATGGTCCGGCTGGACAGGCCCGCGGCGTAGAGCCGCTGGAGAAATTCAACCCGCTCGACATCGTAGGCGGTGTAGTGGCGCTGGCCGCTGGTGCTGCGGGTGCTGGTGAGTAGCCCCTGGTCCTCGTAGTAGCGCAGCGAGCGCACGCTGGCTCCGGTTCGTGCCGACAGTTCCCCGATGCGCACTTCATTCTCCTGACATGACCTGCATCACAGCACTTGCCTCTGACATTGACGTCAGGTTTTAGCGTAGCCGATGTGCCCGCAAGCGGGCCCTCGAGACTACGAAGGAGCTTGTATGACATCGCTTTTCGACAGCTACCGGCTCGGCGACCTGACACTGCCGAACCGTGTGGTGATGGCTCCGATGACGCGGGTGCGCGCCGCCGCGGGCGGCCTGGCGACTCCGTCCATGGCGACGCATTACGCGCAGCGGGCGACCGCGGGGCTGATCGTGTCCGAAGGAGTACAGCCCAGCCTGATCGGGCAATCGAACCCGGGAACGCCTGGCCTCTACACCGAGGCGCAGGTCGCCGCCTGGCGTCCGGTAACCGCCGCGGTGCACGCCAACGGCGGACGGATCGTCGCGCAGATCATGCACGGCGGACGCGTATCGCACGTCGAGACGATCGGCACTCAACCGGTCGGTCCGTCGGCGGTGCCCGCGGTCGGCGATGTGTTCACCCCGTCCGGGCGGCAACCCGCTCCGCTGCCCCGCGCCCTGGACACCGCTGAGGTGCCCGAGCATGCGCTGTCTTACGGCGCGGCCGCGCGGCGGGCCATCGACGCGGGCTTCGACGGTGTCGAATTGCACGGCGCCAACGGCTATTTGATCTCACAGTTCCTCGCCTCGAACGCCAACCTCCGCACCGACCGCTACGGCGGCTCGGTCCAGAACCGGATCCGATTCGCGGTCGAGGCGACCGCCGCCACGGTCGACGCTGTGGGCGGGGCCCGAACCGGCATCCGGCTTTCCCCCGGCGCGACATTCTGGGGCGTCGAAGAGACCGGCATCGCCGATTTGTACGCCGCGCTGCTGGACGAGTTGGCCCGCCTCGACCTCGCCTACATCCATCTGGAGGCGACCACCGACGACGAGGTGCTGCTCGGCCTGCGCCGCCGCTGGCCGGGCACCCTGATCATGAATCCCGTCTATCCGATGGGGCCCAAGCAAGTTGGGCGTGACGACGCCGACCGCTGGCTCGAGCTCGGCGCCGACCTGATCAGCTTCGGCCGCGCCTTCATCGCCAACCCCGACCTGGTCGAACGCCTGCGCAGCGCGCTACCGATCGCCCCGGTGGACGAATCGACGTACTACGAGGGCGGTAACACCGGGTATGTGACGTACTCGGCGTATCAGCATTCGGCATGAACGCCCTGGTCCGCCGTGGCGGTGTCCACGGCGGACCGGTTAGCACACCGCGCTGGACGTTAGGGACGCCTGATCAGTGCGTGGTCGTTGTAGCCCACGACCGGTTCTTGGAGTGCGTCGACGGCGTGGCGATGCAGGGCCGTCTTGATCTCGGCGAGCACCGGGCCGCGGGTGTGGGCCAGCGATTGTGCGTACTCGACGGCAACCGGGAGGACGCGGTCGGGTTCGGTGGTCGCGTCGATCAGGCCGGCGGCGAGGGCGTCCGCGGCGCCGTAGCGGCGTCCGGAGACCAGCGCCTCGTGGGCCACACCCGCCGGGAGCCGCGACCTGAGCATGGCGACGGCCGCATAGGCGTAGTTCGCCCCCAGGCTGACGCCCGGGAAGCAGAAGAATCCCCGGTCGGCGCGCATGACCCGATGATCGTGGGCGACAGCCAGGAAGGCACCGGCTCCGAAGGTGTGGCCGTTCAGGGCTGCGACCACCGGCATCGGCAGGGTGAGGATGCGGCGGAACAGCTGCTGCACCTCGGTGAGATACCAGTCGGCGCGTTCGGGTTGACCGGCGCACCAGGCGAGGTCCGCGCCGGTCGAGTAGTGCTTGCCGTCGCCGGTGGTGACCAACGCCGCGGGACCCTCGCTCGCTAGCGCCTCGTCGAGGATCGTGTTCATCCCGGACAGCCAGTCGGGGTGGAACCGGTTCTCGGTATCCCGCTCCCCGCGCTCGCCGAGATGCACGATGAACACGTCGCCTTCACGCCGCAGGTATGGCATCGGGGCAACCTACCGCACACATTTTTGTCTCGACACGTCCGACACTCCGGTGCCGGTTTCGCCGGATTTGCCGAGGTGGCAGGCAGTTTCGACTTTACTTCGTCGTCCGGCCGCCGCTTTCCAGGTATCCGATCTCCCGCCGGAGGTCCGTCAGCAGCATTTCGGCGACGTCTCTGCTGAAACCGTTGCGGATGACGAGCCTCATCACCGAGATATGTTCGAGGTTGGGCGGTAGCGCGTAGGTGGGTGCCTGCCAACCGCGTAGGCGCAATCGGCTGGACAAATCGAACACGGTGAACCTGCGCTCGTAGTCGGGGTGGACGCGCAGGGCGAGGACCGGAAGCTGTTCACCGCCTGCGATCACCTGCACGCTGTCGATGTCGGCCAGTTCTTCGGCGAGGTACCGGGCGACGTCCCGGCATGCTTGCTGGACCGCCCGGTACCCGTCGAAGCCCAGGCGCAGGAAGTTGTAATACTGCGCGATGACCGGGGCCCCGGAGCGGGAGAAATTCAGGGTGAAGGTTTCGACGCTGCCGCCGAGCAGTTCGCAGCTCAGCACCAGCTCCTTGGGCAGCGCGGCTGGTTCCTGCCACACGATCCAGCCCACTCCCGGGAACACCAAGCCGAATTTGTGTCCGGAGGTGTTGATCGACTGCACCCGCGGTAACCGGAAGTCCCACACCACATCCGGCTCCAAGAACGGGGTGACGAAGCCACCAATCGCGGCGTCGACATGGAGTGGGACGTCGATCCCCGTACGCTGCTGCAACCCGTCCAGCTCCGCGGCCATCCGCTCGATCGGATCGAGCTTGCCGACCTGCGTGGACCCGAGTACTCCGATGACGCCGATGGTGTTCTCATCGCAGAGCTCCGGTAGCCGCGATGGATCGAGCGTGTAGTCGGGCTGCTGGATCGGCATCCACCGTGGCTCCACATCCCAGTACTGACAGAATTTCGGCCAGCAGGTATGCACCGTTGTCGGCAGCACCAGGTTCGGCCGATCGACCGGAAGTCCCTGCTCGCGTCGGCGTTCGCGCCATCTGAACTTCATTGCCAGACCGCCCAGCATCGCGGCCTCGCTGGAGCCGCCGGTCGAGCATCCGACGCTGACGCCATCGGGGTCGCCCCACAGATTGTCGAGGATGTTGACGCAGCGCGCCTCCAATTCGACAGTCTGTGGGTACTGGTCGTAGTCGACGATATTGCGATCCAGTGTTTCCGCGATCAAAGCGCGGACCTGTGGTTCCATCCAGGTCGTGCAGAACGTCGCCATGTTCAGCCGCGCGTTGCCGTCGAGGATGAGCTCGTCGCGGATCAGCGCGGCGGCTGCGTCAGGCGGCATCGGGCCGGCGGGAAGCTTGAATCTGGGCACCCCTCCGTCCGGCACCAACCCGCTGTAGAGCGGGTTGATATCGACCGATTCGTTCCACCGGTGTGACTGCACGTGGTTGAGCATTCTCCGCTTTTCCTCCTCGGTGTGGACTGGCGTGGAAGAGCTGAAGAGCTATGGGGCAGGCGCGGTCGTGGCGCGAAGTCGGTTCAGGTAGCGGAACTTCCAGCCGCGTAGTTCCCCCGCGTCCGGTTCGACGCGCAGATTCGGGAGGTCGCGCAGCAGCCGGTCGACGGCGACTTCGGCGAGGACTGGTATCAGTGCGCTCGCGAGGCATTGGTGGCGGCCGTAGCCGAGTGTGAGGTAGGGCTTACGGGCCCGATGGATGTCGAACTGCTCGGCGTCGTCGAATTCCCGCTCGTCCCGATTGGCTGATGCGAGGCACGGGGCCACCATCACCCCGGGTGGAAGTCGCACCCCGTCGAGGGTGCTTTCCCGGGTGGTCTTACGCCCGACCAAACCGACGGGCGCAAGCCAGCGCATCGCTTCGTGCACGGCGGCGTTCAGCAACTCGCGATCAACACGTACCTGTGCGAGTTGGCCGGGATGACAGGCGAGGGCGTAAGTCAGGTTTCCGGCCAGCCATCCGGGCTCCTTGAATGCGCTGATCATCATTTTGACTGTCGGCAGCACGGTTTCGGCATCCCTTGGGTCGCCGACCGGTCGCCCGGCGTGCAGCAAGGCGGAAAGGAACGATCCGTCCGGGTGTTCGCGGAGTTCAGCGAGCACCGGGCCGAGCGTCGCATCCATCTCCCGGCTCGCGGCCGCGGCCGCGGTGTTCCGGCCTGGATCGCCGCTGGGGTTCTGTAGCGCGTCGGTGAAGGCGCTCGACCAGCCGCGCAATGTGGACTCGGGCACCGCGCCCAGCCCCAGGGTCCGGGCCATCGCCGCGCCGCATACGGGCTGGAAATACTCCGACATCAGGTCAACGCTGTCGCGCCGACTCAGCGTTGCCAACTCGGCGGTCGCGATCTCGTCCGTGACGTTTTCGAGGCCGGGTATTGTCTCGCCGGCCAGCCGGTCGGCGACACTTTCCCGGGTCTCGGCGTGGGCGTCGCCTTCCTGGGCCAGGATCGACATTCCCGGTCCGCACAATTTCGTCAGCGGCGCATCGGGGTCGCTGGTGACGAAGGAATCCGGACTGGACATGACATGACGGACGTCGTGCAGGCGGGTGACCAGCCAGACCCCGAGGGCGGGCACCCAGGCAACCGGTTCTTCCCGGCGCAATCGTGCGTAAATCGGATAGGGATCGACGTACAGCGAGTCGACCGTGAGGGACTCCGCAAAACTATCCATTGACGGTCACTCTGCTGGCGAAGTATTCGTTGATCGCCTGGAGCGCGACCGCGCCCTGCCCGATCGCCGAGCCCACACGTTTGACGCTCCCGGAACGGACATCACCGGCGGCGAACACTCCGGGCACATTCGTTTCCATCAACAGCGGATCGCGGCCCGCCGGCCACGGGATCGGCAACCGCTGGTCATTGCGAAGGACGTCGCTGCCCGTGAGAACGAAACCGTGATCGTCGCAGCCGATGAGATCACTGCACCACTCGGTGCTCGGTTTGGCTCCGATCAGCAGATACAGCGCGGCCGCGGGAACTGTTTCGGTGGCGCCGGAGACCCCGTCCCGGAGCACCAATCCGGCCAGTGCAGTGTCGCCCAGTGATTCGACCACCTCGGTCCGGGTGCGCACGGAGATGTTGGGACATGCTTTGATGCGCTCGACCAGATAATGCGACATCGTGTCCAGGTCGGCTGTACGCACCAGCATTGTCACCGAGCGGGCGTATTCGGCGAATGCCAGCGCCGCCTGTCCCGCCGAGTTCCCCGCACCGACCATGAAGACATCCTCGTCGGCGACGGTGGCGGCTTCGCTCAGACATGAGCCGTAATACACGCCCGCATTGACGAACCGATCTACGCCGGGAGCCGGGTGACGGCGCCACTGCATGCCGGTCGCTATCAACACGGCGCGCCCGCGGATAACGGAACCGTCGGCAAGTTCGACGGCGCGCCAATCACCCTCGATTGTCAAGCGATTCGCCACCCGCGCCGACAACCATTCGACTCCGAAGCCCTTGGCCTGGGTGAGCGCCCGCCGCGCGAGCTCCGCGCCGCCGACTCCGGTGGGAAACCCGAGATAGTTCTCGATACGCGAGGTACTACCCGCCTGGCCGCCTGGTGCGTCGTCCTCGATCATGACGACTCCCATACCCTCGCATCCGGCGTAAACGCCACATGCCAGTCCCGCGGGGCCGCCGCCGACTATGACCAGATCATAGGTATCGGACTGGGCCGGGCAGGTCAGATCCAGCGCGAGCGCCAAGTCGATCAGCGACGGATCGTGCAGAACCCGGCAGTCGGGCAGCACCACGGTGACCGCCACATCCCCGGACATTCCCAGCCGTTCAGCCAATACCCGGGCGTGCTCACTCCGGTTCATGTCGTGCCAGGCATACGGCACGACATTTCGCTCCAGAAAATCGCGGACTACGAATGCCTTATCCGCCCGCTGACGGCCGAGCACAACGACATTGCCCGCTGACTCCGAGACAGCTGTATCCACGAAATCCTCCGGCCTGTTCGAATTCATACCCGATCAAAACCTTCACGATCCTACGTGAGTTCGATACCGGCTCGCGGAAAATTCTTGTTGTCTGAAACGGAATTATGAACGTGCGATGTGTATTGGCGAATAGTGACAGATGAGTGGGTTCACTGAACAGATCGGCCGGTGCCGGAAATGGCTCGGCGGGCAGCCGAGGTCACCTGCGGTCAGTTCCCGTTGTGCGCGAATGCCCGCCTGTCGCAAGGCGCATGAGGTCGGATTCGAGATCGACGTGGTCCAGGGCGGAGGTGTTTGCGCTGCGTGGGGCGGTGGTCGCGAACTCGTGGCGATGGTTGTGCCAGGTTTCGCCGGCGATGGTGGCACTGACGCCGCTGGCTACCAGGGCGGCGAGTTCGGTTGCGGTGCGGGCGATCCGGTCGGAGAGCGCGCGGTCGGCCCAGTCCTGCGGGGTGGCGAACAGGGAGGTGGGCGTCACCAGTGCGCGCAGGTAGGCGAACAGGGGCCGCATCTGTTCGTCGGGGACCAGGGAGTGCCTTTCGCTTCCGGCCGTCGCGGCGAGTGCGACGGGTTTCGCGATGAGCAGGTCGTCGTCGAGGACATCGATGAACGACTTGAACAGGCCGCTGATCCCCGCCTTGTAGACCGGGGTGGCGGCGATCACCGCGTCGGCGGCGGCGAGCCGTTCGAACGCGGCGCGCAGGTTGTCGCTGGGGAATCCGGCCAGTGTCGCCTGACCGATATCGGCGACCAGGGCACGCAGGTCCACCGTGCCCACCGTCGCCTCGACACCGCGGGCGGTCAGTAGCTCGAGGGTTTTCTGCGCGAGCCGGTCGGCGAGCAGCCGGGTGGAGGACGGCTCGCTCACCCCGGCGCTGACGATGACGATGCTGCGTGGCGTGCTCATTGGTCCTGCTTTCCTTTCGTGCCGTCACAGGGCGGGATAGATTGCGCCCGTTGCTGATTCGCTGTCCTGGTAGGGCGAGGTGCCAGTGAGGTTGTCGCCCCGGTTGGGGTTGGGTCGCGGCTGTCGCGGCGGCTGATCGCCGTACTTGGCGCGCACCAGGCTCTGATGGGTCGGTGCGTCCGGCACTTCGGGGTCGCGGCGCGCCTCGAGTTCCTTGCGCAGGACCGGCACGACTTCTTCGGCGAGCAGGTCGATCTGCTTCAGGACGGCGGGCAGCGGCAAGCCCATACCGTCGAGGAGCCACAGCTGACGCTGGTAGTCGCCGAACTGGTCGTGGAAGCCGAGGGTCTTGTCGATGACCTCCTGCGGGCTGCCCACGCTCATCGGCGTCCCGCTCGCGATGTCCTCGAGTGGGCTGTTGAAGCCGAACGGGTTGTGCTGGAAGTACGGCCGGAATTCGGTGAAGGCGTCCTGGGAGCGCTTGGCGATGTAGGCGTGCCCGCCGAGCCCGACGATGGCCTGCTTGGCGGTGCCGTGCCCGTAGTGCTCGAACCGCTTCCGGTAGAAGTTCACCAGCGGGATGAAATGCCCGTTGGGCGCGAGAATGTTGTACCGAAGAAGCCGTTTCCGTAATACGCCGCCTGCTCGGCGATCTCCGGGGTGCGGATCGAGCCGTGCCACACGAAGGGCGGCACATCATCCAGCGGACGCGGGGTCGAGGTGAAACCCTGTAGCGGAGTACGGAATTCGCCCTCCCAGTCGAGGACGTCCTCGCGCCACAGCCGGTGCAGCAGGTTGTAGTTCTCCAGGGCCAGATGGACGCCCTTGCGAATATCTTTGCCGAACCACGGGTAGACCGGTCCGGTGTTGCCGCGGCCGAGCATCAGGTCCAGCCTGCCCTTGGCGAGATGTTGCAGCATCGCGTAGTCCTCGGCGATCTTCACCGGATCGTTGGTGGTGATCAGCGTCGTCGAGGTGGACAGCGTGATTTGTTCGGTCACCGCGGCGATGTGCGCCAGCAAGGTCGTCGGCGAGGAGTCGAAGAACGGCGGATTGTGGTGCTCGCCGACGGCGAAGACATCCAGACCTGCCTGGTCGGCATGCCGGGCCATGGTAACCATCGCGTCGATCCGCTCGCCCTCGCTCGGGGTGTAGCCGGTGGTCGGGTCGCGGGTGACGTCGGTCACCGAGAAGATTCCGAATTGCATTGCGCGCCGCCTTTCTCGAGGTGAGCGCCCTGAGGTGCACTGACGAGAGGGTAAGCGGACTTTACCCCGCTTATATTCCCCGGCGGGTATGTTGAGCCGTATGGAGACGGCCGCACTACCGCTGGGCCTGCCGCGCCCCGAGCGCGGTGACGCCGCCCGCAACCGCAGACATCTGCTGGACGTCGCACGGCAGATGGTCGCCGAATCGGGCGTGGAGCACCTCACCATGGACGGACTGGCCGAACGGGCCGGACTCGGAAAAGGCACCGTTTTCCGCCGCTTCCGCACCCGGGCGGGCATCTTCCACGCCCTGCTCGACGAGGACGAGAAAGCATTCCAGCAGTCCGTGCTGTCCGGCCCGCCGCCGCTGGGGCCCGGCGCCGACCCGGTCACCCGCCTGATCGCCTTCGGTCGCGCCCGCATCGATTTCCTGTTCGCCCACGCCGCGATCGCCCGCGCCTCCCTCGACGCCAACCAGTCGGTTCCCGTCGGCACGGCCACGATCTCCCAGTTTCACGTCCGCATGCTGCTCGGCCGCGCCGACATCGGCGTCCCCGACCTGGACACCCTCGCAGTCCAGCTCACCGCAGCCCTCGAAGCTCCGATCCTGCTCTACCTCCACACCCCGGCGGGCGCGGACACGAACCGGATCCGGCACCTGGCCGACGGATGGCAAACGCTGATCGAACGCACCTGCGCCGCGCTCCGATGAGGATCAGATTTCCTCTGGAATGGTCGCCGCCGGGTCGTCGGCACCCTTTCGGAACGCCGCCTCGAACGCCGTTTCGCTGAGTTCGGCGCGCACGAGCGCCATGATCCGCTCGACATCGCCGCGTTCCGCGCCCGGTAGCGGCGCCCCGACAGCGATCCGCGTCCTTTCGGCCGCACCGAGGAGTTGGGCCGCCGCCTCCGGTCGGCCGGTCAGGGCCTCGGCGCCGGCCAAACCCTCCAAGGCGAGCGCGACCGCGCGCGGATCACCGGTCTGCCGCGCGGCCGATAGGCCGGACAGGTGGAGCGTGCGTGCGGCCTGCGCGTCACCGCGCAACTCGGCGATGAATCCCAGTTCGGCCATGATGAAGGCGATCCCGAAATCGGAGTCGAGCTGTCCCTCCCATGGCAGCCAGCGCCGCAAATGCGTTTCGGCGGCATCCAGGTCACCGCGCCGCCTGGCAGCGATGGCCAGCCCGAGCTCCGCGAACTCCTCGCCCAGCTGGTAGCCGTGTTCGGCGGCCAATCGCATTGCCCGCCGGTGCAATTCGTCGGCATGCGCGAGGTCGCCGGTCAGCAGGGCGATCCGGCCGAGCGCGGAGAGCTTGTCCGACAACTCGGTCCACAGCTCGAGCTCTTCGGCCATCCGTAATCCTGCCCGGTGCAGGCGTCTCGCCCGGTCGTAGTCCCCGACGATCTCGGCATGGCGGCCGAGCATCTGGGTCGCCTGCACCTGCCCCCAGCGGTCACCGAGCTCGGTGAACAGCGCCATGCTCTGCTCGCCGTACTCGGCCAGGGCAGTCAGATCACTGCGGATCAGCGCGTGCTGGGCGCGAGTGACAAGAGCGGCGGCAATGCCCCATTGATTGCCGGTCGCCCGGAAATTGGACAGGCTGCGCACGGCCGGGGTCTCGTCCTCTCGTTCGCCGATGAGGCTTTGCGCGAAGGCGACGAACCATTCCGCTCGCGCGTTCTCCGGCTGTCCCGTCGGCGTCACGGGCTCGTCGGAATGCTCGCCGAGTCGCCGGGCGAACCCGGCCCGCCAGAGCATTGCGGGCCGGTTCGAAGGGAAAGCCGAGAATGCTCGAACGCCCTCGCCGAGACGCCCGCGCAATACCCAGTACCAGGCCAGAGCGTCGACGAGCCGGCCACCGGTTTCGGGGTCGGAATGGTCGAGCGCGGCCCGCAGGTTGGGGGCCTCGGCGTCCAAGCGGCGCAGCCAGCGTCGCTGTTCCGGGCCGCGGAGATGGGCGTCGGCGCGCTCGGCGAACTCGGTGTAGTACTCGCGGTACCGATGCCGGACCTCGTCGAACTCATCGGCTTCCCGAAGTCGCTCGATGCCGTAGGCGGCCACGGATTCGAGCATCCGATAGCGCGGCTCGTCGGTGCCGGAGAAGGTCAGCAGCGACCGATCGACCAGCCGGGTGAGCGGGTCGAGGGCATCGGGACCACAAGCCGCCTCGACCGCGTCCAGGGTGCCGCCATCCGCGTGAATCGCCAAACGGCGCAATACCATTCGCTCGGGCTCGCTGAGCAGCTCCCAGCTCCAGTCGATCATGGCGCGCAGCGTCCGTTGCCGTGGCGGCGCATCGCGCGGCCCCGAACCCAGTAGCCGGAACCGGTCGTGTAACCGCCGGTCCAGCTCGTGCACCCCCAGCGCCCGCACCCGGCTCGCCGCCAGTTCCAGGGCGAGCGGAATGCCGTCCAACCGCCGGCAGATCGAGGCGATCGCGGCGGCGTTGCCGGCGTCGAGGCGAAAGCCTGGTACCGCCGCGACCGTTCGCGCGACGAACAGCTCCACTGCCGCCGACTCGAGATCGAGCGGCGGCACCACGAACAGCCGCTCGCCGCTGATGTCGAGGGGCTCCTGGCTGGTCGCGAGGATGCGCAGCCCAGGCGCCGCCCGCAGTAACTCGGCGCTGAGTGCGGCCACCTGCTCGATCACGTGCTCGCAGTTGTCCAACACCAGCAGCATGCGGCGGTCCCGCAGGGTCTCCGGCAGCCGGTCGCCCACGGTGACTGTGTCGTCGCGCAGTTCGAGCGCGGCCAGAACGGCGTCGGAGACCCGGGTGCTCGGGCCTGCCACGGCCAGCTCCACCAGCCAAGTCCCGTCGGGGAATCCGCTGGACACCGTGCGCGCGGATTCGATGGCCAGCCGGGTCTTGCCGACACCGCCAGGCCCGGTCAGCGTGACCAGCCGAGCCTCGGCCAGCAGATCACGCACCTCCGCCAGGGCGGCATCCCGGCCGATCAGTTCGTTCACCGGGGCCGGTAGGTTCGTCCGGGCGCGAACGGCTTGCGCCGGGCCCAGCGTGTTGTCCTGTTCCAGGATGGCCTGATGCAATGCGGCCAGCTCCGGACCGGGATCCACGCCGAGCTCCTCCGCCAGGCGGGTGCGCAGATCATGGAAGCTGGCCAGGGCCTCGCCCTGGCGGCCCGCGCGGTACAGCGCGCGCAAGTGGGCGGCACGGAGCCGTTCGCGCATCGGATGCCGGGTGACCAGATCGCTCAGCTCGTCCGCGAGTAACCCGTGCTCGCCCAGTTCCAGCCGAGCTTCGGCGCGCAGTTCCGTGGCAGTCAACCGTTGCTCGTCGAGGCGGGCGATAACCGGACGCGCGAATTCCTCGTCGGCGAAATCGGCCAGGGCCGGGCCGCGCCAGAGGGTCAGCGCGTCGCCGAGCATCCGTGCGACCGCACCCGGGTCGGCCGTTCGTGCGGCATCGTTGATCAACTGCTGGAAGCGGGTGGCATCCACTGTCGCGGCCGGTGACAGCGCGTAGCCGGGGGCACGGGAGACGATGAGGTCCCGGCCGCCGGGCTCGGCGTCCTCGAGCGCGCGCCGCAGCTGCGACACGCGGGTCTGCAGCGCCCCCGACGGGTTGGCCGGGAGTTTGTCACCCCACATGTCGTCGATCAGCCGGTCTGCCGGAACCACCTCACCCGCACTGACCAGCAGATGGGCGAGCAGGATTCGGACCTTCAGCTCCGCGACCCGGACCGGGCGCCCTTCCGATGTCCACACGGCGAGTGGACCGAGCACCCCGAAACGCATGTCGCAACGGTAGCCCGGAGTCCGGCTGGAGTTCATCCGGAGTGCATCCGAAGGCCCTGCCGCCACTGTGATCACCATGAACCAAGAGCCACTGCGGATGGCGATCCTCACCGAACGCTCCGGTGTCGCCGCCGCCGAGCGATTCGCCGAATATGCGGCGAGCCGTACCGAATTCGAGACGGACGTCATCGATCTGTCGCTGGCCTGTCTCCCGGCGGCGCCGGGCGATGGGCACGCCGTGCGCGATCTCGCGCCCTGGCTGGCCGGCGCCGACGCTTTCGTCGTGGCGACGGCCGAAGTCAATCGCGGCTATCCGGGCGCGGTCAAGAACGCCATCGACTGTTTCGCGGCGGAATGGCGAGGCAAACCGGTGGGATTCGTCGCCTATGGCACGCCGGCCGGGGGCCGGTCCGCGGTGGAACAGCTCCGGTCGGTCTTCACCAGCCTGCATGCCATGACCGTCCCCGATGTCGTCGGTGATCCCTTCCGGGCCGACGCCGCCGAACGAATGATCGACCAGCTCATCTGGTGGGGCCGCGCCCTGCGCGCCGCCCGTCCTTACCTCTCGTGAACTCGAAAAACCTTCTAGGAGAAGACATGTCAACCGGTGTTTCCACCGAAGTGCGAGCCGGAACGCGCGAATGGCTGGGCCTGACGGTCCTGCTGTTGCCGACCGTGCTCCTGTTCCTGGCCATGACCGTACTCTTCCTGGCCACCCCCTATATCGCCGCCGACCTGGGGGCGAGCAGTACCGAGGTGCTGTGGATCAACGACATCTACGGCTTCGTCATGGCCGGATTATTGGTCACCATGGGCACCCTCGGCGACCGGATCGGCCGCCGCCGCCTGCTGCTGACCGGTTCGCTGATCTTCGGCGCCGCATCGCTGTTCGCCGCATTCGCACCCACCATCGAAGCGATGATCGGCGCTCGGGCGCTGATGGGATTGGGCGCCGCCGCGCTGATGCCGTCGACCTTGTCCTTGATCAGCACCATGTTCCAGAACGAGAAGCAGCGAGCGACCGCGATCGGCATGTGGGCCGCCGCGGTGTCCGCGGGAGTGGCGCTCGGTCCGCTGGTCGGCGGTCTACTGCTGGAGGCGTTCGGGTGGGGTGCGGCCTTCCTGATCGGCGTGCCCGTCACGCTGCTGGTGCTGATCGCGGCGCCGCTGCTGATCCCGGAGTATCGGACGGCGAAAGCCGCACGGCTCGACCTGCCCAGTGTGGTCCTGTCGATGACCGCGGTGCTGCCGATCGTGTACGGCATCAAGGAGTTCGCCAAGGCCGGCCTGGGACCGGTCCCCGTCGTCGCCCTGTTGGCCGGCCTCGCGTTCGGCGTGGTGTTCGTCCGCAGGCAGGGCCAGTTGGCTAGCCCACTACTGGATGTGCGGTTGTTCGCCAACCGGACCTTCAGCGGTGCGGTCGGTGTCTTCTTGCTCGCGGCGATCGGCCTAGGCGGGATCTACCTGCTGTTCACGCAGTATCTGCAGCAGGTAGCGGGGCTGTCGCCGCTCACCGCGGGACTGGCCATCTTGCCCGCGGCGCTGCTGCTGATCGTCGTCTCCACCGTGACGCCGACCCTCGCACGCCACGTGCAGCCCGCCTACCTGATCACCGCGGGACTACTGCTGTCCGCGATCGGCTACCTGGTGCTCACCCAGGTGGACAGCGTTGCCGGACTGCCTGTGCTGCTCACCGGCTTCTACATCCTCTACCCCGGTATCGCTCCGGCCATGGCACTCGTCCCCGGGATGCTGATCGGCGCGGCCCCGCCGGAGAAGGCGGGCGAGGCGTCGGCGGTCAACAGCACCGCCGCGGATCTCGGCACCTCGCTGGGGATCGCGATCGTTGGCAGCGTCGGCACGGCCGTCTACCGCGGCACGATGTCGGAGGGCACACCGGCCGACGAGAGCCTGACCGATGCGCTCGCGGTTGCGCAGAACCTGCCGGGCGCCGCAGGTGAAGCGCTGATCGCTACCGCCCGTATGGCATTCACCTCCGGTTTGAACGTCGCCGCTGTCGCCGCCGCCGTTCTCGCGCTGACCGGTGCGATCGTGTCGGTGACGCTGCTGCGCAAGCCCGCCCAACTCACACAGGTCTGACAGGAGCATCGAAATGACCACCACAGTGCAGTCTTTCAACGACATCCGCGACGAGTTCGACGCCTACATCGGCGACATCGTCTACTCCACCATGGTCACTGTCGACAGTAAGGGCCGACCACGTTCCAGGGTCTTGATCCCGGTGTGGGAACTCGTCGACGGGAACCCGGTCGGCTGGCTGGCCACCTACCCGACCCCGGTCAAGGAGGCGCACCTGGCCGCGAACCCGCACACGACCTTCTCGTACTGGACCAGGAAACAGAACCAGGTGCACGCGGACACGCTCGCCGACTGGGTGCCGTTCGACGACCTCACGACCAGGCAGCACGTCTGGGACCTGTACGAGCAGACCAGCCCGAAAGGCGCGGGGTATCCCCTGGGCAATTTCTGGAACGGCATCGAGGACCCGAAGCTGCGCATCCTCCGCCTGGCACCATGGCGGATCCAAGTAATCCGTGGCCGCGACCTGCGCAGCAAGATGTGGAAGTCCACAGCCCAAAACTGATGAGCGGCAAGCACAATGCCCGACGGTTTCCTCGAGAAGCCGTCGGGCATTGTGTGCCTGGGTGTGCCGACCCACGATGTGCCTGTTCCAGATTCAGCAACAGTTTTTGCCACATTGCGAGTGGGTCACGCCGGTCTGCGGCGAAGTGCTCAGGGCAGTACGGCGCAGGCGGGACCGAGATTGACACCGGTTCCGACGTTCATCGCGGTGCGGAGGGTGTAGACATCGAAGTCGTCACCGTCCAGGAGTTCGAGGACCACGATTTTGTGCGGGCCCTTCCGGTCGGGGGTCCACGTGGTGCGCGCCATCCCGGACGCATCCGCCGTCACTTGGTGCGGCCGAAATTGCTTGTGGTCCGCGGTGTCCGGATCGTCGCCGATCTGGTCGAGCATGATCACGGCCCTGCCGGGTTCCGTGGTCACGGTGATCGGGTAGGAGCAGCCGGTACCGCGGGCGTCTGCCGAGCTGCCGAAGCTCTGCCCCTGTTCGACGTGGATTCTCGTGACCTCTGCCCCCGCCTGAGGCGCGGCGAACGCTATCCCCGCGGCAAGCGCGCTGAGCGCCGCCACAGTAGTGGCGGCTGCCCTGCTGGATTTATGCACGTTGAATTACTCTCTCTAGCACTGGATTCCTCCGTTTGGAGTCGCACCGAACTATACTTCCAGAGCTTGCCTTCGCCGCGAGCGCGGCAGATACCGCCCGCCCGCCTCGGCTCCTTACTCGATCTGCTCGGCCAGCGCGACGAGGATGCCCGCGGGGCCTCGGAGGTAGCAGAGCCGGTAGCTGTTCTCGTACTGCACCACCTCGCCGAGCAGCTCGGCGCCGTGCGGCCGCAAGCGGTCGAGGACGTCGTCGATGTCTTCGACGGCGAACATGATCCGATGCAAGCCAAGCGTGTTCGCCGGAGCGTGCGGATCACCGTCTCGGACCGTCGGCGTCTGATACTTGGTCAGCTCGAGCCGTCCATGTCCGTCCGGCATGCGCATCATCGCGATATCCGATCGGACACCCTCGAGCCCGATGAGACGATCCACCTCGCTGCCCTCGACGGTCGCCTGGCCCTCCAGCTCCAGCCCGAGCGCGGCGAAAAACGCCGTAGCAGCCGCCAAATCCTCGACAACGATGGCGATGTTGTCCATCCGCTGGATAGTCCCGCGCTCGGTTCGGGTGCCTCGCTGATCGGTCGCGTCCATAATGATCTCCCTTTCGGCTGCTGCTCATTCTGCGTCGTCGAGGCCCGTCCGGCTGCTCGTACCCCTGGGACGGACCCGCCCGAGCGTTCTCGACATCCACCGCACACGAATTTCCAGACCTTCCTCAACGACGTCACCCGGGAGTTCGGCACCGCCCTGCTCGGCGCGCTCGGGCCACCGGTAACCGCGACTCCGAGCGCCCCTAGTAGTCGCGGCCCGGAGGCAATAGAGGGGAGCCTGCCGCACGCCCGGGCCCTCGTGCACTGCCGGACACCTCGGCGCTGCAACAAGATTCACCGGCCGCCCGATGTCCGCTGCGGCCGGTACCATCGTGCGGCAAGTCCGATCTAGTACGCCGCTCAGGTAGTTGGGAGATCGCAGGTGCAGGGCAATCACGGTGATGTGGGTAGCGGTCCGCAATATGGCGGTCAGCCGACACATGCGCCCGGCGGCGTGCCGCCGTGGGGCGGGAATCCGGGACCGGTCCATGGTTTTCCGCAACAGGGTCAGCAGTATTACGGTGGGCAATTCCCGGGCGGGCGGCCGCCGCGCAACAACGTCCCGTGGATTTTGGGCGTAATCGGTTCTGTCGCAGTGGTTTTGATCGCCGGGGTCGGGCTCTTCGCGCTGAGCAGGAGCAACGACGACAATGGTGCCGCGCCGACGACCGCGCCGACATCGTCGACTACCGCGACAGCGTCCCTGGCCGAGGCCGGCCTGCCTGCCGCGAAACCCAAAGCGGCTCTGGTCAGCTGCGCCTACACCGACACCGCCGAGCCGGCCGCTAAGCCGGTCACCAAGCCCAAGCAGGTCGAGGTAACCACCACGGGAGCCGACGCCAAGGTCAGCATGAGTATGCAGACCAGTACGGGTTCGGTCGGGCTCGCCCTGAACAAAGCCGAATCGCCGTGCACGGTCAACAGTTTCGTCAGCTTGGTCAAGCAGAAGTACTTCGACGGCACCTCCTGCCACCGGATGACCACCGGCCAGGGCCTGAAGGTGCTGCAGTGCGGTGACCCGACCGGCACTGGAATGGGCGGTCCCGGTTACCAGTTCGCCAACGAGTACCCGACCGATCAATTCACGGTGAGTGATCCGAGCGCGCAAATCCCCGTCGACTACAAGCGCGGCGTGCTCGCCATGGCCAACGCCGGCCCCGGCACCAACGGCAGCCAGTTCTTCATCGTCTTCGGCGACTCCCAGTTGCCACCGCAGTACACGATCTTCGGCACGGTAAACGCCAGCGGCCTGGCCACCTTGGACAAGATCGCCGCAGGCGGTAGTGACGATTCGAACGGCCCCGACGACGGCAAGCCCAAGATTCCGGTGAAGATCGAGTCGATTCAGCTGGGCAACTGATGGCGCCATCAATGCCCCGAATCACCAGGCACGATTCGTAGTTGCCATCAGCCCGCGGCACCCGAACACACTGTCCGGTCCCTAACCTCGATCTTCCAGCCCGCCCGCCAAACCCCGGTTCGGGTCACTGCGTTGCACGTCTGAGCACGATCAGCGGAGTGACATAGTGTTCGACCACCGCACCGCCGAGATCGCGTACGGCCTGCGCTGCCTCGTCCACCTCCGTCACGTTCCAGTCGCTGAACGTGGTGAACAGGTCGTGGATCTGGTCGGCGCGCATTGTGATCGACCATGAGAACTCTTCGATGTGGGTAGCGCCGAAGTGCCCGTCTCGGGTCAGGCGATCCACCCATCTGTCGGTGTCGAGCTCCCCGGGAGCGGATCGCGGCATGTGGTCGACACGGCGGGCCGTGATCTCGGCGACCCGTTCCCGGAACGGCGTCAACGGCATCGACGGATCACCGAAGGCATTGCGCCACACCACAAAATGGCCGCCGAGCGCCAGCGCGCGATGTAGTTTGGGCAGGACCACATCCAGATCGAACCAGTGCACCGCCGTCGCCGCGACCGCGAGATCGAAGGCGCCGACCGCCAGCGGTACGGACTCCGCGGTCCCGATCTCCACATCCGCCTCGGGCCAGCGCTCCCGGAGCCGCTCGGCCAGAGCCGCACCCGGCTCGACGGCCGTCACGACAGCTCCGGCTTGAAGCAGTCGCCCGGTTGCCAAGCCGGAACCTGCACCCAGTTCGACCACCCGAACGCCGGGATTCAAGAGCCCGAGCCCCTGCAGCCGAGCCCACAGCGCCTCCGGGTAGTCGGGCCTGCCGCGGTCGTACACCTCGGCGTGGAGATCGAAATGCATCGGATCGGGCATTCGGAAAAGCCTATCCGACAGCGTCATCGACAACAGTGATCGTCTCCTGGACGCCACCAGCCCCCACGCCCACTGCTGGACTGCTCGGGTTCGCCACGCGGATCGATATCAGCCGAAGGAAATCAGGGTCTCAGCTCGGGATTCAGCTCGCCCACCGGCACTAGGGTTCGACGATCGCCCGGCCACGTATTGTGCGCGAGAACATATCTCGCTCGACCGGAGGCGCACGTCGCGTGGCATCGTTGATTCCTGGGTTCCTCGCGTGGCCTATGCCCGTCTGCATCGCGGCCGTCGCGGTGGGCCGCCTAGTGCTCTGCCATGACACGGTCCTGGATCGAATCATCAACCAGCTCTTCGCCTGGGGTGCGGCGGGCATGCTGCTCTTCCGGTTCGCGTCGGGACCGGACTCCCCCGGTCCCCAGTTGGAGCTGGCGCTGGGCTGCGCTGCGATGACGACGGCCCACCTCTACGCCCTGGCGTGTATCCGCCGCAGCGGCTACGACCCGGATGCCCTGCGGCGGCGGCTGTGGCTGAGCGGCAGCATCGCCCTGATGTCGACGGTCGCGCTGGTGATCGCGGGTGCGGCGGCGCGCAGCGATGGACTACCGCTCGATATGAGCCGGACGGGAGACGGGCTCGCCATCGCAGCCGCGGTCACGCCGATCGTGTTCAACACCGTGGTCTGGTTTCGGATGCTGCTGCGCGAATTCAGCATGACCGACCTCACCGCGACGGAGGCGGTCGCTGGTGTGGGCATAATCCTGAGCATTGCGTTCGCCTTGGGCATTCAGCTCGTGTCCGCACTGCAACTGGCCACCGGGTGGCCGCATCTCGGACCGCATCTGCCGCGGGCCGAGCTGGCGTTCACGGTGTGCGTCATGGTCAGCGCCATCGCGCCCGCGTTCCCGGTCGCGAGGGCGTTCATCCGTGCCGTGCGACTGGACTCCGCGGGGCGGGCCTGTCGCCGACTGGACCCGCTGTGGCGGGACCTCACGGCCGCGGTCCCAGAGATAGTGATGCGCCCGGCGCCCGACGCCGATCCAGCCACGCGAGCCTTCCGGATGACCGTCGAAATTCGGGACGCGCTGATACATCTCGCGCCCTACATGCCCGCCGAGAACACCTACGGCGTCGAGGATTACGCGCACCGGATCGCATGCGCGGCGCGAGCACGCACGGCGGGTCACGCCCCGGCCTACGAGCTGACGGCGCCGCGAGTGCCCCTCGGTAGCAGCGATTTCGATACCGACTTCCGGCAACTGCTCGACTTGTCGCGAGCATGGTCGTCGCGGCGTCCGGAAAGCCCGCTACAGCTGGCACGCCGACCGGTCCGGCCGGCGCGGTATGCGGCATCAGGTTGGTGGCCCCACCGGGATCGAGACCGGCGCCGAGCCGGCCGAGCGGATTCCGAAGTTCATCAGACTGCGGTGACGCGGCTACGAACTCAGTAGTGCAGGGGGCCGCGGGTTGCGCTGAGTGGACGGGCGGATCCGCGGCCGCGTTCGGCCAGGATCTGCGCTGCGATAGATATCGCGGTTTCGTCTGGGGTGCGGGCGTTGAGATCAAGGCCCAGTGGACTTTTCAGGCGCGCGAGTTCGGGGCTGGTGACCCCGGCGGCCCGGAGTCGTTCAGTTCGTTCGGCGTGCGTACGCCGTGAGCCGAGGGCGCCGACGAATCCGATATCGCTTGTTCCGAGTGCCGCCGCGAGCATCGGAACATCGAACTTGTTGTCGTGGGTGAGCACGCAGACCACGGTGCGCCGGTCAACCCGTCCGGCGGCGAGTTCCGCTGTCAGATATCGGTGCGGCCAGTCCACGACCACTTCGTGCGCGGCAGGGAAACGAGCGGGGGTGGCGAAGGTTTCGCGTGCGTCGACCACCGTTACCCGGTAGCCGAGTTGGCGGCCGGTCCGGCTCAGTGCCCGCACGAAGTCATTTGCTCCGGCCAGGATCATCCGCGCGGGGGTGGCGAAGGTGTGCACGAACACTCGTGGGCGCGGTGCCGGGTCATTGCCGCACTCTTCGGTGCAGACAATTCCGCTGCGTCCAACCTCGAGCAGGGCTCGTGCGTCACGGTCGACGCCGCGCCAGGGCTCGCATTCTCCCGGGCGCAGCAGTTTCCATTGGGCGTCGGTGTCGAGCGTGGTCACCTGCGCCACCGGACGACCCGCCGCGATGTCGTCGCGCAACTCAGCGAGCAGGTCGGCGAGGGTGCTGTCGATGCGCTGGACGAAGATCTCCATCTCGCCCCCGCAGGTCAGTCCGACCTCGATGCCATCGCCGTCGGCGTAGCCGAACCGGTCGGTGACCGGTTGCCCGGTCGCCAGCACTTGCGCGGCGGAGTCGAGCACAGCGGCTTCGACGCAACCGCCCGAGACCGATCCCAATACCTCGCCCGTGCTGGTGAGGATCATCGCGGCCCCAGGTTCCCGTGGACCCCCTCCGGTGGCATCCACGACCCGCGCCAAAGCCACCGGGCCGTGGGGCAGCAGCCTGATCAACTCATCGAGCATCGCGAGCACAGGGTCGTGTTCCTTCCTCGAGTTACAGCAGGTGCTCGATTCGTAGCGGAATCTCGCGCATCCGGCGGCCGGTGGCGTGATGCACGGCGTTGATGATCGCCGCGGCGGTACCGACCATGCCGATTTCCCCGAGCCCTTTGACCCCGACTGGATTGAGCACCGTCTCCTCGACCTCGACAAAGGAGATGTCGACGGGAGGGGCGTCGGCATTGACCGGTAGCAAGTACTCCAGCAGCGAGGAATTCGCCCAGCGGCCGTCACGGACATCGGGCAGCGAGCCTTCCATCAGCGCTTGGGACAATCCCCAGTTCATACCGCCGAGCACTTGACTGCGCGCCAGTTTCGCATTGAGGACCTGTCCGGGCGCGAACGCACCGACAAGGCGACGGACCCGGATCAACCCGAGCTCGGGATCGACTGCCACCTCGGCGAATTGGGCGCCGAAACTCAGTTTTCCGGGCGCATCAGGATCGGAGGCGGGAAGCCAGCTGCCGGTTGTCTCGATGTCGGACAGGCTATTTCGCTGCAGGACTGCCGAATAGTCTTCTCCGATCGAGGGATCGGCGGTCAAGCGCAGCGTCCCGTCGACGCCTTTGATCTCGGCGGAGGTTCGCCCGTGCAGCGGCGAATCCTCGTCGGCTGTCGCGATCGTGACAAGTTGCGCGAGCAGTTGGGTGCACGCGATGTGCACGGCCGCACTGACGTTCGCCGCGCCCGTCGAGCCCACCGCCGCGGCGATATTCGGGAAGTTTGTGCTGCCGATCTCGACGCGAACGCGGTCGAATGGCACTCCCATCCCATCACCGGCCACTTGCGCGGCGATGGTCGCGACCCCGGTGCCGAACTCCTGGGTCCCCACCTGCACCACCAGGGAACCATCGGATCGCAGTCGCGCGTGTGCGCGTTGCGGCTGGCCAGGTTCGTAGACCGGATAGCCCGCGGTGGCCACACCCCAGCCGATCAGCCAGTTCCCGTCGGTATGTGAGCCGGGAACGGGGTTGCGTGTACTCCACCCGAATCGCTCAGCTGCCTGCTGCAAGCACTCGAGGTAACCGTCGGAGGTCCACCGGTTGCCACTTTCCGGGTCTACCGCGGCATGGTTGCGCAGCCGCAACTCCACCGGGTCCGCACCGAGTTGCTCGGCGAGTTCGTCGAACGAGCATTCCAGCGCCACCATCCCCGAGGCTTCGCCGGGCCCGCGCATGAATGTCGGGGTCATGGTGTTGCCTTTGACCAGCTGATATCGACCTTCCCAATTCGGTATTGCGTAGGCTTTGCCCGCCACTTCCAGAGAAAGCTCGGCCCAGTCGTCGAACGGGGAAGTGACCGAAAGTTTGTGGTGACGCAGGCCGGTGCAGCGGCCGTCGGTATCCGATATCAGGGTGATGCGCTGTTCCTGTTCTTCGCGCAGCCCGGTGCCGTAGAACATTTGCTCTCGGTTCAGAACTACCCGCACCGGGCGTCCGAGTTCGCGAGCGACCAGAGGCGCGAGGGTGACGTGCGGCCACATCATGGCCTTGCCGCCGAAGCCACCACCGACGTAATCCGCGACTACCCGGACCTTGCTCGGCGAGATACCCAGATAAGCGGCGATGGTCAGTTGACTGGCCACGATGCCCTGGGTGGAGTCGTACACCAAGACCGAGTCCCCGTCCCACATCGCGGCGGTCACCGAGCATTCGATGGGATTGTGGTGGTTGGCGGCGAAGTGATAGGTGGCGTCCACGATGTGCGCGGCCGCGGCGGCGGCGGTCGCGAAATCACCGCGGGACTGTGCGGCCGGGACGAGGCCGGCGAAGATGTTGTCCGGCAGGTATTGCTGGTCCCGGCCGTCGTCCAGGCGCACCATTGCCGGCTGTGCGGTGTAGGTGGCTTCGATCAGAGTGGCGGCATGCTGGGCGACCTCGAAGGTATCGGCCACGACCACCGCGATCGGTTGTCCGAAGTAGTGGATCGCGGTGTCCTGCATGGGGAAGAACGTCTGTCCCGGCGCCGGCTGGCCGAACGCGGACGGTAGCACCGGAACGGTGGCGACCTTCGGCAGGTTTTGATGGGTGTAGACCGCGACGGCACCGGCGCGCAGCGCGGCGGCGGTGTCGATGGAGATCAGGGTGCCGTTGCCGATCTCCGCACCGACCAGCACGCCGTAGGCCGCGTTCGGCATCGGGATCTCGGCGGTGTAGCGGGCGGCGCCGGTGACCTTGGCTCGGCCGTCGACCCGGTCTATTCCTTGCCCGACCAGCTTCGGGGTGGCGGGTGCGCTCATTTGCGGGCCCCGATCTGCGCAGAGAGTGTCTCGAGGGCGCGCACCAGTGTGCGTTGTGCGAGTGTGACTTTGAAGCTGTTCATCGGATGGCTGCCGTCGGCGGAGGCGAGTTCAGCGGCCGCCGCGATAGCGAAGTTCTCCTTGGTCGCGGACTGGCCGAGGAGCATGGATTCGGCGATGCGGGCCCGCCACGGTTTGGTGGCGACACCGCCGAGGCCGATGCGGACATTCGCGACGGATCCGTCGACCAGGTCCAGCGCCACGGCCGCCGAAGCGGCTGCGAATTCATAGGATTCGCGATCGCGCACCTTCAAATAGTGGGAGTTGACCGCGTACGGGAGCGGGGGCACATCGATGCGGACGACGAGTTCGTCCGGACTGATCGGATGCTCGATATGGGGTGTGTCCGCGGGGAGCAGGAAAAAGTCGTCGAAGGCGAAGGATCGAGTGCTCTTCGGGCCCTGCACATGAACGACGGCATCGAGCGCGGTGAGCGGGATCGCCACATCCGAGGGATGCATAGCGAAGCAGTGCTCGCTGGTGCCCAGTACGGCGTTGCCGCGGTGCAGGCCTTCGAGCACACCACAGCCACTGCCCGGGTTGCGTTTATTGCACGCGAATGCGACATCACGGAATCCTGGACACCGAACCTTCTGCATCAGGTTGCCGCCCATCGATGCCATATTCCGGATCTGCGCCGTCGCGCCCTTCCACAGCGCCACCGACAGGAACGGATACCTCTCACGCACACCAGGATCGGCAGCTACCTCGCTCATCCGCACCATCGCACCGATCCGAAGACCGCCGTCGGCGGTGATTTCGAGATCGGTGAGCGGGAGCCGGTTGACGTCGACCACGTTGTCGGGCGCCATCGCCCCGATTCGCAGCATGTCCACCAATGTTGTCCCGCCCGCCAGGAAAACAGTGTTCGGGCGAGCAGTGACGGCGGTAATGGCCTCGTCGACGGTCTCGGCGCGAGCGAACGCGATGGGCTTCACTTCGCCTCACCGCCCGCCATTTCGTCGCGCGCATCCTTGATCGCCTCGCGAATGTTCTGATACGCCGCGCAACGACAGATATTGCCGCTCATCCACTCGGCGATCTCTTCGTCGCTGCCGGTATGTCCCTCCCCGATGCAGGCGATGGCCGACATGATCTGCCCAGGAGTGCAGTAGCCGCACTGCAGACCATCACGGTCAATGAACGCGCGCTGCACTGGATGCAGCTCGTCTCCCTCCGCGACGCCCTCGATCGTCGTGATCTCGCGCCCCTCCGCACTGAGCGCCAACGTCAAACAGGACAATGCCCGCCTACCGTCGACCAATACGGTGCAGGCCCCGCAGGCGCCCTGGTCGCAGCCCTTCTTGGTGCCGGTCAGACGTAGATACTCCCGCAGCGCGTCGAGCAGACTCACCCGCGGCTCCAGCGCCACCGGGTAGAGATGACCGTTCACGCGCAGGGTCGCCAGCGTGTAATCAGGCCCGGCAAATTCAGGGGCACGGGTTTCCTGCTCGGATATTTCGCCAATGCTCATCGACTCGTATCTCCTGCTCGTGAATACGCTGCGGAGCGCACAATCTGGACATCGGAAAGGCAAGCTCGGGCCCGAAGAAGCAATAGCAACAAGCTAGCAACTATCAGTCGGCGGTCCCGCAGACGAACAACTTCGTGATCCACCCGTTGTCAACCACGAGCCCATCCCTCGACCGAAGACCAGATCACCTTCTCAATGACCAGGAACAGCCCGGCCTCGGCCGCGCTCGACCTCGGGATATGAGACAAGGGGGTGGTAGCACGTACGCCGAAAGAGGTACCGGGATATGGGTATTTCGCCGGAAGTGCGTCAGGCCTGGCCTCGGATACGTTCTGAGCACGCGGTGTTCGCGGGTTGTTCGGAGGAAGAGGTTGATGGGTTTATGAGGAACATGAGTGCAAGCCTGTCCGCGCGGGTAGTGGCGCGAACCGTGGTCGCGGCAACATTGGCATTGGCTCCCATCGCTGTCGTCGTGCCGACGGCGTCGGCCAGGCCTTGTCATACACCGACAGAACCCGGGTGCCGCGGCGGTATCAACCACGACCATCCCGGCCACCCCCACCACCCCAATCAAAAGCCGCGGACCCAGCCCTTCGACGATGACAACTCCCGCTATGACCGATTCGGCTACGACCTTCTCGGTTATGACCGATCCGGCTACGACCGTTCTGGCTATGACTGGTTCGGCTACGACCGCAGCGGTTATGACAAACAGGGTTGCGCCCGAAGCGGCGCGGATCGCCCCGGCGCCGACCAGGGCGCTTGTGAACGGCGGCGCCAAAACCGTCCATCCACGGGCAGCGCCTCCTGAAACTCGCTGGGCCATAACCGCGCGGTGATCGTCGGCGAACCCACCCGCGGCGCCGCCCATCCGCGCAAAGGCTGGACCGTGCACCCCCACCTGGAAGTCACCGTCCCCACCGGCCGCGCCGTCAACCCCGTCTCCGGCACGAATTGGGAAGGCACCGGCGTGCAGCCCGATATCCCTTGCACCGCAGCGGAATCCCTCGACCAGGCGCACGCACTGGCCCTCGCCCGACTGGCAGGCTGACGCAGCCCAGCTCCGAGAACCATGCCCAGAGCGACAACACAGCTCGATCGACGAGATCGCGTCCGTGCCGGAGTTCGACCACGACCCGTGACGCAATGACGCTGCGCCACCTCTAATCAGATAGTACATATACATACCTATCGTTTCTGATACGTTCGTTTCTATGGATAGGACAGGCAGCACGCAGTCTTCCCTCGAGAGGTCTTCGGCCAGGGGCGCTGCAGGCAGGCCCCGGCGGTGGCTGCGTCGTCTATTGATCGCGGCCGGCTGCGTGGTGGCGTTGACGATGGGCGCAGGCGGATGGGTGGTCTACGCGAACAACTTCGCCATCCGGCAGGAGGAAGTGACGATTCCCGGATCCACGCAGCCCCTGAAAGCGACCTTGGCGCTGCCCGAGCACGGGACAGGGCCTTTCGGTCTGGTCGTGTTCGTGCATGGGGACGGGCCTGCCAATGCCAGCCGCGACTCGTTCTACGAACCGATCTGGGAGGCGTTCGCCAAGGCCGGGTACGCGTCGCTGTCCTGGAACAAGCCGGGAATCGGTGGGGCGCCGGGGAACTGGCTCGAGCAGAGCATGCACGATCGCGCGGCCGAGGCCGAGGCGGCGATTGCGTGGGCGCGTCAGCGCGGAGACATCGATCCGCGTCGGATCGGCATGTGGGGGATCAGTCAGGGCGGTTGGGTCGTGCCCGAGGTGGCGGCGAATCTGCCCGATCTGCAGTTCGTGGTTCTCGTTGGCGCGGCGGTGAATTGGTTGCGGCAAGGTGAGTACAACCTGCTCGCCGAGATGCGGCACCGGGGCGCTTCTCAGTCCGAGATCGCCGCTGCTCTCGATCGCCGCAACGCCGGTTTGCAGGCGTTACGCGAGAACGCTACCTATGAGCAATATCTTGCGGCCCAACACAACTCGGACCCGATGTCGGAAGACCGCTGGAATTTCGTTCAGCGGAACTATCGCTCGGACGTGACCGCGGTCCTGGCACAGGTCAAGGTGCCCGTGCTGCTCGTGCTGGGAGATCACGATCTCAATGTCGATGTCGACGAGACCGAACGGGTCTACCGCGAAATCCTTCCGCCGCAACAGCTCACGGTGCAGCGCTATCCGAACGCCTCGCACAACATCGTCAAGGCCCGCTTCGACAATGACCAGGACTGGCGGGCGGCGGTGGTGGCGCTGTTCGCGCCCCGCACCCTGTATGTACCCGGCTACCTGGATCTCTTGCGTAAGTATGCCGGGAACCAAGCGGTCCGCTGAGCAGAGTTCACCTCGCCGCGGCGGGCGGGGCTGGTCCATCTGGACCGGCCCCTCCTTCCGACTATCCGATTGGTTCCTGCTCGACCAGATACACAGGGCCGCTGCCTGCCCGACGACCTAACACGACATCGAGGACCTCGAAGAACCGCTGGGGGTCGATGACAGCTTCGGGCGGGTGCACGCCCGGCCGGCGGGCCGAGCCGTCGATGACCTGTGCCATGCCGAGCGCCAGCGGGATTCCAGTTGCCCGCGCCATGTCACCGAGCAAGGCGTGGACCGGATCCTCTGCAGGGCCGGCGAGGTTGAGGTGCGCCAGGACCATGTGCGGGCGGCCTTGCTTGGTGCCGGACACCGCGGCGAAGAACGGCGGGAGGGTGCCGGGGCCCTCGGCGCGAAGCGCAGTCGGTGCCGATCGGAGGATGCGCAGCAGGTTCGGCTCGGCGAAGGCGCCCGCCGCGGCTTCGTTGGTGAGTTTGCCGCTGTCGATATCGCGGCGCAGGGTATCGAGGTAGGCCATTGCCCACGTACTCATCACCATCAGATTGAGGGCGTCGCCGCTGGGTTTCAGGGTGCGCTGCAAAGTGATCGGCTCCGGGTGGCCGATGGAGTATGCGGTGCCACGTCGTCCGCCGGGAAGTTTCAGTGATACCGGACGCAGGGGGCGTTGGTCGCTGAGTCGACCTGCGGTCACACCTTTGATCGTGCCGCTGCTCTGCTGCATCCAATGCATCGCCGCGGCGGAAGGACGACCGCCGGGTCCGAGCAGTTGCGCGTCCTCCCGGGTCGTATCGTCTGCGCCGTCGACGTCGACCGGCCACGCGGTGTAGGCATCGCGAACCGAGTCGAGTTCTTTGGCAGCGACTGCTGCCAGCAAATTGCTGATACCCGGGCTGGCGCCCATACCGATGATCGCGCACACTCCCCTCGCCCGCGCCGCCGCGTCGAGTTCGAGCATCTGCAGCGTGGGTTCCCAGTCGTCGCAGATGTCCAGGTAGTGCGTCCGGGTGTCGATCGCCGCTTGTAATACCGCCAGCCCGAAACGGTAGTAGGGCCCCACGGTGTTCAGCACCACCTCGGCGGGTGCGAGAGCTGCCCGCAACTGGACTTCGTCGGTGACGTCCACCTGGATCGCGCGGACAGGCATGGGTGCGTCGACCAAGCGACGTGCCAAAGATTCGGCGGCGACCAGATCTCTGTCTGCGACAACGATTTCCGTCACGCCTGGGATATTCACCGCGGTTTGCGCAGCCACGGTGCCCATAGCACCCGGCCCGCCCAATGCCAGAACCTTCATCGGATGCTCCTGGTTGTGTTCGCTGCGGCCACGAGCAGGAGCGCCGCTCGGCGGATCAAAGAGTTCATCGCTGTCCTTTCGTTCACATTCAACACGAGCGTATCAGCTACGATAGTTTGAACGAGAGACGAAAAGAGCGTGAGATATGGCCGTGCCCTCAGCTGGGATCGCCACCCCATCGACGCCGACGCGGCACCCGGGCGTCGACTGCCGTTGCAGGATCGGCGACGTTCGACAGCGGCGATGCGACCTCCCCCACAAGCGAGATCGCGAACCGGCAGCGACCGGCGTCATCGTCATCGGATCGGGTGCGGTGGGAGCCGCCCTCAGGTGCTGGTCGCCTGTATGCAACCTGGAATCACCCTGGCGCCCACCGCTGCTCGCCGGGTACTGCACCACATCATCGGCACCGCCGAGCTCGCTTCGACCTGAACCACGGAGTGCCGATGGAGAACCACAACACTGCCCTCGCGTGTCCGCGCGGAATACATCACCTGCGCCCCACACGGCGTCTCGTCTTCGCCGAGTCCACCACCGGGCTGCTTCTGGGGGCAGCGACGCTGCCGCAGTCCTACCCACCGGCAGGGGAATCGCCGATGTGGGCACAACTGCTCGGCTTGTCATTCCTGCTGACAGCACTGTGCGCGAACCTCTACCTGTGGCAGCGGATCGTCGCCGCCGGTGTGGGATCGCGCTTTCCCGCGGCGGCGATCTCCGTTGAACGGCAGCTGCGCGAGTTCATCCTCGACGAGCGCCGACTCCGGATCGCGACCATCCTGTACGCGGCGGCGATCTGCGTCTTGGTACCGCTACCACCGTCATGGCGATGGTTCTGGTTCATCTTCACTCTGCTGGCCACAGCGCTGACCGCGGTGTCGCTGCGCCGGATGTGGCGCGTCGAGGTGTGCGACCCTGGGTCCCGAACTACGGCATGCGAGCGGTGGCCCCACCGGTGACCTTCGAGTACCAGCGGAACAATCGAACAGGTTGTGCGGGCTCGGATTTGAGAAGTTCCGCCCAGCATGCCGCCACCGCCGCACGCGCGGCCGTGCCGACCCACGGCTGCGGAAGCAGCTGAGGTGGCAGCAGCGGATCCGGCTCCATTGCGTGGGTGAACTCCGCGGCCAACGCGACTGCGATCGTCAGATGCCGAACACGCGAGGACTCCCGTAGCTCCTGCAGATACTGCTCGGCGGCCACCAGCAGCCGCCGGTGACCGTCGGCGATGCGGCCGAGCGGCCACAACTGCTCGGCAATCTCACGTGGGGCGACATGGCGGCCGACGACCAGATCGGTGCTTGTGAGCGTAGTGATGTGCTCGGCAACGCCCAGTTTTGTTGCGGCGGAACGGATTCGTTCCTCCCACGGATTCGCCGAAACGTAGAGGCCACCTTGAATCGGCGCGCCGCCGAGCCTCAGGATGGTATCGCGCATGGAATCGCGCGCATGCCGCGCGGACTCAGGAACACCGAACGCCACCAGATGCCAGCACCCGTCCCAAGAAACCTCGCCACGATCCTGGGCATACATGTAGCGCACGAACTCGAGATCGGGTTCGAGGCTGTTACGGGTCAGCTCCGTCGCCCGCAGCACGGCCCTACGGCCGCGGCCCTCCTGAACGAACCTGCCCTCCGCCGCGAGACGCTTGATACAGAGCCGGACCTGCTGATCGCTCATACCCAGCGCATTGGCGACATCGTAGAGTTCACCGGCATCGATCGTCGCGTCCTCGCGGACCAGACTCTCCACCAGAGTGCGGGTGGAGATGTCGATGTCACGGACCTGGCCCTCGCTCACATTCGCCTCTGCTCTGCATACCGACGAGATATAGCGATCACATCTCGTACGTTCGGTTACGTGTCGATCGTTCTACTATACGGTCGAACTTGGCGTAACCCGGGCCTGTCATGGCCCACCAGGAGCCAGGCATTTCATGATCCCCGCCCTGGGCTGAGATACGACCGCGCCCCGGTGCCATCGATTGTGTCGGTGACATCCGGGGCGCGGAAGGGTGCATCAGCCCAGGTCCGGGTGGCCGACCCACTCGACAATCGTCCAGCCCTTCCGCGGGTTGCCCTTGAGGACGACGCGGCCGCCGTTGCGTATCGGATCGGTGCCGAGTTTGCTCGGGTCTGCGTTGTCGGCGTTCATCATCGACCAGAACATGATGGTGGCGGCGTGGGAGAAGATCACCGGGTTGGCGCAGTCGCGGCGCTGCACATCGAGCAGTGCCTGATCGACGCGGCCGTCGAACTCGTTGCCGTCGATGGAGCCTGGAATCCGTGCGTTCAGGTCGCCGGAGAGCCACTTGATCGGCGCCTGGAGGTACCCGGACATCGCCTGGGACTCCGGGGTGCCCTCGTACTGGCCTGCCTCGATCTCCCGGAAACCGGGCTGAATGTTGAGGCTCAGGTTGCGCTTGGCGACCGTCGGTGCCGCAGTCTGCTCGGTACGCACCATGTTGGACGCGAAGGCGCAGTCGAACTTCTTGTCAGCCAGCTGGATGGCCAGATTGTCTGCCTGTGTCCGGCCGCGTGCGGTCAGGTCGGGCCCGGGCACCTTGGTGTCGATCAGGCCGGAGGTGTTACCGAGGGATTCGGCATGGCGCACCAGGGTAATGACCATTTCGCCGCTGCTGCCGGAGCCGCTGCCGGAGCTTCCGAAGTCGATATCGGCGGACGCGACGCCGGTGGTAGCGGTTGTGGCCGCGACCGCCATCACCGCAATGGACAATCGAAGAGATCGGATTCGCATGGGTGGGAATGCCTTTCATCGGGGCGACGCCACTTCAGGTATGCCGAAGAACCGGAACTTGGGGTGTCGCGTCTCACAGAAGCAGCTATCTGCCCGAATCAAATACGGGGTATCCCATTCATCGGGATCTTCGCGCACTGGACCGGTGACCTTCTGATGTGCTGGACACCGCAATGATCCTGTGTAACAACCTGTTCCGACGCGCGAATACTCCTTCATGAGTCGTACGACAACGCGATCGATCCGCGTCGCAACGATGGCACTCGGTGCCGCACTGCTGCTTGCCGGATGTGGTCCCGCCTCGAACGACAGCACGTCCGCGCCGAGCACCCCGAACAACACGGCCACCTCGGCCAATACAGTCACCGCGACCACAGCGGCGCCGACATCGGTGCCAGCCCCGGCGACAACCGTCGCGTCCACGACGGCGGCGCCGGGGACCGACACGGATCGGCCCGCCGGCAGCTGGAACCCTTGTGACACCCCCGATTCCGCGCTCGCGAGTGCGGGCTTGAACGTCTCCAGCGAGCAACCGATCTCGAATCCCGGTTTCCCCACCGAGAAGTCCTGCAAATGGAAGACCGCCGACAACGCGCTCGAGTTCTACGTCACGGCATACGGCAAGCCGGTGGATGAGCTGCGCCAGACCGGGAAGTACGTCGACTTCAGTTCGGTCACGGTGGCCGGCCGTAAATCTCAGCAATTCCGTGCGGCGCAAGACACTCACAAGCTCGGGTGCTACATCGCGGTACCAGCGTCTTTCGGTGGTGACATTTTGCTCTTGGCGTCACGAATCTGGAATCCGCAGGGCGGCACCGACGGATTCAACTCCTGCGACGACGCCCAGCGCATCGCCAACACCCTGGTCAACCACATACCCTGACGCACGGGCGCAACGCCTGCGGGTCCAGCTTGGGCCAAAGTTGGCCAGATCCTGCGGCTTTCGGCTGGGCCGCTGGGATCCTGGGCAGGAAGGCCTACTGAATGGAGTTGCGCCGCAAGGTTCAGACATGGGCGAGATCCATTACAGCACAGTAGGATCCGTCCGAGATCGGCGACGACGGGGTCGCGCGGCACGGTTGGCTGAGCCCGGTCAGGATGAGCACTCGGCACCCATTCAGGCTGTCGGCGCCATCGGTGCGACGTTGCCCAGCCGGAAATCACGCGGGCTCACTCCGAAGTGTCGTTTGAAGGCCGCACTGAGGGCGAATGCGCTGCCGTAGCCGACCCGGCGGGCAATCGACTCGACCGTACAGTCGGTGTCCGCCAACAGGTCCGCGGCGAGTGATAGCCGCCAACTTGTCAAGTAGGCCATCGGGGGCTCGCCGACCAGCTCTGTGAATCGGCGGGCCAGCCCCGCCCTGGACATCCCCACGGTCTCAGCGAGCACAACCACCGTCCACGGGTGTGCGGGATCGTTCTCCAGCAGGCTCAGCGCCTTGCCGATCAGTGGATCACCGTAGGCGTGATACCAGACGGGCGCCTGCTGGCGGGCGAACCAAGCGCGCAGGGCGGCGCTGAGCAACAGATCGAGCAGACGGTCCAGTACGACGGTCTGAGCAGGCAGATCCTTAGCCGCTTCCTCGACGAGCATGTCGAGTAGGCGCGAGTCGAGCTCATCGCGGTCCAGCACCACGACGTGCGGCAACGTCCGCAGTAACCGACTACTCACCGCGCCGGGCGTCTCGTAGGTCCCGCTGACCAGCATCGTCTCACCGTCGAGATCGGTACCCCAGCGCCGCAAACCGAGACTCATTGTGTCGCACAGGTTTGCACCGTCGGGGGCAGTGAGACCCTGGCCTGGCTGGACGACAATCTGCGGCGCGGTCGCGGGGCCGTCTGCCACGATATAGGGCTGCGGTCCACGAAAAATCGCGACGTCGCCCACGCCGAGCCGGCGCGCAGGCATCCGGTCCGTACGGACCCACGCCTCTCCCCGGATCACCGCGACCACTTTGAGCGGAGCCCCATCCTCTACCCGCACCGACCACGGCGGGGTCAACAGCCCGCACGATAGAAACGCGCCGCGGGCGCGTGAACCCTCGAGCAGACCAGCCAACGCATCCACATCAGTGACAGTAGACGAAAGATTGTTGGCGACAGCGCAAGTCGAAGACGACGTTGCGCGGGGCGGCGAAACCTTGCACCGACCCTTCATCCACCCGCACGACAAACAATTCACCTGACGGAAATCCGGTGTACTGATAGAACCTACCGACCGGACTACACGGGAATTATTGTCGAATCATGACCGACCAGCCCGACGTGACACGTCGCGACGACGCTGATGAGCCGGAAACCAGCCGAAACGAACTGATCTTTATAGCGATCGTCTTCGCTATCCTCAGTTTCACTGCATACCTGGACAGTGGGCTGGGTCGCGCAGCATGCGCGCCAGTACCTGCCTCGAGTGGTCCGGAGCACCGAAACCTCCACGCCGACATGGTTATCCACCGCCCCTTCGCTTCGGCCGGTTGACGGTAATCGTATCTGCGCGGTGGCTGGGACGTGCGATCCTTGGCGTAGTCGCCCACGACTGGTCGGCAGATCGGATCGTCACCAGATGAACCGGTCGCCGGGATGTCGGCGGCTGGCCTTTCCATGGAAGAGGTGTCCGCGCATGAGCGAAGATAGTTACCTGGAATTGCCCGCACTGACCATCGAAGAAGTCACAGGAGCAGACGACGTCGGCGTATGGGTCGCCCTGGGAGATTCCTACACGGCGGGTGTTTTTGCGGTCTCGCCTCGCGATACGAGCGTTGTCGTGCACTGGGGTGACCATGTGACCGCGCCGGTGCCGATCGACTCCGGCCAGCCCCTCGAGATCACGGTCCCCCGGGATGTGATAGAGCCGGGGACCCCTGTCAGTGTCTCCTATTCGGTCACCGGCAGCTCGGGAAGCGTGATCGGCAAGTCACCGGAGATCACCTATGTGCCCAAGGTGACGAACGCCAAGGGGCCGGCCCCGGCCCAGTGGCAGCCGCGGTCCTGAAGGTCCGCCCGGGGCCGAAACGGCGACACACTTACCTCGACATCAGATCGGCCCGTCTGCAACAGACGGGCCGATCGCTCTGTTCGCCGTCGAGCACCTGCCCAGGGCGCGCGTACCGCGCTGGGCGAACCGGTCGCGCCCGGCGAGGCTCGAACCTTGCGGCGTGGCACACGAATGTTGCTGGGATGGCCAACTTTTGGTGTTGAAAGCGCGACAATGTCCGGGTGATCAGTGGTGGAGTGTGGGTGGCGCGACTCGCGGTCGCCGTGGTGTTCGGATGGGCGGCATTCGCGAAATGGGCGGATCGTCCCGGTACGCGTCGTGCGGTCGAGGATTTCGGCGTACCGCCGCGTTGGGCCGACGCGGTGGCGTGGGGGCTGCCGGCGGTGGAGCTGGCGGTTGCGGTGGCGGTGCTGCCGTCGTGGACCGCAGTGTGGGCTGGGGTGCTGGCGCTGCTTTTGCTGGCCGGGTTCAGCATTGTGATCGCGGTCCTATTGACCCGGGGGCGGCGACCCGCGTGTTCATGTTTCGGTGCGGCGAGCGCCGACCCGATCGGTCGCATGTCACTGATCCGCAATGCCGCGATCGCGACGCTCACCGGGCTCGCGGTGTGGGGTTCGTTGGCGCACAACGACATACCGCAATCGCTCTCGGCAGATCGCGCGGTCGGCTTGGCCGCGATCGTCGGATTCGCGGCGCTGCTGGGGTATCAGCAGCTCCAACTGCGCCGGATGCGACGGCAAATGCAGGAGAGTTCGGCGGTGCGGACCCCAGCCCACGGCCTGCCCATCGGGGCACCGGCACCGGCTTTCGAGGCCAACGACACCGACGGCAGCGGGCGTCACACGCTGGACAAGGCGCTCGCCGCCGGGCGACCGGTGCTGCTGCTGTTCCTGCATCCCGGGTGCGCGCCTTGCGCCGAGATCGCCGCCGAACTGCCGCAATGGCGGCAGCGTCTGGACAACACAGTGACGACATTGATCATCGGAACCGACGACCCGAGCAGCAACGCCGAATGGGCACGCGAGCATCGCGTCGGGCCGATGCTGGTGCCCGACACCATGGAGATCGTCACCCGATACCGCTTGCGCGGCACACCGAGTGCGGTGCTGATCGACGCCCGGGGCCGGATCGCCTCATCGGCCCGGGTCGGAACTTACGCGATCCAGGATTTGGTGGACGGCCTGCGCCCGCCCCGATAAATCAACCCCGCCCCCGAGGCTCAGATGTAATTCGGCGCCACTCCCATCGCCCCTGCCGGGTCTGTGACACAACCGGCCTCGTAAGACCACAAACATGCGTTTTGTGCGTGGTCGTAGTGCAGCCTGCCCGTGGGGCAGTTGTCCGGGTCCACATGGCAATCCGCGCTCATACGCTCATACGCGTACTGCCCGGCGACACAGGACATGAACATGGTGCAGTCGTGGGGATGGACATAGTTGCCGTCCGGCTTGCCCGTGCAATCGAAGAAGTCCACTTGCGTCCGCTGGTTGGTAGCGCCTGTCGTCATCGCCGATCCCCTCTGCTCAGACGTGTCTCATCCAAACACGTTCCACCGCAGAGGATACGGTGTCCAAACCATCCTCCGCTGGGGATCAGGACGAGGCCGAACCGACGGCCATCTATCCGGCGACCTCACCGGCGGCCAGCACCCGGTCTCCTATGGCCGACAGTGATCAATCAGGGGTAGTTCTCCGGGCCTTCCCGGATACGCAGACCGAATACCTATGCCTACAGTCCGTGCATGAATCAAGGCGACGACCTCCTTCCACACGTGCGGACACATAGTCGACTACTAAGGTTGAGATCGAAGCGACGGCGGGTGCGCATGGATTTCATTGCGAGCCGTGGCGGAATCGCCATCATCGCGTTGCTACTGTTGACTGTCTCGACAGGGTGTAATTCGACGATGGATACATCAGACGCTTCTTATCACTCAACCGACGTTGCAATTAGAAATGGCGACGTTACTATCGGCGGCACACTAACTACTCCCGACCGAGGCGGCTCATTTCCCGCAGTGGTTTTGGCGCCTGGCGGCGGAAAGCATAATCGTGACGAAGAGTTCGCCGGACACAAGCCCTTTCTTGTACTGGCCGATGCGTTAGCCAGGTCCGGATATGCAGTCCTTCGCGCCGATGACCGAGGAGTCGGCGCCACGACCGGCGACAAAGACAACGCAACTTACGAAGATCTGGTGTCGGATGTTCTTTCACAGATTTCCTACTTGCGTGAACGGTCAGATATCGATAGCACTCGCATCGGAATTATCGGTCACAGCCAGGGTGGATCCTTGGCACCGCTCGTAGCGAAAACCGCAGCGGACAAAGTGGCGTTCACAGTGCTCTTAGCAGGACCGGCGCAGACTGGATGCGACGTGCTCAAGCATCAAATGCGTGTGCAGCTACAGGCAACCGGAACCACCTCTGCCGATGTTCTCGCAGCCAACGACAATTCCATTCAGACCGAATGCGACCTACTCCGTGACGGCAATTTCGACGAAGCACGAAGAAATGCGCGGGAAGCGAACCAACGACTTCCGCATACCGAGCAGGCCAACGCCGAGGATATAGACAAGGCAATCAACCAGCAGTATGCAGCCCAGGCCACATACGACCCCGAACCGGCATTGCGAGCTCTCGAAATCCCTATCCTTGCACTCTTCGGAAGCAAGGACGTGCAGGTCGACGCTGCAACCAATGAACCACTGATGCGTAAATTCCTAGCAGACAATCCGAAGGCAACAGTGCACACCTTCGAGGGTGTCAATCATCTTATGCAATCAGCGACCACTGGCATGCCGGATGAATACGCAAGAATCGAGACGACCATTGATCCGGCAGTCCTCGACTACCTGACAACCTGGATGAACCGGACGACGCGGAGGTGAACCGCGGTTCCGGTAGCACTCGCGGCTACGAGTTGGTCAGTGTGCGTGTGCGAGGAAGGTTGATTGTTCGAATTCGTGGTGCAGCACCGCGTGGACGAACGCGGTGTATTCGAGGTGATCGAAGGAGAGCCTGGCGGTTCCAACTGAGGCTATGCATTCCGCCGAAGCGCTGAATTCGTATAAGCCACCGGGCTTTTGGATGATGATCACGGCTCCTCGGCTCGGTTGGCTCGATCGTATCGCCTCTTGGAGGGCCTCGAATTGGGCGTGGTCGAGGACCAGGCATTCCTCGAGCGGGACAGGTTGTGCCGGAGCCCCGGCGAGTTTGTCGTCCCAGATGAGGGTGCGGTGGTTGTCGCGATAGACCATGACGCACGCCTGTTGTGGGGAACTGGCGGTCGCTTTGCGGAACTGGGCGGCGGTCGGTGTCGGCAACAACATGGTGGATCCTTTCGAACTGCGCTGTCGGCGACGGTGCCGGCAGCACGGGTGCGCGCTACGGAAGGCTTCCGATAGCGGCAAAATTGCAGGGGCGCGCGTAGTCGCCGAGGTCGACCGGCTGGTCGGGTTGCCAGTCGGTGGCGTAGGTGATGCCCGGGTCGGTGATGGTCCACCCCTCGAAGAAGGTCTGGAACTGCTGACGGGTGCGTAGGGTGACCGGGGTGCTGGCGTCGGCGAAGATGGCGGCGCCGGCGGCAACCTGCGCTTTGATTTGCGGGCCCGCGTCTTCGAGGGACACGTGCGTCATCGCGATGTGGCTGCCGGGTGCGAGGGCGTCACGTAGTTGCGCCACGAGGGCGGCAGGTTCGCTGGCGTCGGCGATCCATGGCAGAACCGAAACCAGCAGCAGCCCAACGGGTTCGGTGAAGTCGATCAGACGCTGGGTGTCGGGGTGGGTGAGGATGCGCTTGGGCTCGCGTAGATCGGCGTCGACCATCGCCGCGGTGTCGGATACGCCTTGTTCACGCAGCAGGTCGCGGGCGCGGTTGATCGCTTCTTCGTCGTTGTCGACGTAAACGACGCGGCTGTCGGGCGCGAGCTCACGAGCGACTTCGTGGGTGTTGCCGCCGGTCGGCAGACCTGAACCGATATCGAGGAACTGGCGAATTCCGGCGCCGACCATGTAGCGCACGGCGCGCGCGAGAAACCGGCGATTGTGCTGGGCCCACACCGGATAGAAGGGGATCTCGGTGTAGAGCCGGTGAATGAACGGCAGATCCGACTCGAAGATCACTTCGCCGGTGATCATGTGGTGATAGATGCGTGCGGAGCTGGGCTGGTGGGTGTTGATCTGGCGGGGCTCGAAGTCACTGTCGGACATCGTGTTTCCTATGCGGTCGAGGGGGTTATCGCTGGGTGGTCGGTCGGCTGCGGAGCCCACGGACGAGGTGTTCCATGAACTGACGTGAGTCGTGAGGGCTCAGTGCGGTCATCGCCAGGCGGTTGAAGACCTTGTCGCGGATCGCGACAGCGGGTTTGTCGTCGATGTAGCGGATCTCGCCCTGAGCTTCGATGACTGCCATCTCGAGATCCCCCGCGGTCCCCGGGGAGGGCACCCGAACCAGGATGTAGCGGTCTTCCATGCCCGCGCCCGGCGCTTGGTGGGTGAACGGCATGACCTGGATCTGGATGTTGGGACGTTTGGACAGCTCGAGCAGGTGGGCGATCTGGTCGAGCATCACCGCGTCGCCGCCGTAGGTGCGGCGGAGGCAGGACTCGGACAGGATCGCGTGGAACTCGGGTGCTCCCCGCTCGAGCAGGATTCGCTGCCTTGCGATTCGGGATTGCACGTAGTCGTCGACCGTAACCGCGTCCGGATCGTCCGGGTCGGGTTCCAGGGGTTCGTGTAGCGCACGGATGTAGCTCTCGTGCTGGAGCAGGCCGGGAACTATTTCAGAACCGGTCTCACGTAGTCGATCCGCCACATTCTCGAGGTCGACGAGCAGTCGCAGTTCCTCGATGTAGGCGCGGCGGTAGCCGGAGTTCCAGAATCCGCGGCGGTGGCTGTCCTCCCGGAGGTCGAGCAGGATTGCGATGTAGCCGTCGTCGGTGACGCCGAGCTTTCTGACCAGCTCGTCGAGCGCCTGGGCGCTCAGATTACCGGTGCCCGCGATCACCGCCGCGATACGCGACTGACTGACCCCGATCATCTTGCCCGCGTCGCCCTGGGTGCTTCGGGATCGGCGCAGGATTACCTCAATTTCTCGCCCTAGCAGCACTTTTCGTGCGGTTCTTGCCATGGTTCCCACCGTATCGGGCTGCTGCGCGGCGGATGCCACCTATTTCGCAATCCTGATTATCAGGTTAGATTATCAACCAGGATTATTCGACGAACAAGTCGAAGGGCGAGTCCACACTGTGACCTGCCCTGCGGCGCAAGAAGAGTGGGCCCACTCATGGACGTCACCGACCCTCGAACCGTGCACGGCACTCCTGATGCCGGGACCGCGAACAGCTGGGGACAGCGGCTGCGGGGCTATCGCCGCGCTCAATTAGGGCTCAGTCGTGCGGATTTCGCCGAGTTGATCAACGATCGAGCTCGCCGCGACAACATCAATGTCGCCTGTTCGGAACGGCACGTCGCACGCTGGGAACTCGGAGAGGTCCGGCGGCCGAGCAAGACCTATCGGACGCTGCTGATCGCGCTCGGTGCACCGGTTCCGGAAACCGAGGCGCCATCCTCGGCCTCGAATGTCAGGCCCGTCCGCGACGTGGCGCCCTGGTCCGCGGGTGCGACTCTGCTGGAAGCCCTCGCGACCGCCGTCGTCGGTTCTCCTGACATCCTGACACCATGGTTGCCGGCACTCGATGGACCCGAAATGCCATGCGACACAGATAAACTTGATCTTGCTTTCGTATGCCGCGCCACGGCGGAATTACGCGAACTCGACCAGCGGCACGGTGGCGGTGCAGTCGCCTACCCGGCAATCGGCCTTCTGAAATCGACGACCGCGCTGCTGGCCCGGCACCGTGGACAGGCACTCGCGCATTCGCTGCTGGTCGCCGCCGCCGACTTGGCCCGGTTGATCGGGTGGGCCTACCACGACATCGGTGATCAGCATCGCGCCCGCCAATACGCCGCAATGGCACTGGTTTCCGCGCGGCGAGCCGGGGCGGACAGCCTGGTCGCGTCGACGCTCTACGTTCTGGGGCGGATCAGCTTGATCGAGCGTGACCCGCGCGCCGCACTGCGTATGTTCCAACTCGGGCAACTGCCTGCCCAAGATGCCGCCGGCGGCGCGGAATCCGCCCGTTTGTATACCAATGAAGCGTGGGCACACGCGATGATGGGCGACGCCGGCCGGATGCAGACCGCGCTCTCGCGCGCCGAAGAAGAAATAGCCCGGGCCGGAGATCTCATCGATCCGTGGACCCGGGTGTTCTTGACCCCCGGCGAGTTCGCCGGCATGCAGTCGGTGATCTACAACGAGTACGCCCTGACAGCCAGCGGGCGGACCGCCGAGCACTACACCGTCGCGGCCGTCGACGCCGCGCGAACCTCGTTGGCCGCGTCCGCGGGAGCACGACCGGCCCGCAGCATTCTGTTCGACAACATCACCGTCGCCACAGGCACTTTCCGCCTCGGCCAGATCGACGATGCGGTGTCGTTCGCGACAACCTCCCTGGAAATGACCAGCCAAATCGACAGCGGACGAGTCGGCGACCGACTTCGGCAGCTGGTGCACTCCGCGACCCTCGCGACCGCACGCTCCGATGTCCGTGACATGTGCCATGCCATCCGCCGGGCGGCCCGCACCACCCGGCGCACTCCGCGCCCGCCGAGCGAGTACCGGCTGGTGACCGCCTAGCGATGCGGGGCGGACGTTCGGTCGATGTCATGCCCGGACAACATTGCGCTCACATCTGCCCTGTCGAATGTCATTGTCGCAGAACTCATTTGACGTTTAAATCGAGATATGAATCGCACCACCCCGAGAAGTGGCCACCGGAACTCGGACAGGCCTCGACGCGTCATATGTGTGTGATGGGCGACGTGAAGCAGGCCGGCGTCTCCCCCACTACGCCTGGGCACCGCGCCCTGGACGGAGTCCGGAATCGCACCGCGGCGGGATTGCTGGAAGCTCGCCATTTACTACTCGCCGTCGCCGGAAACCTGCAAGGCGATTCCCCGTTGATCGGGTGGGCACGCGAACTGGCCGATCTACATGCAACGCTGGTCACCGCGGCGGTATCGACCACCCGCCGGCCGGCCGACTTCGACGCCACCGCCACCTACGGCCAGATCAGCGCCATCATCGGACTGATCGACGAGTGGTCGGCCTGCCATCTGCCCCGCCCCGCCTTCGGCCGCCGCCACACCCATTCCCTCGGCGAGGTGATCAGTCACGTAGCCGGCACCTACGCCCATGTTCAGTGGACACTGCGCCACGCCGAGAGTGCCGAACAGCAGCACCATGCCACCCTGCGGTTTGCTCAGGTCCAGGAAGGCTATGCCGGTCTCGTCGACGAGATTCGAGCACTGCGCGTCGTATTACCCCTGGGCGAGGGCAGCCGACCGGCGCGGTAGCAGCAGGGCCGGAATCAACGCGAGCGCGATCACGACCGGAGCGATCAGGTAGGTGTGCTGGAACGCCTCGGCCAGCGCGGGAGCGAGCTCGGCGCGCTGCGCCGGAGCCATGCCATGCAGCGCTTGCAGCCCGCCGGTCACCGGGAGCAGTGCGCCCAGCACGACCGAGGACACCGCGGTGCCGATTGCCAGGGCAGTGGTGCTGATCATGTTCAGCACCGTCGATCCCGCCGGCTGATCCGCCCGGCTCAGCGACCGGGTAGCGGTGGTCATGACCGGCATCATGGTGCCGCCGCCACCGGCGCCCATGAGCAGCATGCTCGCGCCGAGCGCCCAGTACGACGCGTCCGCGTCCAGCTGGACGATGAACAGCACGAAACCGGTGAGCGCCACCGTGATCGACACCGGCAGGTAGCGGCCGGGCGGAATCCGATCAATCAACCGGCCCGCCACCTGCATGGTCAGGCCGGAGGCCAGCGCGAACGGGATACCCAACGCGCCTGCCACCAACGCCGATTCGCCACGAACCACCTGAAAATACAAGGGCAGCAGCAGCATTGAACCGAAGTATCCGCTAGCGAACAGAGCCAGCAGCAGCGCGGCGGGGCCGCTGACCCGGTTGCCCAGCACCCGCAGATTCAGCAGCGGTTGCGCGGTGGTCAGCGACCGGCGCACGAAGGCGGCGATGAGCCCCGCCCCGGCCAGCAGCGGGACCAGCACGGCGGGCGTGGCGAATCCGGCCTGCTCACCCGCAGCGGTCACCCCGTAGATCAGCAGGGCCAGGCCGGGCGACATCAACAGGAGCCCGGGCACGTCGAGCGCGTGCCGCGGTTCCGGCAGATCGGCGGGCACGATCCGAGCGGCCAGGACCAGCACCAGCGCACCCATCGGCAGATTGATGAAGAACATCCACCGCCACGACACCGCGTCGATCAGGTAGCCGCCGATCACGGGCCCAAGCAGCGGGCCGACCAGAATTGCCAGACCCAGGGTGCTCATCAGCCGGCCGAGCCCATCCGGCCCGGCCGCGCGCAGCAGGATCGTCATCGCGACCGGCATGAGCAACCCGCCGCTGGCGCCCTGCACGACTCGGAAAGCGATGAGCGACTCCAGGTTCCAGGCCAACCCGGCCAGCATCGAGCCGACCGCGAAGGCCGCGACCGCGGTCAGGTACAGCCGTTTGGCGCCGAACCGGCCGATCAGCCACGCCGAGGCCGGCACCACGGCGCCGAGCGCGAGCGAATAGCCGGTCGCCACCCACTGGATGGAGTTCAGGCCCGCGTCGAATTGCGCGGACAGCGTGTTGATCGAGACATTGACGATGGTCTGGTCCAGTGTGGCCATGATCGTGCCGAGCACCAGCACCAGGACGATCGTCATCGGGTTGCGGGCGGTGACCGGCGACGCGGGAGCCGTTGCGGTAGTGGTCACGGCCCTCACGCCCCGTACGGGTTGGCGGCACGGGCGGTGCGCAATGCCTCACCCCACCAAGTCAATTGCTTCAGCAGGGCCTTGGTGGCGGTGACCGCGTCGGTCGGTTCGGCCAGCTCACCCGCGTCGTCGAAGCGGCGCCACGGGTTCGCGAAGCTGACGGTGTCGCGGATGGTGACCGCGTGCAGTTCGGCGAAGACCGGCCGCAGGTGTTCCACCGCGCGCAGACCACCGGAGATGCCGCCGTAGGAGACGAAACCCACCGGCTTGGCCTGCCATTCGACGTGATGTTCGTCGATCAGGTTCTTCAGCGCGCCCGGGTAGCTGTGGTTGTACTCGGGCGTCACCACCACGAATGCGTCAGCGCGGGAGAGCTTTTCGGTGGTCTCCGCCCGTGACGGGTGCTCGGTGACCGCACCGAAGGCGTGCGGCAGCGCGACCTGCAAGGTATCGACGATCTCGACCTCGAGGGTGTCGTGGCGCCGAAGCTGACCGACGAACCAGTCCGCGATGGTCGTGCCGAACCGGCCCTCCCGGGTGCTGCCGACGACGACCGCGACCCGCAGCGGAGCCGTGACCCGATCGTGTTGCGGCCCTTCGGTATTGACGTGCCAGTTGCTCATGAGGCCCTCCCTCTGGACGATCGCACCAGCGTTGGCGCTGTCCAAAGCCTCCAACCTCAACCAATCTTCGGGTCAACCCCCTGTGATCGAGGCGACAGCACCGCAGAGCTCGACCAACTGGTGGTCGCCCACGTGCTGCCCGAGCCCCCGAAAATCGGCACGTGCGGATGTTCGATCTGTGAATGGCCCGCAGTGTGATGTATGCAAATCGGGCACTTTTCGGCCGCCGGTGACCGAAATCGCCCAAACGGCGCGAATTTTGCACGTTTTGCATACTCCGTCGGCACGTGCGTGCGTGCACGAGATGGCCTGTCGGGTTTGTCGAACCCCTGCACCGCGGCATTTGCGGACGTGCTCGCCGGGTGCGGTGGCGCGGTGGTTCAATCGCTCGATGCGTGGTGACGAGATCATCGGTCAGTGGAGCGTGGAGGCCGGGTATCACAGCTCGACGGAGGATGAGCAGTTCGTCTTCTGGGTGCCTTGGCGGCGCGCGCCGACGCTCCGTTCGGCATGCTGGTGCCTTCACTGGCGGCTGTGATGCGTTCGGCCCATTGATCTTCCGCGAGCCGCGCTTACCGCTTCGCACCGCGCGGGTCGCGGCAATAGCGGACGTTCGCAAGATCGACTTTGTGGCTTACCGGCAAGCGCCTCGAGCGGTCGCGCCGCGGCGGTTCGGTGCGTTCTCGATGAGTCGCACTCGGCTGCCGGATCACTGCGGTTGCCGGACGCTGAAGCACAGAACCCACACTATTGGCGGTATCAACCAGTCCTGATATGACTTGTTCAGCAGTCGTATTCGCCGAAAAACGTTGTGACCAGTAGCGATAGGATCACTTCGTCTTGGCGGATCCTACCCGCCGCCGGAAAGAGCACTCCAAGATCGATCCGTACTCAGGTGGGTTTCGGGTGGAGCGGCGGCGGAGCGGGTTCGAGCAGGTAGGAACTCGCTCCGCCGCCGCGGTTAGATCGCTAGCACGCCCACGGTTGGCAGGGCTTGGTCGTCTCGGTGGGCGGGGTCGGCTCCGGCTTGATGGTTGTGGTCGGCGGGGTCGCGGTTGTGGTGGGCGCGGGGCACGACCACGGCGTGCACGTCGACGGCGGCGACGTGGGACTGGTCGGCGGGCAGTTCCACGGGTTGCATGGCGGGGTGGTCGTGGTCGGCGGGGTGGGCTCGGGTTTGATCGTCGTGGTCGGCGACGGCGTCGTCGTCGGCGGTTCCGTTGTGGTCGGCGACGGTGTGTAGGTCGAACCCGGGAGAACTTCGACGACCACGCTGGCTACCTCGGATTGGTAGCTGCCGCCGCGGACGATGAGCGAGATGGTGTGGATCCCGGGGACAGTCGGAGTCCATTGGGCGCTGGCCGTCGCTTCGGGGAAGTCGCCGGTGCCGTAGCCGGTGGCGATCAGCTGCCGGGTGCCGCTGCTGCCGCTTACTTGGTCGAAGAAGAGCGCCGAGTATCCCGGCTGCACCACGAGACCCGTCAATGTGTAGGTGCTGTGCGTGTAATGCGAATCATCGGAAACTCTGAGGGCCTTGTTGAAGCTGATGATGTCTGCCGTGGCGGTCGGCACCGAATTCGGCAATGCCGCCGCCCCCAGACCGATGGCCGCCAAACCAGCCAAGGCGGCGACGAGTCGAATGACGCGTGTGCGAATCAACTTGATACTCCCCACATCTCACTCGCGACTGCGAACCGCAGTGCGCGTAAGGCACCGTATCGATCACCTCACCGAACCGGCAATACCCGTTGGCGCGACGTGACCGACCCCTTGGCGGCCACCACCAATCACGCTGCTGACCTTGGCAAACGGACAGGAATCAAGCGCGAATCCCTCGTTTGGCTCAGCTCGGATATCGGACGCCGTAACCTCATCCAGCGCAGCGGGGATTCACAGCGTGGCGCGAACATCGGGTCAACTACACAGAGTGCCGCCGACTGCAAGATGCACTCACCCGAATCGCTTCGAAAACGCATGCGCGTCTTAATGTTTCGGACAACCGCAGCGCGGGCCCAGAAAATCGGCGCTTAGCCTGATACCCGGGTATCACAAGACGGCGCACCGGTTTGGCTCTCGGGGCTGAGGCGTATCCGTGCCAGGCCCTCCTAGCATAAAGTCCTGCCAATCCGTGGGAGAACGAAATGCGCAGGCACACCCATGTTTTCGGCGCTGTATGCGCCACAGCCGCACTGACGCTGAGCGCATGCGGCACCGGGGACGACGCGGATACCGCGGCCCCGCCCAGCTATAGCGACACACGAAACACGCTGCAGCGCTTGACGACCGCAGACGGCGCACCGGGCGCTCTGCTCGAAGTGCGCGACGCGCATGGTCGGACAGTACTGACCAGCGGTGTCGCCGACATCGGCACACGAGCGCCGATGGCCGGGGACAGCCGGTTCCGCATCGGCAGCATGACCAAAACGTTCGTGGCTACCGTGGTGCTGCAACTGGTGAGTGAGCAGCGGGTGGCACTCGACGCCCCGATTGCGCAGTACCTGCCCGGAATGATCCAGGGAAACGGCCATGACGGGCATGCCATCACGGTGCGGCAGCTGCTCCAGCACACCAGCGGGCTGCCCGACTACTTGAACTACCTGCCCCTGGAGCAGGTCATGAAAGATACACTGACACAATATGATCCACTGGAACTAGTACAACTTGCGCTGGCCCAGCCGCCGTTGTTCGCGCCGGGCACCGGCTGGGAGTACTCCAATACCGATTACCTGCTGGCCGGGATGCTCATCGAGAAGGCCACCGGCCGGCCGTACGCGGAAGCGGTGGAGCAGCGCATCATTGCGCCACTCGGCCTGCGCGACACTTTCGTGCCCGGGAACGAACCGAGCATCCCGGGCGTCCACGCGCAGGGTTACGGCAAGCTGGGAGATTCCGCACCCCTCGACGTCTCCGAGGTCAACCCGTCGATCGCGGGCGCCGCCGGGGCGATGATCTCCACCGCAGCGGATTTGAATGAGTTTTTCCTCGCCCTCGTGAGCGGTCGCCTGCTGTCCCCGCCCGAACGCGAGGCGATGATGATGACTCGGCCGCTCGGCAATTCATACCAGGATGCCTACGGACTGGGTTTGCAGAGCACGCCGCTGCCGTGCGGTGGCTTGTACTGGGGACACGACGGCGGCATCCTGGGCTTCCAGACGATGGGCGCGACCACGACCGACGGCCGCAGCGCCACCGTGATGGCCAACCTCTACCCCGGCGAAAGCGACGCACAGGACGCCGATATCCGCACCGCTCTCACGACGGCGTTGTGCGCCTCGGCAACCTGACGGTTGTGTGATGGAATGAGGAGGTCAGATACCCTACGGCGGCCATCCTCGCCGGACGGCTGGGATTTCGGTAACTGAGGGGGAGCGCCCAGTGGGTGAACCAGTGGGTCTGGCCGCGTGGCAAGAACTCATCGACCGATTCATCGAGCAGCGCGAGCGGTACGCACCGACCGGTGGTGGACCATTCACGTTCCCGAACCCCGGCGCCGAGGAAGCACAGCTCCGTGCGGCCGAGGCACGACTCGGTGACGCGCTCGATCCGCAGCATCGGGAGCTTCTTTCCGTGGCCAACGGCTGGGATCGGTACCTGGGCACCTCGGGCCTGCTCGGCACCGATGATCTCGGGGCCGGTCCGCGCTGGGCGGGCGGACTGGACGAGGCCGATCGATGGTTCCGGCAAAGCCGGACCGGCGCGGAATTGGGTGTCGCGAATGAACCGGCCGCCTTCCGGATGATCGGCGATCACGAGCCGGGTAACAGCGGCAGCAGTATCTACCTGTATGTCGGAGACGAGCCCGCGGTCGCAACGGGCACGACCGTCGGCTTGCCGGAGAAGTTGCCCTACCCGGATCTATATTCGTACCTGCGCACCCAGCTCACCGGTCTGCACGCCGCGGTGCCGGGGCCGGCACTGTGGTCCGGCCCGATTGCGGAGACCGTCGCCGCGCTGGCTGCCGTGCCCGCCGATGTTCTCGTCGACACCATCGCCGACACCCTCGAACCGTGGTGGCGCCGCGGCACCTGCGCGAAGGCCCTGACCGGGCGAATGTCTCCGTCGCGGGCCGCGCGGTTGTTCGAACTCCTCCGAGCAAACCCGTCGCGGAGCGGTCCCGCAGGGGCGATCCTCGAGCTGCTGGTCGCCACCGACGGGCCGCACACCGACGCGTTGCTTTCGTGGCTGCGTTCCAAGCCGCAGTCGAAGTACGGGCTGCTGGATCCGGCAATACTGCGTGCCCGGGGGCAACTGGGCGATCTCACTGCGGCGGACGAGGCCATCGAGATGGCGGCCTACAAAGACGCCCGCCGCCGCGAAGTCGGTGCGCAAGCCGTCGATTCGCTGATCGAGGCGCATGGCCTTCGTGCCGTGGCTGGAGTCGGTTCCGCCCGCGAGCTCATGACGACCGCCGCCACCGTGGACCGGCGCCTGCTCGGTGTGCGCCTCCAGCAGCGCAGCGGCGGCGATCTCACCGCCGCGCTGGCCGATCCGGAAATCAGGGTCGCCCGCCTGGCCTACGAGGGGCTCAAAGACGATCCGGCCTCGGCATCCACCCTGCTGAGGATGGTCGACGAACGTGCCCCCGGGCATTTGTGGGCGCTGGCAACCCTTGCCGCACAAGGCCATCCGATCACGGAGCAGTTGACGGCCCTCGGACCGCCACTGATCGAGCTGCCGGGCCTGCCACCCGATGCCCGCACGGCAGTCCTGCGGATGTGGCCGGCCGGACAACCCGGCGCCCGGCTCGAGGAGATCACCGTCACCGACGGCAGCGGAGTAATCGATGTCCGCGGAATCGGGCACAGCCTGGACCTTCCGAACGGATGGAGCAGCCACTGCCTGCTGCGGCTGAACGGCCGGGTCACCAACCTCGACACCTCGGCGTATGAAGGTTCGGTTGGTCGACTGGTCGCGCACACCCCGAACCGGCCGCCGCGTCCGGAGGCGCTGGCCGCGCTGCGGGATTTGACCGTCACCGGGGAGACCATCACACCGCTGCGCGAAGCTCTCCAACCGCTGCTTGGGCTGCTCACACCCGGCCGTTATGAGCTGCGGGGACCCGAGCCCGTGTGGCAGGCGATTCCGGAGGCGATCACCCGTGGCTGGACAACCATGGCCCGCGCGATAGTGACCGATGTCGAGCCGGAGGAGCCTCAGTCCTGGTACCCCGGCGACTGGACCTACCTGGTTCCCACCGAGGCCTGGCCGCCCACCGATGAGGTTGTGGTGCAACAGTATCGAGATCTGATCCGCCACGGAGTGCGGCCCGCGATAATCGGATTGCGGACCATCAGCCGACGCCAGTGGAGCGGGTTCGTACTCGACGGTCATCACAAACTGCTGGCCTATCTGCACGAAGATATCATTCCCTCGATGGTGTGGATCACCCGGCTCGACCCGCCCGAAATGACCGCCGCCGAGATTCGCGAGAACTTTCCGGAATTCGCCGCCAACCACGAGCAGTTCCGCAGCCTGCTCCGAGTGCTCGACGAAATGGAAAGCCGCCCGAGATGAAGATAACGGCGAAGCCCGACGCGGCCGAAGTGGTGGCACTCGGTGGCTGGCATCCGCGATATGCGCGGGTGCTGGTTGTCGCGGGTAATGGGGTGCGGGCGTTGGCATTGGTGGATACCAATAGCGACGGCGTCGAGATCAATGCCGATGAGCTGTCGAAAGATGAACACGGGCACTGGGGCTCCAGCTCCGGACCGGTGCCGAATCGTCGCGCCGCCGGGCCCTTCGGATACCGGTCGGATGAAGAGGGCTTGTTCTGCGCATACGGGCGAGCCGAGGCAACCGGTACGGTCGTAGTGCAGGTGGACGGACAGGGCATCGAGGTCGTCGCGAACGACGATGGCTGGTGGGCGTGGATACGGGCCGCCAAGGAGTCCGCGAATGACGAGTCGGTGCCCAAAAGATCTGGGCGAGAACGGTAAGGAACCATCAGCCCATGGCGGACCGTGCCTACTCCGAGCTGCTCGACGAACTCGCCGACGCCGGCGTGCGAGTGTCCTCGGCTTCTGACCTGATCAACACTCGCGAGCCCTACCCCACCGCCGTCCCGATCCTCATCGACTGGCTGGCCCATCTCGACCAGAAGATGCCCGGCCCCGAAGAAGGCCTCAAGAAGGGACTGCGGGAAACGCTCATCCGCGCCTTGATCGTCAAAGAAGCCAAGAACACTGACGCCCTGCCGACACTCCTGGCCCAGTTCGACCAGTACGAAAAGCTTTCCCCCAGCGTGCTCTGGGCCGCGGGATACGCCCTGGCATGGCTGGCCCCGGCTACCTATTACGACCGGATCGCGCCACTGGCCGCCGACCGCCGATACGGGCTCGGACGCCGAGAACTGATCCTGTGGCTGGGTAAATCCCGAAATCCCCAGGCCATCACCATCATTCTCGACCAACTCGACGACCCCCTCGTCGCCACCGCCGCCCTGCAAGCCCTCGCTCGTCGCAAACCAGTAGGCGTACGCGGCCTCGTCGAGCCCTACCTCGACAGCGACGACAGCGAGATCCGCAAACAAGCCCGCAAAGCACTCGGCAAACTCCTGGCCTGACCGCACCGTTGGATTCGATCCCACCGCCAGAGGAGACACGTCGACCGGCACCCACACCCCACCGCCGAACTCCGCGACCAGCCTCGCCAGCCAGCAACACCACCCGTGCACAGACTGCAGCCAAATACCGGAGTGCCAGTCACGGCTGAAAGGAGGCTCGGTATATCTGAGGCTGAGGTCAACAATTCACCCGCCCGATATCCGGCGTACCGAAAGAACCTCCAACCCTGGACTACACGGCAATTATTGTCGAATCATGGACGACCAGCCCGACGTGACACGTCGCAACGACGTTGATGAGCCGGAAACCAGCCGAAATGAACTGATATTCATATCAGTCATCTTCGCTGTACTCAGTTTCACTGTGTACCTGGACTCAATGGGCTGCTAATTTGAACACACCGTCCGCGCCAGAGCTTGGCGGGCCGCCTCGAGCGGTTTGCTCAGCAATCTCAGAAAATCGCCGATGCGTCAGTTCGTTGGATAGCCTGCGATCCGGCAGATCTCAGCGTAGTGGGCGCGAACGCGTTGCATATCGGCTTCGGTGTAGGTGGTGCTGAAGCGCAGGAGTTGCTCATACACCCGCACAGGTTCTGAGAGTTCCCGCGGCGCCTGTGCGGCCGTTTCGGCATCCGTCGATCCATTCCTGGTTTCGGCGGTGCGAATTGCGAATATTCGGTCCCGTCGTAATCGCGCGTCGGCGGCCCGTGCAATCGCTTTCTCGGTCTCAACCGTACTCCTGCAAAACGGCCACGGGCCACCCTGATGCGGCATGCGGGTACACCGAGTCGAATCCGCTGGCGCCGGGTCACCAGCGGATCATGCTGTCCCAACCAATCTTTCGTTTCCAATGTTAGCGTCGTGCTATCGGCTGCGGCAGGAGGAACAACTGATGACCACGCTTGCGGATGCGGTCGCTGCCACCGGGGTGCGCGTCCACGAACATCTCGACCCGGCCGCGGAGGTACCCCGGATATCGCGTGCGGCGGCACAAGGTGATGTGTTGGTGCTGCGCGTGAATGGGCCCGTGGCCGTTGAGCCGATGCGGAAAGCTGTGGCCGTGGTGCGCTCGGCGGTCACCACCCATGCTCACACCCTGCACCCTTGCGGACCTTGCGCTTGGGAAGCCCACACTCCCGCGAGTGCGAGTGATGTGCTGCTAGGCGTCCTTACAGTCTTCGGGGGTTCCACCGCGGTGTTGATCCATCAAGAGCACGGCGCGCTGGAGGTGCTGCCCGGCACGTATCAGGTGCGGCGGCAGCGTGAGTTCGCCGGCGTGTGGCGGCCGGTAACCGACTGATGCGCCTGGACTCGTTGACGGCCGCGCAGCAAGAGCTGCTCGCCTCGGTTCGAGACGAATGGATCGAGGTGGGATTGTCCACCGCGCCGGCCGATCGAGAGGCTGCGGAACAGGGAGCCCTTCAGGCCTATCGGACCGCGGGTGTGGCGGCGCCCAAGGTGATCGTGTGGCTGGAATCGCCGCTGGCCGGGGCGATCGGCCAGGACCAGGCGATCCGCCTGGCCGGTGTGCGCGACCGGATCTGGGATCAGGCAGGGCCGCGAGCATGGGCTCGCATCCGCGCCGTGACACAGCGCCAGGCCCGGCAGCAGGTGTGGACGCAGGTCGAAGACCGAGTTCACACCCTGATAGATGCTCGAGTCACGGCACAGGTGCAGGGTCTGGTCCGGGCCGCGGTCGCCGGCGGCATCGATGAGCCCGTCTGGCAGCAGGTCGATTCGGTGGTCGGCGAGAAGATGCCGGCGGGATCGGTCGTGCCGTGGTGGGAGGGCAACCTCGGGCCACAACTGGGCGACTCGCTCGCGTTCTACGACGCAATCCAACGACTGGGCGTGAATCTGGGCGGTTTGCTCGACGGGGTCGAGCAGGTGGTTCGCAACGCCGGCTGGTGGTGGCCCATGGACGGTGGGCTGATCCTGACCGAGCGACCCACCGTCATCAGCCGTGACGACGCCGGACGCCTGCACAACGCGACCGCACCGGCAGTCGCGTATCGGGACGGTTTCACCATGTGGGCATGGCACGGCACCCGCGTCCCGGAATACGCGATCACCACCGACTGGGATGTCGATGCCATTCTGTGGGAGCACAATGCCGAAATTCGGCGCTGCGCGATAGAACGTATGGGCTGGCATGCGTTCATCGAAGAATCCGGGATGTCGCCCGTCGGGCCGGAGGTCCCCGACCCAGGCAATCCACCGCACACCCTCCGCTTGTACGACTTGCCGGATGAGCTGCGCAACACGTTCACCGAGCCGGTACGTATCTTGTTGTGCACCAACGGCAGTGCCGATCGCGACGGTACCCGCCGCCGGTTCGGACTGGTGGTTCCCGCGCATTACGACGACCCGGTCTCGGCTGCCGCCTCGCTCTACGACATCCCTGTCGAGGCATACCGACAACTAGAGATCAGGCGGTGATCGAGTGACCCAGGCTGGATGATGCCCCAGCTCGCTCATGAGTTGTGTCGCGACTGCTGTCGCGTGGCCGGCGAAGGCATCGCGGTCGGTGCCGAGGCTGCCTTCCGTCCACTCCACGAACAGCGAAATCATCGCGCCGAAAAGTGCCGAAAAGTGCATGCGGACACTGGGATCGTCGGGTGAGCCGACAATGCGGTCTCCGAGTGCGGCCAGCGCGATAGCCGGAATGGTCTCTCGCACATAGCCACGTAGTCGCGCATCCGCCACCGGCTCTACCAACAGGATGCGGCAGATGCGCGGATCGGCCTCCATCAGGCGGGCGGCGGCCTCGAACACCGCGTGCAGGTCACCGGATGCCACCGCGGGCGCGACGGCTTTCTCCAAGCGGGACAGCGCCGCCCGGTACACCGCCTGCAGCAGCGCGTCCGTGTCGGCGAAACTCTCGTAGAAGAACTTCTGACTCAGCTCCGCCGCACGGCAGACCGAGCGCATACCCAGAGCTGAAACACCTTGCGTGCCAACCACTTCGAATCCGACAGCGATAAGACGCGCGCGCCGTTCCGCAGTGCGGTCCGCCGCGGTCTGTCCGCCGTAACTCCTTGACACGGCATCACTTTACAAGAACCATCATCTATCGGGAAGCATGTGCTTCCGGATAGAGGGTAATGATGTTCACCGACGAGCAGTTCCAAGCGTCACTGCGACAATCGCGCCTGGTGCAACCGATCCCGACAGTGCTGACCAACCGCGCCGAGCCGGTCGAAGTCCTCGATGAATCCGCGCTGACCGCGATGACGCAGAGGTGGTTCGACGACTACGAGCAGAAGATCGAGTTCTATGCCGCCCATGGCTTCGACATCGCCTGGACTCTCGACTGGGCGAAGAAGTATTGGTGGAGCTGGCAGACCCGGGACATGAGCCACAACCACGAGCTCTACACCCCCGATCTGCGCTACAAGGATGTGACGACACTCGGCGCGACCATGGTCGGCCTCGACGAATTCGTGGCCTACAACTTCGCGTTCTTCGACGCCATCCCCGACTGGCGCTACGACCCGATACCCGGGCAGTGCTACCTCGACCTGACATCGGACGGTGAGGTCAGGATGGTCGTGCGCTACTACGGAAGTGGTCACCTCGTCGGGCCGCTGAAGCTTCATCCCTACGGAACCGGTGCGCCCGCGATTCCGGGCAACGGCGCGTTCATCCAATGCACCGCCGTGGATCGGTATCACTTCAACGCCGAACACCTGATGTACGAAGGCGAAACGCTCTACGACCTACTCGACGGCGTTCAACTGGCCGGGCTCCTACCCGGCCCCTCCACCACGTCCTTCAGATGGCTGATGCGCGGCGCAGGGCTCGCAACCCGGACCATCGCCCGACTCCGCCCTCCACCTGCCGGGCATCGCTCGACAGCCATCCGATAGCGGCTTGGGTGGCCGGTACGAGCCGAGGCCATCGCCGTCTACCTGCGAAACTGACTGCCTCGTAAGCCATCTCGCTGCCTGCGCTCGCCGCGCATCGAATCCACTACCCTGCGGCAAGACTGGATACAACGTATCCTTCTACGAAACAGTAGATGGAGTCCCATGACCGAGGTGTTCCCGGAGCCTGCGGACGCTCCCGCCGCCCCAGCCGGCTCGATTGACATAGTCGTGTCCGACGGCCGCCCGCCTCGCGTCGTCGATCTGACGAAATCCGCGCCGCTGGGTTGGTGGCCCGCTATCGCTGTTGGCCTCGTCGCCTTCATCGATCGGCTCGAGATCAACTTGATCGCCGGCGCGCTACCCGCGATCCAGGACCACTTCGGGTTCGGCGACACCGCCGCGGGGGCGATACCGACCGCCGCAAGTATCGCGGGCGCCGTGCTCCTGCTGCCCGCCGGACGGCTCGCCGACCGCGCGCCACGCGTGGTCACCATCTCGATCGTCGTGCTCGTGTGGTCTCTGTGCTCGGTGTTGAGCGGGCTGGCAACCACATTCATGCTGTTTTTCCTCGTGCGCGTGCTGATCGGCGCCGCCGGACAGCTCTACAACCCGCCCGCCTCCAGCCTGCTCGCCGACTACTACCCGGCCCGCAGCCGCGGCAAGGCATACGGATTCGAGCGCGCCGGCTACTACCTGGGCTTGCCGGCGGGCGTTATTCTCGGCGGCGCGCTCGCCGAGGCGTTCGGTTGGCGCATGGTGTTCTTCGTCGCGGCGGTTCCCGGGCTGTTGGTCGCCGCGCTGGTACTCACCGTCCGGGAACCGTTGCGCGGCTTGGGCGATCGCCTCGACCGTCTCCGCACCGGCGAACCGGCGACAACCCTTACTCCCCCGCGTCCCACCTCACTGCTCCGCGAAGCGGGGGAACTGCTGAGAATCAGAACACTGGCCGGAGTCATCATCGGACAAGCCCTGCTCGCCCTCGGGATCGGGGGCGTGTTCTATTGGCTCCCGACACTGCTCGAACGCACCGAAAACCTCGGCTACGACACCGCTTCCGGTCTCGCGGGCGCGGTCGGCGGTACCGGCGTAGTCGTGGGCATCGTCGCGGGCAGCAGACTCGGCGACCGCGCCCACGCTATCCGGGGCGGCCGACGGATCACCGTCGCCACCGCCTTCCTGCTCACCGGCGCCCTCGCACTCTCGGGCGCTCTGCTCGTCCCGGGTGTTCCCGCGCGAGTCACCCTGATCGCTCTGGCCTGCGCCGGATTTGCCGGTGCCATACCGAATCTCACCGCGGTCTCGGCCGACGTGGTTCCCGCCGGCCGCCGTGGCATGGGATTCGCGCTGCTCACCTTCCTGGTGACCGTCGGTGGCGCGCTCGGACCATTCGTCGTCGGCCTCACCTCCGACCTGGTCGGTGCCACCAGCTACGGTGGCGAACCGCTGGTCCCGGCCATGTTCACCCTGGTGCCGGCGATCTTCGTGTCCGTCGTGGCCCTGCTCAGAATCAGCGATCGATACGAGATCGACGCCCGCGCCGCCGGTTGAGGCAGTTTCCTGGGGATGCTGCTCGAGAGGCACGGAGGCTAGGGGTGGTGAGAATGACCGTGCATCACCGCCGAGGTCATTCGATCGGCAGCTCGGATGAGGGTCGGCCTGCCCGCTTGGGGTGGACGGCCAGGTGCGCGTCGAGGGTCGCGATAGCGGTGTCGGCGGGCAGACCGGCCGGGTCGGTCAGCATGCGCACCGACAACCCCTCGACCAGCGCGGACAGCAGGCACGCCTCGAGTGCGGAATCAACCTCGGACGCGTATTCGCCGGATTCGATACCGGATTCGATGGCCGCGATCAGTTGCGCCTGGGTGCGCTGTTGATAGGCCGACTCGATCGCGGCGAGCTCGTCGGTAACGACGGCACGCGCGAGGAACGCGATCCATACCTTCACCAACCGCGCCCGCACCGCGTCGACCGGCAGCCAATCCACCATGACTTGCCGCAGTGCCGTTGCCACGCCGTGCTCGAAGCTCACCTGCGCCGCGCGGTCGTCGAGCAGCTGTTCGACGTGCCTGAATGCGGCGATCAGCAATTCGTCCTTGGTGCGGAAGTAGTACTGCACCTTCGCCGGGGACACCCCGACTTGTGCGGCGACCTCACGCACGCTCACCGCTTCCATTCCCCGGGTCGCGGCGAGTTCGAGAACGCCGTCCAACAGCTCGGCGCGCCGCAGCGCGTGCGCGTTGGCCATCATGCACTGACCTCCAGCTAGGGACTATCGCGGCGGCGGTGATCGGTGGTTCCGCCCGGGTGGCCTATCGCTGCACCGGTCCATACGACTGTACAGTACGATCGTAAGGACTATTTGGAGAGGTAGCAGATGAACTCAGGATTCAAGGCCGTGATCATGGGCGGCATTACCCTCGTTATCGGTTTCGTGCTGTGGCGATTCACCGGCGATGTCGAAACGCCGGTCGTCACGCTGACCAAGCTGGGCATCGTGCTGATGGTCCTGGGTGGACTGGAGGTCGTCTACGGACTCTTCAAATCGGTTGCCGGCAAATCCGTCACGTAGGTTCACCTGGCTTGCGGGCAGGGCCTGTCACCACGTACGGCACAACCGCGCCGGAGGCCCGGCCGTCCGGTTCGAGGATCCACCCCATTCGCTTCGTAGCTTGCCGGACGATCGATGTATCGAGAATTTCACCGGACGGCATATGGCCTTCCAGCCACTCCTGGAACGGCAGAATCTCGCTGATCGACTCGAGCCAGGTGGTGACAACGAAGTTCGCGCGTCCAGCCACGGACATACACGTGCGTACGCGCGGCTCCGACATCAGCTGATCGAGCAGGCGCGGGCGGTCCACAGCGGGAGCGCGGCACCAGAAGCTGACCGTAACCGGCCACCGGGTATACGACTGTGCGATCTCGCATCGGAACGACAGCGCCCGCGAACGCAGCAAGGCGCCCAACTGCCGGCGCACGGTGGAGTCCGGCCGGTCGATCTGTTCGGCGATCGTCTTCGCGCTGGCCCTGCCGTCCCGCACCAGCGCCTCGGCGATCGTGAGCAGGCTCGGTGTCAGAGCCCGCAGACCCGGGGTTCCGGCCTCGACCGAACCGGCCTCGAGGCGCCGTAGCCGCTGGATTTGTTTCGGTTCCAGTGCGTTCAGCCGCCAGCGGCTGGCCTCCAGGTGGGACCGGGTGATGACATGGTTGGTGACCCTGGTTCCGCTCATCGTGGCGAGGTCGCCGAGCAGTAGTTGGCTGAAGTCATCCAATGAGGTGGCGATGACGGTGAGCAGCAAGCCGCCACGCACCTGATGGCTGATGTGCACGGCTCTGCGTTCATCGGCCAGCAGTCGGCTCAGGTGATCGAGTGTTGTTGCGGGCGCGTCGATTTCGATCAGCCCCACCACGTGGTTCGGCATGGTCGCGGGGTGCGGGTAGGCAGTGATCCAGGCCAGACCCGCTTCGGTCAGCCTGGCCCATCTTTTCGCAAGCGTCGCCGGAGTGCTGCCCATGATCGCGGCCATATCCGACCAACTGCCGCGCGGGCAGATCTGCAGAGCGTGAATGAGCGCCAGATCGTCTTCATCGAGAGCTTCGTGCACGAATCTGTGCCCTGGAGGGGTTCCCATAATCGAATTCTAGAGATTCCACCGATTCTGCGGTTCCGGTCCGAGACTGTTCCAACTTCGCCTCGACGCACTCGGATGAATCGGATACCCCTATGAATTTGCTCGAAGACGCCCGAGACATGCGGGACACCCTGGTCGCTCTCCGGCATGACCTGCACCGTGAGCCGGAGACCGGTCTGCATGTCCCCCGGACCCAGGAGAAAGTTCTCGAGGGCCTGCAAGGGCTGCCCCTGGAGATCAGCACCGGGTCCTCGACCACCTCTGTCACCGCGGTTTTGCGCGGCGGCGCGAAAGCCGGACAGTCGCCGACGATCCTGCTGCGTGCCGACATGGATGCCTTGCCCGTCGCTGAACACACCGGGCTCGAATTCGCTTCGCGGAACGGGTCGATGCACGCGTGCGGACACGACATGCACACCGCGGCCCTCGTGGGTGCCGCGCGGCTGCTCGCACACCATCGCGACCACCTCGCCGGCGATGTGGTCTTCATGTTCCAGCCCGGCGAGGAGGGGTGGAACGGTGCTCGCGTGATGCTCGAGGAAGGCGTTCTCGAGGCCTCCGGCCGCCGCGCCGACTCCGCGTACGCGATGCACGTGATGTCCAACCGCGTCCCGTCGGGGTTGTTCGTCAGTCGCAAGGGAACGATCATGTCGGCGTCGCATCATCTCGATGTCACCGTGATCGGGCAGGGCGGTCATGGCTCCGCACCGGACACCGCACGGGATCCGATCGTGGCGACGGCGGAGATGATCATCTCGTTGCAGACGGCGGTGACCCGCGAATTCGACATCTTCGACCCGGTCGTGGTGACAGTTGGTGTGATTCGCGGTGGGGTCGCCCGCAACGTGATCCCCGATACAGCCGGATTCTCCGCCACCGTCCGGTGTTTCACCCCGGCAGCGGCAGCGCGACTGGAGGCGGTGATTCCCCGCGTGCTGAAAGGCGTCGCCCTCGCGCGCGGCGTCGAAGTCGATATCGACTTCCACAACGAGTACCCGCCGACGATCAACAACGCCGCCGAGGTCGAGTTCGGCAGCCAGGTCATTCGCGAATTGCTCGGCGAGGAGCGGTATTTCGAGCCGGATCGCCCCAGCAACGGTTCCGAGGACTTCTCACAGGTACTCGAGGAAGTACCCGGTGCGTTCTTCGGGTTGGGGGCGTGCCCCCCGGACCTCGACGCCGACGCGGTCCCGCAGAATCATTCGCCGCGCGCGATGTTCTCCGACCACGTGCTTCCCGAAGCCGCCGCCGTCTACGCCGCCCTGGCGATCGAACGCGCGCGGGTGACGCTGTGACGTCGGAAGCCGAATTGACCGGCAACCAACCCGAGACATCGGCTCCGGATGCACGCCCGGGCTCGCGAAAGTCACTCATCGCCGTCGGTGCGGGAAACGCGATCGAATGGTTCGACGTCAGCTGTTATGCGAGTTTCGCGGCGTTCTTCGCTCCCCTGTTCTTCGACGGCCAGGACAAAGTGTCCAGTCTGCTCAGTACATTCGGGGTGTTCGCCGTCGGCTTCATCGCACGGCCCATCGGGGGTGTGGTCCTGGGGCGGTTGGCCGACCGCAGGGGACGATCGTTCGCGATGTTACTGGCGATCGGTCTGTCCTCCTTCGGGAGTCTGGTGATCGGGCTCGCCCCGGTGCGCGAATCGATCGGTGTCTTGGCCGCAGTGCTGCTGGTCAGCGCCCGTTTGATGCAGGGATTCGCCCATGGCGGCGAAATGCCTGCGTCGCAGACCTATATCGCCGAGGTCGCGCCCGCGCACAGGCGCGGGATGTGGTCGAGCCTGACCTATATCTCGGGAACTTTCGGGGTCATCTCCGCAGCGCTGCTCGGAGCAGTACTCACCACGGTCCTCAGTGCGGATCAGATGTCGGCCTTCGGCTGGCGTATCCCCTTCCTGCTCGGTGCGCTCCTGGGTGGAGTCGCGTTCTATCTGCGCACCAATCTCGAAGAGCCCGAGGCTTTTACGAGCCGAGCGGGGACCGTTGAGCCCGGAACTCAGGTTTCGCTGGCCCGCAACCTCTACCAGCACCGCCGCACTCTCGCCGTCGTTGTCGCCCTGACCGCCGGCGCCACCGCCGCCTACTACTCGTGGGGCGTTTCCACTCCCGCCTACGCCATCAGCGCCTACGGGGTGCCCGCAGCCGGGGCGATGTGGGCAGGTGCGCTGGCCAAGGTGGTGTTCCTGGTCGCATTACCGCTGTGGGGCCTGTACTCCGACAACGTCGGACGTAAACCCGCACTCGTCAAAGCCACTGTGGCGCTGATACTGCTCCTGTTCCCGCTGGCATGGATCCTGCAAGGCGGCCAGTCGTGGCAGTTGTTCCTCACCATGGGTATCGCGCTCGTTTTCATCGCGGCCGCGAACTCGATCGGGCCCGCTCTGTTCGCCGAGATGCTCCCAACGGACGTCCGCGCAGTGGGGATCGGGCTTCCTATGTCGCTGGGGGTCGCGATCTTCGGTGGTACCGCACCGTTCCTGCAAACCCTCGCGACGTCCCATGGAGCGCCGGAACTGTTCACCGGATACACCGTGCTACTGCTCTGCGTTTCGTTGGCCACCTTGGTGTTCTTCGTCCGAGAAACCAAGGGCCGCGACCTATCCGTTTGAAAGCCCCGCTGCGATGATCGTGCGAACCGAAGGTATGGGGCATTGCGCAATATGGGCCCGGGCTCGAAATGTATTGGGGTTCTTTCGCATTCGGCCGGTAAACCGATGGGTGAGTTATTTCACTATCGAGGCCGGCTCTCGTTTAGAAGTTGATCTTTCGCGCAACATTCAAGGCACGGTGGTCAGTTCGTGATCTACCGAACGGGAAGGGGTTTCACCATGCCGCGACCATTCAGTCCGCACCATCCCACGTCCGGTAGCAAGTCAACCAGAAACGGAATGGAAGCGTAACTGTGAAAAGTCCCGTCCTGTATTCGGCAGCGCTTGGAGCGATTCTCGGTGCGGTGTTCAGCGGCGTCTTCTGGTGGCTGATCGTCGGTGGAGCCGGAACGACATCGCTCACCTGCGCAACGATTGACCCGCAAATGACCGAGACGGTCGACGTCGCGACGGCGTACGAGCCCTGGACAGTCTCCATCGGGCTTGTTGTTGTCGGGGCGGTCGTCGGGTCGGTTGTCGGACTGTTTGTGAGAGCAACGAGTCACCATCCAGCGAAGGCGTCGTAGCTACGCCTGACAATCGATGACGTATTTGCTCCACAAACCGAAGCCTTGCACCGTGTCATGTTCGTAAACAAAGCTTTAGACCGCGTTCGGATTGCCCGGCACCGCTGCCTCCATTCGACCGTTTGCAGCCTCATGAACGTCATACGCGGCCTCGACCGCGGCACGTGTGGAACCCTTACCGATGCCTTCTGCCGTCAGTTGTCCTGGTCGGGCGGAGATCAGAACTACTCCATGTTCCGAAGACACCGTGATTCCCCCTGCGGCCCCCGGCATACCGCGCCACGGGAAATGGTCGCACCGGTCCTGCCCGAGCCCGGTGCTGTAGGTCTCGACCATTCCGGTCGCTAATGCTTGATGTTCGGGCATTTCCAGCTGTATCTGTCGATAACCGAAGGGCCCGAACGGATCCGCTGGTACCGCGTGTGCCGCTGCGCCAGGTGCCAGCGCAATGGCTACCCCCGCAAGGACTTTTACGACGTTGCTCATATTGTGTTTCCTCCCTGCCCCAAGGGTAGGCGCGCTTCGAAGCGCACAAAGCGGGGGCATGAGGCGGGTTCAGTCGGTGAGGGCGCCGCAGGTCAGGTTGAGGACCGCGCCGGTCATGGCGCCCGCTCCGGCAGTGGCGGCATAAACTGCGGCCTCGGCGACTTCGGCCAGGCGAGGGAGTCGTCCGAGCTGGGTGTCGCGAATCAAGGGCTGGAGGTCGTCGTCGGACAAGCCAGGAACTGTCTCGGGGGCGAAGTTCGGGCGGATGCATACGACCCGAACGCCCGCCCTGCCTACCTCGCCGGCGAGGCTTCGGTTGAGGGCTTCGACTCCCGCACAGGCCAGGTTGAATCCGCCCATGCGGTGGCGGGATTCCAGCGCCGCAGAGCTCGAGAGCAGCACGATGACCCCGGAGCCCTGGGCGGTCATGCGGCGCGCAGCCGCGGTCGTGGTGATGAAGTGTGAACGCGCCGCGTCGACGATCGGGGTCATGAAGTCTTCGATCTTCATATCCACGAGCGGCACGTCTTGCACCGCGCTCATGCCCACCGCGTTGAAAGAGATGTCCAGCCGCCCCGCCTCGGTCACAATGCGATCGGCGTGTGCCTCGACCGCTGCTTGATCGAACACGTCGATCCGCGTCGCCGTCGCTCGTCCGCCCAGGTTGTTGATCTCCAGGGCCAACTTGTCGAGTGTCGCCTCGGTCCGCCCGGCCAGGTACACATGGGCACCCTCTCGAGCGAACGCCCGCGCTGTCACGCTGCCCATATTGCCGGCGGCGCCGTACACCACCGCACTCTTACCGTTCAATCGCATGCAGGATCAGACGATCCCCGCCCGCGAAAATCATCGCTGTCCCCAAGATCCGGCCCCAAAATCCGTGCCGCTCATCCGGACATGAGGTTCGAGCGCGCGGGCTGGGACCAGCCGAAGGTCAGTTCCACCGCGCGCTTCCACTTGACGTACTCGGCCCGCACCCGTTCGGGGTCCTGCTGGGGTGACCACTGGGCGGCGCGATGCCAATTGCGGCGCAGCACTTCCAGATCCGCCCAGTAACCCACGGCGAGGCCGGCGGCGTAGGCGGCGCCGAGCGAGACGGTCTCGATGATCATCGGACGCATCACCGGAACATCGAGCACGTCGGCGACGGTCTGCATGAGCAGGTGGTCGGTGGTCATGCCGCCGTCGACTTTCAATTCCGTTGCCTGCAAACCGGAGTCGGCGTTCATCGCGTCCACCACCTCGCGGGTCTGCCAGGCGGTGGCCTCCAGGACCGCGCGGGCCAGATGCCCTTTATTCACATAGGAGGTGAGGCCGACGATGATGCCGCGGGCTTCGCTGCGCCAATGCGGGGCGAACAGCCCGGAGAACGCGGGGACGATGTAGCAGCCGCCGTTGTCGTCGACGGTGCGCGCGAGGGTCTCGATTTCCGGTGCGCTGGAAATCAATCCGAGGCCGTCCCGGAACCATTGCACCAGCGAGCCGGTCACCGCGATGGACCCTTCCAGCGCGTACATCGCTGGCGCGGAACCGATTTGATAGGCGACGGTGGTGAGCAGTCCGTGCGTCGACCGGACCGGGGACGGGCCGGTATTGCGCAGCAGGAAACTGCCGGTGCCGTAGGTGCATTTGGTTTCGCCCGGGGAGAAACAGGTTTGCCCGAACAGCGCGGCCTGCTGATCGCCGAGGGCGGCGGCGATCGGGATGCCCGGGACCACTCGCCGTGTCGTGCCGTACACCTCACTGCTGGACCGGATCTGCGGGAGCATCGCCCGCGGAATGTCGAAGAACGACAACAGGTCCGCGTCCCAGGCCAGGGTTTCCAGGTTCATCAGCAGGGTCCGGCTGGCATTGGTGACGTCGGTGAGATGGATCCCGCCGTCGGCGCCGCCGGTCAGGTTCCAGATCAGCCAGGTCTCCATGGTCCCGAACAGGACGTCGCCGCGTTCGGCGCGAGCCCGCAGCCCGGGTACCGAGTCCAGCAGCCAGCGCAGCTTGGGTGCGGTGAAATAGGTGGTCAGCGGGAGTCCGCTGAGTTCGAGCACGCGGTGGGCGCCGGGTTGTGCGCCGAGTTCGAGCACCAGATCCTCGGTGCGCATGTCCTGCCAGCCGATCGCCTTGCCCACCGGGATGCCGGTGTGCCGGTCCCACACCACGCTGGTCTCGCGCTGATTGGTGATGCCCAGCGCCGCGATCTGGGCGCGGTCGACGCCGGCCTCGCGCAGGGCCCGCGGCATGATCCGGTCGACGTTGCGCCAGATCTCCATCGCGTCTTGTTCGGCCCAGCCGGGTTTCGGGAAGTAGTGCTGATGTTCGCGCTGCGCCACCGAGACCAGCCGGCCGCCGGAGTCGAACACGATGCAGCGGGTGGAGGTGGTGCCTTGATCGATGGCCATCACATAGCGCTGCATCGTGCGCCTCTCGGTAGGTGGAACGCACCGAGATCGGGTGATGCCCCCGGATTACTTGACCGCGACCAGGTCTCGTGACACCGCGCGGGCCGCGTCGAGCACGTACCCGAGCAGTGTCGGTTCCGGTCGCCGCACGCTCGGAAAGAGCCGTTCGGCGGCTCCGGCGATACCGATGGCGCCGACCACGAGGCCGCCGTGCGCGCGGATCGGGGCGGCGATACTCGCTTCGCCGGGTACCAGTTCGCCGTATTCGCCCGCCCAGCCGTGCTCGCGGACCTCCGCCAGCGAGGTGCTGAGCAATGCCGGATCGGTGCAGGTGCGGCGAGTGAAGGCCGGGAGTCCGGCGGCGCGCACCCGCGACGCGAGATCGCTGTCGTAGGCGAGCAGGACGCGGCCGAGCGCGGTGGCGTGCAGCGGCAGCAAAGCGCCGACATCGAGGGTTTGCGGAGTGTCGTCGGGCCGGAAGACGTGGTGGACGACCAGCAGCTGGCCTTCGGCGGGTGTGCCGATTCGCACGGCGGCGCCGCTGCGGGCGGCGAGAGCATCGGCCCAGTTGATCGCCCGTGAGCGTAGTTCATTGGCGTCGAGATAGCTCGAGCCCAAGTGCAGTAGCGCGGCGCCGAGCCGGTATTTGCCGCCGGCTTGCTCCTGCTCGACGAACCCGATGGCCTGCAGGGTGCGCAGGATTCCGTGCGCGGTGCCTTTCGCGAGATCGAGCGTGCTGGCGATTTCGGCGACCCCGAGGCGGCCGGAGCCGCGGGCGAGCAGGCGCAGGATCGCGCCGGCTCGTTCGATCGATTGCACTGGGCCTGGCATAGCGGACAACGTATTTCATCGGCGCGGTTCGACAATGTCGAACTCGATTTCGGTTCACCCTGCCCACCCGGCGTAACCCGCGTGACCTGCGTGTTCGCGAATGTGATCTGAGTCATAGTGTGCCGCAGCGTACCGACCGTCCAGTGCCCACGCCACGGTGGGCGTTCGGCAATGTCGAACGCACGTCGTTGCCGCCCTCGAAACCCGACCGTAACGTCCCGCGCACTTTCGACCCTCGAAAATGAATGGAGACAACGTGAGTCTCGCAACGGTATTCGTCAGCGAACTGGCAGGTACGGCGGTGCTGCTTCTGCTCGGCGGCGGCGTGGTGGCCAATGTGCTGCTGGTGAAATCCAAAGGCTTCGACGGGGGCTGGCTCCTGATCAATATCGGCTGGGGTTTCGGCGTCATGGCCGGTGTCTACATCGCCTTCCAGTCCGGTGGTCATCTCAATCCGGCGGTGACATTGGGCATCGCGTCCAGTGGAGCCAGCGAGTACGCGCCGGGGGTCGCGGTCGGCTTCGGAGCGACCCTGGTCTATCTGGCCGGGCAGTTCCTCGGCGCGTTCCTGGGCGCCTGCGCGACGTACCTGACCTACAAGAGCCATTTCGACGCCGAACCCGACGCGGGCAAGAAACTGGCCGTCTTTTCCACCGGCCCGGCGATCCGGGACTACCGCTGGAACCTGGCCACCGAGTTCATCGCCACGTTCGTCCTTGTCCTGGTGATCCTTTCGCTCGGTAAGACACCGTCGGGCCTGGGCCCGCTCGCCGCCGCCCTGCTGGTCGTCGGCATCGGCGCCTCGCTCGGCGGCCCGACCGGCTACGCCATCAACCCGGCACGTGACCTCGGCCCGCGCATCGCGCACGCTGTGCTTCCGATGCGGCGCACCGCCGTTGCCGCCACGGCCGCCCACTCGCCCAGCCTGGGCGCGGCCGCCGCGCCCACTGCCGAGGAAACCAAAGATTCCAGCGACTGGGCCTACGCCTGGGTGCCGGTCCTGGGCCCGATCCTCGGCGGCGTCGCGGCCGGACTGGTTTCGCAGCTCATCTTCTGAGCACCGAACATACTCAGCAGCAACAACTTTCCAGAATTTCGAAGGAGCACCACCGGATGTCACGATACGTCGCAGCGATCGACCAGGGCACCACCTCGACTCGCGCCATGATCTTCGATCACGCGGGCACGGTCGTCGCGGTCGACCAGCGCGAACACGCCCAGATCTTCCCGCGCGCCGGATGGGTGGAACACGACCCGGCCGAGATCTGGGAGAACACCCGCGCCGTCGTCGCAGGCGCCCTCGCCAAAGGCGACCTCACCGCCGCCGATATCGTCGCCGTCGGCATCACCAACCAGCGCGAAACCACCGTCGTCTGGGACCGCGCCACCGGCGAACCGGTCTACAACGCGATCGTCTGGCAGGACACCCGCACCGACCGGATCGCCGACGAGCTCGGCCGGCTCGGCGGCGGCCAGGAACGCTACCGGGACAAAACCGGATTGCCGCTGGCCACCTACTTTTCCGGGCCGAAGATCAAGTGGATCCTCGACAACGTCGAAGGCGCCCGCGCGCGGGCCGAAGCCGGGGAGCTGGCGTTCGGCAACATGGACTCCTGGATTCTGTGGAACATGACTGGCGGAGTCGACGGCGGCGTGCACGGGACCGACCCGACCAACGCCTCCCGCACACTGCTGATGGACCTCGACACCCTGCAATGGGACGCCGAGATCGCGGCCGAAATGGGTGTGCCGCTGTCGATGCTGCCCCGCATCTACTCCTCCTCCGAGGTGTACGGCCAGGTGCGGGCGCGCGGCGCACTCGCCGGTGTGCCCATCGCCGGCATCCTCGGTGACCAGCAGGCCGCCACCTTCGGCCAGGCCTGCCTGTCCCCGGGCGAAGCCAAGAACACTTACGGCACCGGCAATTTCGTGCTCCTCAACACCGGAACCGACAAGGTGCTGTCGCAGAACGGGCTCCTCACCACCGTGTGCTACCAGATCGGTGACGCCAAACCGGTTTACGCGCTCGAAGGCTCCATCGCGGTGACGGGCTCGCTGGTGCAGTGGCTGCGCGACAACCTCGGCATGATCGCCTCGGCCGCCGAGATCGAAGAGCACGCCCGCAGCGTCGAGGACAACGGCGGCGCCTACTTCGTGCCCGCGTTCTCCGGGCTGTTCGCACCGTACTGGCGGTCGGACGCGCGCGGCGGCATCGTCGGTCTCACCCGATTCGTGAACAAGGGTCACCTCGCCCGCGCGGTTCTGGAGGCCACCGCCTTCCAGACCCGCGAGGTGATCGACGCCATGAACGCAGACTCCGGGGTCGCGCTGACCGCGCTCAAGGTCGACGGCGGCATGGTGGTCAACGAATTGCTGATGCAGTTCCAGGCGGACATCCTCGGCGTGGAGGTCATCCGTCCGGTCGTCGCCGAAACCACCGCCCTCGGCGCCGCTTACGCCGCCGGACTCGCCGTCGGATTCTGGGAATCCGAGGACGCCATCCGGCAGAACTGGGCCGAGGACAAGCGGTGGACCCCGGCGATGGACGAAGACCGCCGCGCCCGCGAGTACCGCAACTGGAAGAAGGCCGTCACCAAGACCTTCGACTGGGTCGAGGACGAGGACTGAGCTACGGCGCGTGCCCGTTCCCGGCCGTGCGGCCGGGTCGGGCACCGCATCTCAGCCGAGGCCGGATCGGGCGATGATCTTGGTGATGCTGATCCGAACCGCCGTGAAGCCTTCCTGGACAAATGATTCCGCGATCGCTTGGGCAGGCTGATCGGGGTAGTAGCGGTCTGCGATGCCCCTGGCGATGTGTTCGATCTCGTCCGGTTCGGCGGAGATTCGTGCTTCTCCTTCGATGGTGACGAAGCCGTATGGCTGCCGCTCGTCGCTGACGCAGAGTGCGAGGCGCCGATCACGAGCGAGACTCTGGCCCTTCACACTTCCCGGCGACAGGGCGAAGGCGAATTCGTCACCGTCGAGGATGAAGCAGACGGGGGTGAGGTGCGGCCGTCCGTCGGGGCGAGTGAGACCTACGTGGGCAAGTTTTGTTCCCGCTGTGACGAAGGCTCGCCACTCGGTGTCGGTCATAGTGGTCATGAGCGTTCCGTTCTGTTCGTTGCGGCCTGGTCAGGAGTGCCGTAGGTGGGTGTGCAGCGCCGGTATGACCGTGTCCCACACGGCAGGCGGCGGAATCTCGTGACCCATGCCCGCCAGGCGCACGAGCCGGGCCTCCGGGATCATTCGCGCGAGCGCCTCGCCGTGCGGAAGCGGGAACATCGGGTCGTCGGCACTGTGCAGGACGAGAGTCGGCACGCGAATCTCGGCCGGGTCCACCGCAGTTCCGGGTGCGGCGAGGAAGTGGTTCGTCATCGACGACGCCATGTTGCGGCTGCGGCGCACTTCGAGGGTTGCCAGGGCCCGCACGCGGTCCTCGTCGAAACCGAGCGTGCCGATGTATGGCCGCTCGACCTCGACGCGATAGTCGATGACCGCGGACTCGTCGGCCCAGTCGATTTCAGGTTCGGGCTGCTCCCAACTTGCGGCGACCTGCCGGGTCGGCGGCGGTAGCGGACTGCCGTCGCCACCTGCGGGGCTGGTTTCGATGAGCGTCAACGTGAGCACTCGCTCGGGTGCGCGCACCGCGATGTTCTGGGCGATACCGCCGCCCATCGACATGCCCACCAGATGCGCCTTGTCGATGCCGAGGGCATCGAGGATGCGCAGCGGATCGGCGGCGAGGTCATCGCCGGTGTAGTCGGGGCGGCCCGGCTCGGAGGCGCTCGATTGACCGGTATCGCGGTGGTCGTACCGGATAACCTGCAGCTCGCCGGCGCCGAGCCGGTCGCAGAACTCCGGTGTCCACCAGTCCATCGACTGAGCGCCGCCGGCGATGAGCAGCAGTGCGGGTGCGCCGCGGGGACCGCAGCGCTCGATCGCCAACTCGAGGCCGTCGAGTTCGAGGATCTCCGTGTGCCGTTGTGTCGGGTAGGTCGTCATGTGAATGAGCCTAAATTCGCGTGCTTATTATGAAAAGCGATGATTAGCGATCGAATCAATCGCCAATGCTTATGATCGAGAGATGGTTGACCTCGAGTTACGCCACCTCAGAACCATGGCGGCCGTTGCCGAGGAAGGGACGTTCGGGCGGGCGGCGGGAAGGCTCGGCTACACCCAATCCTCGGTGAGCCAGCAGATCGCGGCGCTGGAGAAGGCCGTCGGGGGCGCCGTCTTCGACCGGCCCGGAGGTCCCCGGCCGGTCCGGATCACGCCCCTCGGCGAGGTGGTCCTGGCTCACGGACGCGGTCTGCTCACGCAGGCGAAAGCCCTGGCCGACGCCGTCGATCGCTTCCGGGCGGGCAACGGGCGGATCGACATCGGCACTTTCCCGGGCGTGACCAAACTGATCCTGCCGGGCGTGGTGCGGCGATTGCTCGATGAGTACCCCGGCTGCGACATCCGGCTCTCGGAGGTGGAGCCGGACCCGCAGATCGGAGATCTCGACCTGCTGTTCTACGACGGCCGAATCGCGGGCGACGTCGAACACCTCAAACTGCTCGACGAGCACTACCTTCTGGTGGCCAGAGCCGGCGCATTCCCCGATGGGCCGGTACCGGTCGAGCTGCTCGACGGCGCACCGATGGTCGCCTGGCCACCCACCTACCACCAAACATGGTTGGAACGGACCCTCGCCGATAGTGGCGCGCGGCCCCAGATCGTGTTTCGAACTACCGGCCACGACACCATCGTTGCGATGGTTCGAGCGGGCACCGGCTCAGCGGTGCTGCCCGCACTCGCCCTGCACGGATCCGACGCACAGTCCGACAGCCACCTCAGCATCCACCGACTGCAACCCTCCCCCACCCGCGAGATCTATCTGCACTGGCCGGCCGAACGCACCCAATCACCCCTCGTGGCCCGCGCCATCGACATCGCCGTCGAGGCCGCCACCGAGCTGGCACACCAGTTATGAGATCAGACGTGAGTTCTCCGAGCTTGTTTCGGGTTTTGTGTAGAGAACCTCGCGGCCCCGTGCCGCGGCCTGGAGGATGGTCTCGCTGATGAAGTCGCTGAAGCGGGCCATGTTCTCCAGGCGGGTCGCGGTCGGGGTGCCGCGGCCGAAGACGTCGACGCCCTGCCGGGTGATCTCGGCGACCTGGGCCATGCCGCGGGCGCTGTCGACCGTCGCCTGGTACCAGACGTTGTCGTCGACGATGTAGCGCACGCGCCGGCGCTCGTCGGATTCCCGGCGGACCAGTCCCTGGATTTCGAGAGCTTTGATTGCCTTGGAGACCGACGGCGGGCTGATTTGCAGGCGCTGGACAACTTCGGAGGCGGTGAGGCTGCCCGCGTCGGCGGTGAAAAGGCAGGTCAGCACCCGAGCCATCGATCTGGACATGCCCTGGTGCATGAGCAGGGTGGTGAAGGTTTCCTCGTAGTGGCGTACCGCCTCGGCGTCGCGCCCGTTGCCCGTCACTAGCGATTCCTGCCCTCGCGGCGCAGGCTGCGCGCGACGGTGGGCGCGGCGTTCGGTGGCGCGTTGGGCCTGGTCGGCGCGGTAGTCCGTGGGCCCGCCGTTGCGCATCACTTCCCGCGTGATCGTCGAGGTCGGACGGTCCAGGCGTCGGGCGATCGCCGCGTACGGGAGGTTGTCGGCCAGGCCCTGCGCGATCTGCCGGCGTTCGGACTGGGTGAGCCTGCCTCCCGACATAGCGATTCTCCTCGTGGTCATTCGCGGTGGTTCCCGACGTCCCGACTGTAGTGTCCATCTTCTGCTCATCGCAACGCTCCAACAGTCCGTCGTTGCGTTATCCCGACAGCCATCGCAACAATATACCTACTCCTAGCTGCATATATACGCCTCATCGCCACAGATATATGTTGCCTGGACTTGGAAAGCTACGTAGCGTTTCTGGTGTCAGGAAAGAACGCGAACAGCACGATGCGACCAGGAGAAACCGATGCGGAAAAACAGCATTTCCCCGACCGATTCGACATGGACCGGCATGGTGGCGGTCGATGACACGGCCCTGGCCGTCACCGACACCGGCGGCGCCGGCATCACGGTGCTCTATGTCAACGGCCACGTCGCCACCCAGAAATACTGGCGGCGGGTCATCACCGAACTCGGTCCGGAGTTCCGGCACATCACCTACGACATGCGGGCCCGCGGCAAATCGCAGACCTCGGCGGACTATTCGTTCGAGACCAACGTCGCCGATGTCGACGCCGTGCTCGCGGCCCGAGATGTGCAGCGGGCGTTGGTGATCGGCTGGTCCTACGGCGCGTTCGTCGCGGCACACTGGGCCAGCCGCAACCCCGATCGGACCGTGGGCGCCGTCCTGGTCGAGGGCGCCCAACCGCACGACTGGATCGACGAGGTCGATATCGAGGGCATGCGGAAACTGTGGCGGCGGCTGGGCTGGTTGATGCCGCTGATGCGCACGGTGGGCCTGGGCGCGCGGATGACTGCTGAACAGATGGCCGACAGCAACATCGAGGCCGGCGAGATCGCTCGCGAGCGTGTGCTGGGTCCGGTGATGGACAACATCACGGTCCCGACCCGATATGTGAACGCCTCGGGGTCCTCGCTCGGCAGCAAAGGTGATGAGCAGGAACGCATCCGCGCCAGCCTGCACAAAGTGGTCGAGCGAAACCCGAACATCGAAATCCACGCGAAAGTCCCCAGCAACCACGGCAACATCCTGCGCAAGGACTTCCCCACCATCGCCGAAGCAGTCCGCACGGTTGCCAAGGCCGACCGCAGGCAGCAACCCTGAAGACAAGGTGGTCGAACGGCCCGGCAGACAACGCGAATAGCCGGCCGGGCCGTTGCCTTCAGGAATCCCCGCTTGTTCTCATAGCTGGTGGTGCGGACTGTGATTCTCCGGACTGGACAAGCAAAACCGGCAGCGGTCATGGAAGATTCGTCAAGCTTTCTGTAACTGGCAAGGCCGCTATCGCGTTTGCAGCGTTGAGTCTGGCGGGCGGGTCGGTGATCGGTGCTGGTTCGGCCAATGCCGACGATCCGGCAGGTGACCTCGGACTGTTCGGCGCGATCGCCTTCAGCGAGCAAGAATGGTCCTACGGCACGAGTGTCGATGCGGTCAGTGTCGAAGCGGCGATCGACGAGGCACTCGACAACTGCGGGTGGGATGGTGCCTCCGACTGCACCAGGTCCTGACCGTTCGACCGCCCTCTTCGCCGCCCACGCCAGTCTGGGCCGCTACTACCCGCCCGCGCTGCTGGCCAACGTCGGTTCCGCGGACCGTTCGGGGACAGGTATCAGCGAAGTGGTCTGTACTACCAACGCCTGACCTCGAACAGTCGAGGCGCCAGGCGCGGGCGATGTTCCGCATCGATTACTGCTGGTGGACGGTGCAATACTCACGCATGCGGACTCGACACTTGATGATGGTGGGTGTATTGGCTGTCTCCACATTCAATTCCGCGTGCGGTGCAACCGCGAGCCAGGAGGAATGCACGGAGCCACCCACCGTTGAGGTGGTCCGCAACGCAACCGGCGGAACCACCGATCCGGTCATGATCGGCGCTCACCATACGTGCGACGGCGTAATCGCCGAGGGCCTGCGCCTGGCTCCACGCTACTGGCCACCGAACAGCCCACCACTTCGTGGTGATGGACCGCTCGAGGTAACCGTGTCTCCGGCCGTGGACCGTTTGGACGGCGGGTACTTCGCCAAATCCGGACCCAGCACTGGTGACCAGGCGGCTGCGCACATTGAGGCGCTCGGCGACGGGCGTTTCAGTGTCGAAGCACCCGCGACCCCGGGCTGCTGGCTTTTACGCATGGACGTAGGTGTCGGCTGGGCGGTGCTGGTCGCAGTCGGCGACTTCGAGGCGCCATGCCCGCCGCCGGACGTCGACTTCGCGTAAGCGGTTCAGTGCCGCCAGACGATTGGCCGGCGATCTTTCGGTGTGCCGCAGGACCGCTAGAACCGCCCGCTCAACGGTGAGGACAACGGCCCCACGCTCCTCCGGCCGCCGGTCTAGTGTCAGTTGACCGCGTCCGAGACAAAGAACAGCTTCCGCGCTGGTGGGGCTTTGCCTTCACGCACAGCACTGGTAGACGCTCGAAGTGATCGCGTACGGTTCGCCCGGCGCCGACGGTGTGGTCGTGGGCTGCGTGAACACATCCGGCGGGCACGGCACCTGGTCGCAGGAATCCAATACTTCCGGATGCTCGAACAACCATGTCAATCCCCATAACAGGGCCGCCAGCAACAGCACCGACGTGAACACAATCTTGAACCACACCCATTCATGGTAGAGGACAAGCCCCGCCGATCGGCGGGTGCTATTCCTTTCCGCACCGGTCATACGGTTCGCAAGCGAGCTGATCGGACGGCACCTTTCATCTACACAGAAGCCAAGGGCCGCAACAACATACAACTACGCCCCGCACCGCGCACGGCAAGACCATACCTGCGATCTGCCCACCTTCCTGCCGCATAGATCGAGCGAGCCATCGTCGACCACCACATACCCCGCAACCGCCCATCACGTTCCTGGCTGACGGTTCCACGCCCCGCTCGACGAGATCCAGCCGTGAGGAACAAACGAGCCTGCGAGAGACGCATCGCAGCCCGACGCCTCGGGCGACGCGGTTGCTGCGATTCGCTCGGGGCACAGCCAGAGAAACGAGAAAGGCGGCTCACCAATAGCGGGAGGCTGCTCGAGTTGGCAGTGAACAGGCGCAATCTGGCTACCGGCTCCGCTGGCACGGCCTGGGTCACCGCTGGTACTCCACTGCAGGTCACGGTCGGAGCCGGTCCTGTCGTGGCCACGGTAACCGGCGCCGAGATCGTCATTCCCGGTGCCGGGGTGCTAGCTGCGAACTGACCTGCGAGCCCCTGCTCAGCGCGCACAGTGGCATCAGAAGATGTTGGCCTACCGCGATTCTCGTGACTGACGCTCGGGCGGACGATACGGCGGTGTAGCAGGGGAAGCGTTGGCGCGGCGCCGGATCCATGCGTTGCCGACAATGAGCGCGGTGATGACGGCGCACTGGAAGGCGATGTCCGCGCGGTGTTCGGACAGGGCGACCAGGAGCAGGCCGAACAGTGCGCTTGCCATGGCGAGACCGAAGCAGAGAGCGAGCTGGTGGCGGGCGGTCCATGCTCGGCGGGTCCAACGCCGCACCAGCAGCGCTGTGCCGGCGCTGTACAGCAGGGCTCCGGCGGTCCACCAGATGAACGAGATCGGTCCGCCGATGAAGGCGACCAGGAACAGAACGAACCAGCCCGCTCCGGCTGCAAAACCGAACAGTCCCACGACATTACGGCGCGGCACACTCCCGGTAAGCGCGACGCTTCCGTGTTCCTTGCACTTAGTGGCGGCCCACACCAGGCCCGCCACTACAACCATCGTGGCGGCAGCTTGCACCCAGGACAGCCGGAAGTCGGACCGCAGATAGGAGATCAGCAGGAATACGGCTGTGCCGGAGGCGAATAGAAGAATCAGCACAGTGGCTGCGCGCCGGGATAACCACGGCACGCGGCTGCAGCGCGGAAAGACGAGATGGACTATCGCGATGGGTAGCAGGACGCTCCACACAATGTGGTACCCGGACACGACGACCGCCCAGAACCAATTGACTCCCAACGCCCTGCCGTGCACGGCCTCGCCGTCCATGCCGACAGGGTTGAAGATGGTCTGCAGTGCAAGGCCCTCCTCGATCAGAGCGAAGGCGCAGCCGAGCAAGACCAGCCCCCACCAGGTCAGCCGCAGCCGTTGCGCAACTTCGTGGATCAGCACCACCCCGGCACCGTAGAAGCACACGATGCCCACTACGCGCAGCGGCTGGGTGAAGTAGCTCAACCGCAACGAAGCGCCGGCCACCTCCCCCAGCACAGGAGCGAGGACGAAGAGTGTGAGCGCCGCCCATCGTTTATCCCTTGTGCCACAGGCGAATTCACTCGACCACGCGGATAGAGGCATACCCGGCACATTACCAGAGTGTCCACTCCAATAACTGCCCTTCTCTAAGATGACCTCCGTGCCCCGCCCCATCGACCCGCAGCGACACCGCGCGCGACGCCTCCAGATCATCGACGCCGGACTGACCGCCTTCGCCGAACACGGCTACGCCGGGGCCACCACCGCTCTCATCTGCCGCACCGCCGGAATTGGTTCGGGAACGTTCTTCCACTACTTCCCCACGAAAGACGCACTGCTGGTAGCGATCCTCGAACACAGCACCAGCGAGACCCGCGAATTCTTCGAGCAGCGGGCCGATCCGATAGATCCCCGCCGGGTGGTGTTCGACTATGTCGAACATGCCGCCGCCGGCCTGGTGGACCCACGCGCCGCTGGATTCATCTCTGTCGTCGGCGGGCTCACGCACCGTCCGGAGATCGCCGACGCACTGCGCGCCGACAACGAAATCGCGCACGCCGCACTGCGGGCCACCGTGCAGGCCGCCCAGCGGGATCAGCGCGTCCGCGACGACGTGGACGCCGGACGACTCGCCGAGTGGATCCTGCTGCTGCTCGACGGTTTTGCCGCCAGGGTCACCACCAGCGATAACTTCGTTGCCGCACAGGAAACGGACATGCTGAACAACCAGGTCGCTTTTCTTCTCGGCGATCAGCCGTAACCGTAGCCGGGGCGCCGTGGGGCGTGGAGAGGAAGGTCACCAACCTCGAAGTTGCCCCACCGCGCCTGCATTTGCCATGGTGGAGGTCGGTCCCTCGATGGGACTCCGGACGAGGGAGCCGTACCCGGCACGCGACAAGACGGCCCTGGAGGTCCGTCATGTCATGGTTCATTCTGGTGCTGTCCGGCGCGTTCGAGGCCGTATGGGCCACCGCACTCGGCAAGTCCGAGGGGTTCAGCAAAACGTTGCCGACGATCGTGTTCTTCCTCGCGTTGATCATCAGCATGGCGGGCTTGGCCGTCGCGATGCGCGGCTTGCCGGTGGGCACCGCCTACGCGGTCTGGGTCGGCATCGGCGCGGTGTTGACCATCGCGTTCGCCATGGTGACCGGGTCGGAGTCGGTTTCGGCGCTCAAGATCGCATTGCTGGTCGGCATCGTAGGCTGCGTGATCGGACTCAAAGTCCTGCATTAGCGGCTTCGTGCCGGGGAGTTCACGAGATCCCAGGTTGCGTGTCGTTTGCCGAAGTATCGGCCCGGGGCAGGAAGACTCGGGCCATGACGACCGAACCACAGGTGAGTCAGTCGCTGCCCGAGCGGGTGCTGGGCGTCCTTCGCGCCGCTGAGCACGCGATTCGGCCGAACTACACCGGGGTGGTGATCGGCGCGATCTTCTTCGCCTGGTCGGTCTCGCCGTCGCTGCTGCCGCGCACCTGGATCTTCCAGGGCCTGGTCAGCGGCATCAGTGCGATCATCGGCTACGGGGTGGGCTGCGTGTTGGAGTGGGCGTTCCGCAAGTGGGCGTGGCCTCGGCTCCCCGTGCGAATGCGGGCTCGGGCCCGGTTCTTCCTGCAATTCTCGGACCGCACTCGGCAGCTCACGAAAATGGTGATCGTGCTCGGCGCGGCAGTCGGCGTGGCGGCCATTCTGGCGCGGTCGGCGCGCTGGCAGCGGGATCTGGAAATGCTCATGGGGATGGAGCCGACCAATACCTCCAGCTATTTGCGCACGGAGTTGCTGGCCGCCGCGACCGTCGCTCTCGTCATCGGCGTGTTTCGCGTTGTGCGCTGGCTGATTCGGAGCATCGTCCGGGTGCTGAACATCGACTGGCGGATTCCGCGGGCCATCGCGCTGCCGGCCGGATTCCTGGTTGTGGTGGTGCTGAGCGTATTGCTGTTCCAGGGCGTGCTGGCGAAAGCCTTTTTCTCCGTGGCCAATTCGGCGTTCAGTGTGCGTAACAGCAACACCTCCCCGGCCGCGGTACAGCCTGTACAACCGGAGCGTTCGGGCAGCCCGCAGTCCTTGGCCCCCTGGAACACCCTTGGCTCGGAGGGTCGCTGGTTCGTCTCGTTCGTCCCGTCCGCCGAACGCATCGCCCAGGTGACCGGAGCTCCCGCGCGTGAGCCGATTCGCGTCTACGCCGGGCTCGAATCGGCCGAAAACCCCGAGGCCGTCGCCGATCTCGTGGTCCAGGAACTCGACCGCACCCGCGCCTTCGAACGCAAGGTCCTGGTGCTGGTCACCACCACCGGCACCGGTTGGGTGGACTCCACCACCGCCGAATCCATCGAATACATGTACGGCGGCGATTCGGCTATCGCCGCCACCCAGTACTCGTATCTGCCCAGCGTGCTGTCCTTCCTCTCGGACAAGTCCAAAGCCGCCGACGCCGGCCGCCTGCTGGTGCACGCGGTCCACGAACGGTGGGCGCAATTGCCGCCGGAGACGCGCCCCAAACTACTGATCTACGGCGAGAGCTTGGGCTCGCAGGGCTCCGAGGCCGCCTTCACCGGACTCGATGACATACGCACCCTCGTCGACGGGGTGCTGTGGGTGGGTCCGCCCAATTCCAATCGCCTCTGGGGTCAGCTCACCACTCGCCGCGATCCGGGCACCCCCGAGATTCTGCCGATCTACGCCGACGGACTCATCGTCCGGTTCGCCGCCGATGCCGCGAACCTGCACCGCCCGAACGGAGCGTGGGTCGAACCCCGTATCGCCTACCTGCAACACGCCTCGGACCCCATCGTCTGGTGGTCACCGGATCTGCTGTTCGAAGAACCGGATTGGCTGCGGGAACCACGCGGCGCGGATGTCTCCAAATCCATTCGCTGGTGGCCGGTGGTCACCTTCTGGCAGGTCAGCGCAGACCTAGCGCACGCGCAGAAGGTGCCCTCCGGACACGGTCACCGCTACGGCACCCTGGTGCTCGACGGCTGGACCGCGGTTACCCAGCCCGACAATTGGAATCCCGATCTCGAGGCCCGGATTCGCCAGGCTCTCAACGAGGACTCCGACTGGGAGATCGCGCACAAATAGCGAAAAACGACTCGATCAGTCGCGGAACGCGTCCTTGACCTTTTCGCCCGCGTCCTTGAGGTTGGATTTGACCTGATCGCCCTTGCCCTCGTTCTTCAGGTCCTGGTCGTCAGTGGCCTCGCCGAACTTCTCCTTCGCCTTACCGGCGAGGTCATCAGCCTTGTTCTGGGCCTTGTCAGCTGTGCTCATTGTCTAACCTCTTCCATCGGGTTCGACCGACGATGGCTTTTCGAGCCGGTCGTGTGGCGGATAACCCGCCTGCGGCGAGGCAAACAAGCCCACGGCGACGCGCCACGCCAGTGTGGGGTAGAAGGTGCTGATCTGGTGCTGATGGACTGGATAATTGCGGCGTGGCAGGTACAGGCGATCCCGACCAGAATTCGGATGTGCAGAAAGGCGCCGAGCCGCACACCGTCTTCGGCGCAGGCGGGCCGGGGTTCGGGACGTTCCGGTTCTGGTTCGATTCCCAGCGGTGGGAATGGTCGCCCGAGGTGTACGCCATGCACGGCTATCGCCCCGGCGAGGTCGAGCCCACTACCGAACTGCTGCTGGCACACAAACATCCCGAGGACCGCAGTCAGGTCGCCGAATCCATTGCGCGGTCGATCCGTGAAGGTCAGCCTTTCTCGAGCCAGCACCGCTTCCTGGACACGGCCGGTGATGAGCACCATGTGATGATCGTTTCCGAGGGCATCCTCGACGCCGCGGGAACCGCGATCGGCACGAGGGGCTATTACATCGATCTGAACGAAGCCCTCGAGACCGCCGAACGTGCGACCCTCGATGCGGTGGTTCCCGATGTCGTCGAGGCGCACGCGGTGATCGAACAGGCCAAAGGCGTACTGCTACTGATGTATTCGATAACCGCCGACCAAGCCTTCAATGTGCTCAGCTGGCGGGCGCAGGAGACCAACTCCGAGCTGCGCGACATCGCTGAAGCGCTGATCGCCGCCGTGCAGGCGAATCCGCCGCCACCACCGAGTTCGGTAGCGGCGTTCGACCACCTCCTACTGGCCATCCCCCGCAGCGCCCCGACGTCAGATAACTGACCGTCCCTTTCGGCGGGTCGCTCGTCGCCGTGCCATGTCGTGCGCCTCGCGCAGGAGGTCCACTGCCAGCGCGGTCGTTCGCACATCCGGGTTGACGATCGAAATCCAGCCCTGCCTGCGATACACCGGATGCGGGAGAACCACGTCGACCGCGCTGAAGTCGATCAGTGCCGCCGGATCCTCGCGCGGGTCGGTGCCGAGCAGTTCGGTGAAGAGGCGCCTGCCGACGTGGATGTTCAGTCGCCAGCGGCCGGGCGGATCGAGGTCACAGGACCTGTCATCGGGATAGTTCTTCGTCACGAGGGTGGCGTACGGCTGCTCTCGCTCGGGCAGTTCGCCGTCGGGTGCGTAGTAGAAGAAGTGGTCACCCCAGGCGATCTCCGGGAATGGGCCGCCTGGCGCCGGAGCGAGCTCGAGTACCCCGTCCGCGCCGCGGATCGCTGTCAGAATCTGGTCCATACTCATGGTTCAAGCATGAGCTTGAAGTGCTTATGGAGGGTTCGGTCATGGGTCGAACAGAGACGGCAGTGCTGACGGTCACGGCGGTCGCCAGGGCGACCGGCTACTCGCTCCAGCAAGTCCGTGACCTGGAGCGGTTGGGGGTCGTCCCGGCCGCGGCCCGGGCGAGCAACGGATATCGGCAGTTCGCGCCCGACCATGTCCGCGACCTGCGCGCCTACCGCGATCTCGCCTACGCGGTGGGCCCGGTCGAGGCGCGACGCACGATGAGCGCGATCCGCTCGCTACCGCTGGCCGACGCCGCGGCCCTGGTGTGTGCCCTGCCCGTACGGCTCAACCAGGAACGCGAACAGGCACTCGCCGCCCGGGCGGCGTTGCAAGCGATCGGCACCGAAGCGGCCACCGACGCCGAACCCGTTGCGGCGGACGCGATGACTATCACCGAGCTGTCCCGGGCGCTCGGGCTGCGCGCGTCGACACTGCGCTTCTGGGAGCAGGCCGGGCTCATCACACCCGATCGGGTTCGGACCCGATCGGGCACGCACCGCCGCTACCCACTCGCGGCGATCCGTGACGCGCGCATCACAACGGCCCTGCGAGCCGCGGGCTACGGCATACCCGAAGTCCAGCGGGCCATCACGGCGATTCGTGACCTGCGCGATGTGAGCCATTCGCTCGCGGCACTCGATGATCGCCTGCACACGATCGCCCAGCGTGAACTGGCATTCCTGCGCGCGGCGGCTATCCTCGCCGAGATCGCCTCTGCGCCACTGTGAATCCACAATCGGGACTCGCGCTGCGCAACCTCAAATCGCGGGCGGGTTGCGGCGGCTGAGCCCCAGCCGGATGGCCTTCTCGACCGGCGAGTAGCGGCCGTCTGCGCGGTCGAGTTCCAGCGGCACGCTCGGTTCCACGGTGGGCGTGGCCATGAATCGCGGCGTCGTCCCACTGTGTGCTCTGGCGGCATGGATCAGGAACGGGTGGCAGAGGTAGATGTCGCCGGCGTGGCCGGTGGCTTCGACGACCGGCAAATCGGCGGTCGCTTCCAGGATCCCGGTTTCGTCTACCCGACTGGCGTCGACGCCTTCCGCGCCGTAGGCGAGCAGACGGCCGGGCACGGCCAGATGGGAACCGACGCGCAGGCGAGTGGGCGCGTCGACAGCGGTGACGTCGGTGAAGAGGACAAGCAGAAACAATGCGCGAGCCCGGGAACGGTAATTCGTAAAGGTATGACCGGTCCAGCCTTCGGGCAAATAGCTGCCCTCGAAGTGCCAGTAATCGTCGTCCGGTGGACCAGCGTGGGGAAAGCGAACAGGGACGGGCCTAACCCGGACCTGCGCACCCAGCGGCCGGGCCCGACGAGTTGGTCGAAAGCCTGCTCCAAGGCGGGCATCTGGGCGGCGGCGCGGAACGGTTCGATGTCGTATCCAGGTAGCCGCACCATCGGCTTGGTCCAGCCGGCCGGATCGCAGGGGTGACACCCGGTATCCGGCCACATGATCTCCACGCACTGCCGCGCGACCGAACCGGAGAAGACCGCTTCCACCCGAACGAATCCGGCCTCGACGAACGCATTGATTTCTTCTCGCTGGAGAGTCACCACGTCCGCCTTCGCTTGCTGCGAGCAGTTCTCGTCTCCCGCGCCGCTGCCCGGCCGAATCTTCCCTGCCATCGATATTGCCGCAGCCCGACGCCATTTCGCTGGTGCAGGCAACATCCTTGCTGCTCAGGGACATTCGCCGTCGTTTCGGAGTGAGCCCGCGCGGCCACCGGCAAGCGAGTGTGGCGGCACTGACCTCTTCGATGTGAGCGGTCCTGAGACGTTCACGTATGGACTTGGGCGAATGAACCATGTTCTGCGTCGACTCGCGCGGATGTAATTGGTCCAGGACGCGGATCGCCCGCATGACGAAAGGTCAGGCAGATGTCTGAACGCGATTTGGCCATGATGTACGCAGCGCATGACGCGTTCCGGCGTGATCTCCGGGAGCTCGCCGCCGCCCCGGATCGGGAACGCTGGACGCAGTTTCGCACCCAATTGTCGGTCCACCACACCGCGGAGGACGTCGTGCTCTGGCCGAGTCTGCGCCGCCGCGGCGTGGACGCGCGGCTGGTCGAGGCGATGGCCGCCGAACACGACCGGATCGATCCGCTACTGGCACAGGTGGATCGGGCCTTCGATACCGCGGGGCCGGACGCCGCGCAACCGGCGCTGGCGGCATTGTCGGAGCTGCTGCACAACCACCTGCAGCACGAAGAGAAAGAAACGCTGCCATTGATCAACGATCGAGAATGGTCGCTGCTCGACCGAGAGATGCGGCGGCGCATCGGACTGCGCGGTCTCCGGGCCTATTACTCATGGCTGCTGCGGGATCTGGAGGGTGAACGCCGCCGCCGGGCCCTGGCCACGATTCCCGGCCCCCTCCGCCTGATGATCTCGTAGTCGAAGAGTTCCGGGTCTCGGTTTCAGGGGGCACCGATGTTGTCGAGTTCGACGAGTGCGTCCGCGGGCAGTTCCAGGGATACCGCTGCGATGTTGTCGCGCAGGTGCTCGATCGAGGAGGTGCCCGGGATCAGCGCGATCGTGGGTGAGCGATGCAGCAACCAGGCCAGCGCGACCTGTTGTGCCGAGGCGCCGAGGGTGCTGGCGACGGTGGTCAGGGTCTGTGATTGCAGCGGTAAGAATCCGCCGAGCGGGAAGAACGGGACGAAGACAATGTTTTCGGCGGCGCAGCGGTCGACGAGCTGGTCGTCGGCGCGGTGGGCGAGGTTGTAGTTGTTCGGCACGCACATCACCGGTGCGATCGATCGGAGAATTGTTCGGAAAACACTGCGTCGCTAACGGTTTCGTTGTCTTTCGACGCGCGAAGGTTGACCAGATCCAGGACATCGAGTCCGAGATGTTCGAGGTTCTCATGCACCTGCCGGACGAGGTCGGCGGGATCATGCGACGGTGTCCAGTCGCCGGCGCTGTCGGACCGGTAACCGACCTTGGTGGCGATGCGCAGGCCGTCCGGGTAGGGGTGCAGGGCGGTGTGAATGAGCTCGTTCACACCGCCGGCGCCGTAGAAGTCGCTGGTATCGATGTGGCGGATGCCCAGCTCGACCACCTGCCGCAGCACCGCGATCGCCGCACTCGGATCCGCGGGTGGTCCGACCACCCCGGGCAAACCGAATTGCATTGCACCGTAACCCATCCGGGTGATGGTCAGGTCTTCGCCGAGGGTGAGGGCGCCGCCGAGCGTAGCTGCCGTCATAGTGACGCTCCATTTCAGATGCGTGCCGGTCAGCTCCGGAGCTCCCAGGAAACGCCGGAGCGCGTCGAGTTCCACAAGTCGCAGGCGCTCGGCAATAGCCTTACCACGATCGAGGACATCGGCTCACCGGACAGACCATTCTCGCCGACGGCGGACGCACCAGCCGCCGCGGCGCAACAGACGAAGGGAAATCGCTGTGTCCCAACAACTTCCGCACGCCGTGCAACAGCTGATCGACGCGACCAACGCCGGAAAAATCGACGCGTTTCTCGATGGTTTCACCGCTGACGGGGTCGTCGACGACTGGGGGCGGGAATTCCGTGGACCGGAGGCGATTCGCGGCTGGAGCGACGGAGAGTTCCTCGGCAAGCAGGTCACCCTCGAGGTCACCGACGTCGCGACCGCCGAGCCGGAAACAACAGTGCAAGCCCAGGTCGGCGGCAACGGATTCAATGGACCCAGCACGTTCATCTTCACCACGGACGATGACAAGATCTCCCGGATGACCATCCGCGCCTGACCCGATCCACGAACTGACCACTGACCGGCCGCCACCGGATCGCGGCCGGTCAGTCGCTCAGCAGGTCCTTCTCCATGAGCGTGAACGACTTGGGTACTCCGCCCGGCTGCGGCTTGCCGGCCTTGTGGCCGACGACCCGATAGCCGACGTTCAAGTAGTAGGCGTTCAGGCGCTCGTTGCCGGCCAGGCAGTCCAGGCGCACAAAAGTCCGCCCTTTCGCGGCAATGCGCCGCTCGGCGGCATCCAACAGGAGGCGGCCTGTTCCCGGCCGAGTGCTACTGCGGTCCACCATCAGTCGATGCACATAGCCGGCCACCGGTGGCTGCGGTCCCCAGGCATCCTCGTCTTCCCACCACAGCTCCCAGGCACCTGCCACGCGGCCATCCGCCTCCGCGATCCAAACCTCACCACCCGCCATGGCCTTACGGAAATGGTCCTCGCCCAACTGGCCAGGCTGCCACTGGCCGGTGATGCCCTGAGCGAGCATCCAGTGGGCGGCATCGTCGCGCAACGAACGAGAGTGTCGAGATCGGTGTCCGCCGCGAGACGGAAGCGTAGGTCGTTCACATCGCGATCCTCGCACGGGCGCTCGACGTCACCCCTGGTCGCAGCTCGATTGCGGCACGCGCGGATGTCGGCAGCTTTCCGATTGGATGCACTTCTGTGCGATAGCGTCTGAGTCGTCTTGGTGCGATGCGCCTTTCGCGCTCGGACGACTCGGGAACTAGCTGCGGTAGCGGGAGGCCGGTCGATGGCATGCTGACAGTCCGCGGTATCTCCTATCTGATCGGCGATACGCCCGAGGCCGAGATGCGGCGCGATCTCGAGACCATCGCCCGAGACCTGCACTGCACCACCGTGATGCTCATCGACAGCGACAGGACACGGCTGATCGAGGCTGCTCGCGCCGCCCTCGACACCGGACTCGGCGTCTACCTGCGGCCGCACGTTCCCGACCGCCCGCAGCCGGAACTGCTGCGACATCTCGACGACCTCGCGCAAGCAGCCGAGGAACTGCGGCAAGCACACCCGGATCGCGTGACCCTCATGGTCGGCAGCGAGTTCACGCACACCGCGCCCGGCATCGTTCCCGGGCCGAAGTCGTTTATCCGCCTGAAAATCATCCTGCGCTGGCGCCGCCTGCTGCGCCGCAGACTGGACCGCCGGCTGCACACCCTGCTCACCGCCGCGGCGGCTACCGCGCGCCGCCACTTCCACGGCCCCCTCACCTACGGCGCGGCCGGATGGGAGCATGTCGACTGGTCGCTGTTCGACCTGGTCGGCGTCAGCCTCTACCGTGGCGCCGGCAACCACGCCGGCTACACCGACCGGCTACGCGGGCTCGTCCGTGATCACGACAAGCCCGTCGTCATCACGGAGTTCGGCTGCGGCGCCTTCACCGGAGCCGACCTGCGCGGCGCCGGCTCCTTCCAGATCGTCAACTGGTTCGCCGCCGCCCCGTACATCCGCGGCGACCACCCCCGTGACGAAACGGTCCAGGCCCGATACCTGTGCGAACTCATCGATCAGTACACCGCGCAAGGCGTATACGGCTGTTTCGTGTTCACTTTCGTCATGCCCGACTTCCCCTTCCGGGACGATCCCCGACTGGACCTCGACAAGGCAGGCTTCGGGATCGTGGCGGTCAGCGAATCCACTCCACGCCGCCCCAAGGCGGCATTCCACGCGGTCGCAGAACGCTACAGCGACTCGAAAACGAGTGCACAGCAACAAGACTGACCCTCCCCATCATTAAATGATCATTGTGTGCTCAGCCGGGAATCATCGGCGCCCGCTTCGAAATACAACCCGTTCTAGGCTGATCGGGACTGCCGCCGACCGCGCTGCCATTGCCTCACTTGATGTGGATTTTCCTTGGGACACAGGATATCTCGTGCGTCGACGGCTGTCTGGCAACCCTACGACGGATTAGGACATCGAATGGAATACCGCTGCACCACCGCGGCTGCCGTACTGGTTGCCGGGGCACTGACCGCCGGCCTGGGGACCGCGCACGCCGAGCCCGCCGCCCCGGCCGATCCGGGGATCAAGTACTCGCTCCAGGTCGTCGACAAGATCGTTGTCGCCAAGCTGCGGGGCGCGAAGTTCGTGCTGAGCGAGCAGGACGGCACGCTGCCCGACGCTCCGAAGACCCTGGTGGCCGATATCAAGGACGACAGCGGTGCCACGATGCTGTCGATGCCGCTCGACTATCGGATCGGGGACGTCCGGGTTCCGGTCCAAGCGGTGACAAAACAGGATGACACCGTTCTCGAGATCACACCGACGAAACCGGAGGGCGTGCAGATCCCCACCCAGCCGCTCGCGCTCGAATCGATCGCGTCTCCGGCGGAGGACCAGCGGGCGTTGAACGAGTTCAGCGGCAGGCTGTCGGTTGCCAGCCAGGTGGGCGCATTGGTCGGCGGGATAATCGGTTTCGTCGTCGGTTGTGTCCTCAGCATCCCGATCGGCTGCATCCCCGGCGGTATTGCCGGAGTTACGGGGGGCGGAATCATCGGTGGTCTGGTGGCGGGCGGGCCGACGTTGATCGCCGCGGGCATCGACCTGCTGAATACCTGGCAGGCCGCGCCGGGCACCTCCAAGTGGGCCGATCCACAGCCGCAGCCCGCGCCGCAGAACTGATCCATCGGCAAATGCGTTATCCGAGAAGCCCTCCGGTGCACGGAGGGCTTCTCTGCTCACACCCTCTCGTCGAGACGTTCACGCAGCAGCAGGATGACCGGTGCTTCCACATCGCTGTACAGGCGTTCGCGGGTGCACTGCGGATCATCCATCGAACCGAAAATATCTGCCGCACTCCGCAATGTCTGCTGCGCCTCATCGTCGCGGTCCAGCACGCGCAGCACAATCCCTTGCAGGACAAGCACGGTGGCACGGTGCGCCGCCCCAGCGACGCGAGCCAGCACCCGAACCGCCTCCGCCGCAATAGGTTCCGCTATTTCCGGTCGCCCGGCCAGCAGGTTCGTGTGCGCCAAGCGGGCCAGCGCCAAGCCTTCCCGCATGACCAGGCCGCTGCTGCGGGCCAGCCGGACCGCCTCCTGGCTCGAGTCCAGCGCCGCCTGATATCGGCCCAGGTAGGCCATGGTCACGCCGAGCTCCTGAGTAGCCATCGCGGTCAAACCGCGATTCCCGATCTCCAGTGCCAGGGCGCGCGCCGCACGGGCCCGCGCCTCCGCTTCCTCGAATCGCCCTGCGTCAGAAAGGGTTTTGACGATATGCACCAGGGCCGTGCACTCCAATGCTCGGTCGCCGAGCTGGCGCGCCCAGCCGATGGCTCGTTCGCCGTGCGCGAGCGGTGCGGCGGTATCGGCGCCCGCCCGGGTGGACGCGGCCAGCAGTTGGGCCGCGAAAGCCGTCAGCCGAGCCTCGGGCCCGGATTCCCGGCCGAGCGACAGCGCGATCCGCTGATGCTCCCGGCCCTGGGTGCTGCTGCCGAGCGCATGGGCGAGAATCGCGCCGAGCGCCACCCGGATCCGGCATTCCACCGCGCGGTCGCGCACCCGCAGTGCCGCGTCGAGCAACTGCTCCAGGGCGCGCGCCACCTCCTGGGAATTCGGGCCGCCGTCGATCAACTCCGCTGTAGCCCAGGCGATCTCGGCGGCAGTCACCAGTGCCGGTCCGCCCAGGCGCGCCGCCTGCTGGTACAGCGGGACCAGGTTCGGTCGTTCCGATTCGAGCCACGCCTGCGCGGTGTGCGTATCGGTGAACGACAGCCCGGACGAGGTGGTCGGGCGCAGATAAGTGGGGAGCCTGGTGCCCGGATTACACACCGCCACCGCGTTTTTCACGGCGGCCAGATAGAAGTCGAGCAGCCGCAGCACCGGACCGTTGGCCGATTCCCCCGGCTCGGTGGGCGGCACGCCCCGGCCATACAGCCGCAGCAGATCGTGATAGCTGTAGCGGCCCGGTCCGGTCGCCTCGATCAGGCTCAGATCGACCAGGGATTCCAGCAGATCCTCGGCAGTGCCGCGGTCCGCGCCGAGCACCGCGGCGGCGCAGTCCAGGGAAATCTCGCCGACGTCCGGGATCGAGAGCACGCTGAACGCTCGGGCCTGCTCCGCATCCAGCTGATCGAAACTCAACTGGAACGCCGCGGCGACAGCCAGATCGCCGGCGCGCAACACACTCAAGCGCCGCTGGTGGTCGGCCAGCCGCTCGGCCAGACTGGCCACCGTCCAACGTGGCCGGGCGAGCAGCCGCGATCCCAGGATCCGCACGGCCAGTGGCAAGCCACTGCAGGCGCTGATCAGGTCGTCCACCGCTGTCGGCTCGGCCATGACGCGCGGTCCACCGACTATGGCGTGCAACAGCTCTCGGGTTTCGTCCGGGTCCAGCACCGCCAACCGGACGCTCAGCATCCCGGGCAGTTCGACGATCACCGACCGGCTGGTGACCAGGACCGCCGATCCGCTGGTCCCGGGGATCAGGGGTGCCACTTGGTCGGCGTCGCGCGCATTGTCGAGCACCACCAGCACCCGCTTATTATCCAGGCAACTGCGGAATTGGGCCGAACGCTCAGCGAGAGTCCCGGCAATCTCGCCCTCCGGCACACCCAGGGCGCGCAGGAAATCACCGAGCAGATCGATGGGGGGCACCGGTTCGGCGAAACCGCTCATGTCGACGTGCAATTGACCGTCCGGAAAGCGATCGCGGACGGCGTGCGCGACATGCACGGCCAGCGCACTCTTGCCGATACCGGCCATTCCGCCGATCGCGCACACCGGTACGGCTTTCGCATCGGCGCGCGTCAGCCAGGCGCCGATTTGTCGCACTGTTTCCGCGCGGCCGGTGAAATCGGGTATGTCGCTGGGCAATTGGGCGGGCGTGCGCGAGATTCGGGGCCCCCGGACCATCGGCGCCTTGGTCGCGGCGCTGACCGGGGCGGGAAGGTCGCCGCTGAGCATTCGGTGATGCAGCGCGGCCAGCTGCGGGCCCGGTTCGATGCCGATCTGTTCGACCAGCACCCGGCGGGTTTCGGCATAGACCGCGAGCGCCTCGGCCTGTCTGCCCGTGTGATAGAGCGCCGTCATCAGCAGCGCGCGAGTTTGTTCGCGCAAGGGATACTCGACGCTGATCGGACCGAGTTCGGAGATCGCCTCCTGGTAGCGGCCGAGCCGCAGATCGAGTTCGATGCGCTGTTCCAGCAAGGCGATTCGGCGTTCCACCAGCTGGGCGCGGGCCCGTTCGGCGAAGGGGCCGGGCAGTCCGGCCAGCGGGGTGCCCGACCACAGGCCCAGGATGGCGTCGAGTCGCTCCCGGGCCGCCTCGATGGCTTCGACGCCGGTGAGCTCGACCCGTTCCCGGGCCAGATAGGCCTCGACGTGATCGACATCGGCAACCCCGTGCTCCAGCCGCAAGGCGTATCCGCCACCGAAGCTGACCAGGACCTGCGGCGCGTCCCCCGCGTCGCGCTGCGGTTCCAATGCGCGGCGCAGGTGCAGAACGTGGTTGCGTACCGCGCCGATCGCGCTCGACGTCGGGGTCGGGCCCCAGATGCCTTCCACGAGTTCGGTGATCGTCGCGGTCCGGCCGCGCCGCAGTAGCAACGCGGCGATCAGCGCCCGGCGTTGTCTGGGTCCGAGATCGATCTCGGCGCCCGCATACCAGGCGCGCACCTCGCCGAGCACGGCGAACCGCAGTCGGCTCGAGCCTCCGAGAGTGTCGGTCTGCCCGGCAAGATTTGTTGTCACAGTGCCTGATCTCTCGACGGTGGTGTCCATGGAATGGTGACTCAACCAGGTCGACTATGAGAATTCGGTGATGATCAAACGATGATTGCCGAATGATCGCTGGTCGTTAATCTGCAACTGCGCCAACAAAATCGGCGCTTGGCATTCCAGAAGGAGCGACGATCACGTGCATGAGCAGCTGACCAGACGCAATGTGCTGAAAGCCGCCGGCGTTGCCGCCGTGGCATTTTCGGCGGGCAGCCTGGCCGCCTGTGCGACAGGCGCCGGAGCCGTGGGTAATGGCGATCTGGCCGCCCACCTGCGCCGCACGTTGCCGGCGGATCGCGTGCTGGTCGCCGGTGACGGCGCGTACGACACCGAGCGCGCCGCGTTCCACCGCACGATCGACCACCGCCCGGCCGCGATCGTGTCACCGCGGGACGAGCAGGAGGCGGCCCGCGCCGTGCTGGTCGCGGCGGAGCGGCAGACGCCGATCGCCGTGCAGGCGACCGGCCATGGCATCGGCCGTTCGGCGCGCGACGGCCTGCTGCTCAACACTCGGCATCTCGAATCCATCCGGATCGACCCGAATGCGCGCACCGCGGTCGTCGGTGGCGGCGTGCTCTTCTCCGCGTTGATCGCGGCGGCCGCCGAGCACGGTCTCGCCCCGCTGAACGGGTCGGCCCCCGGCGTGGGGGTCGTCGGCTACACCACCGGAGGCGGTCTCCCCGTCATCGGACGGTCGATGGGTTACGCGGCCGACCATGTCCGCCGCATCACCCTCGTCGACGCGAACGGCGATATCCGCAGGCTGACGCCGTCGAGCGAGACCGACCTGTTCTGGGCGGTCCGGGGCGGGAAATCCAACTTCGGCATCGTCACCGAAATCGAGACGGCGTTGTTTCCGGTCAGCCGAATCTACGGCGGCAGCATGACTTTCGTCGATCGTGTGCCCGAGGTACTGGCCGCCTATCAGGCGTTCACCCGGGATCTCACCGACCAGATGACGACCTCGCTGATCATCGTGAACATCCCGGCCGGAGCCAGCAGCTTCCCCCCTCAGCTCCACGGCAAGACGATCGTCAAGATCCGCGTGGCCTTCCTCGGCTCCGCTACCGCGGGTGAACAACTGCTGCGGCCGCTGCGCGCGCTGACGCCGATGCAGGACAGCGTGGCCGACATGCCCTACGCCGAGGTCGGGAAGATCTACGCGGACCCCGCCGGACCGATGCGTGCCCGAGAGCGTGCCGGTGAGCTGCGGAATCTGGACGACACCACGGTCGATCGCATTCTGGAGGCCGCGGGGCCCGGGGCCGCGAAACCGCCGTTCGCGCTGGAAATCCGGCATCTCGGCGGCGCGCTGGCCCGCACCCCCGAACATCCCAACGCGGTCGGGCACCGAGACGCGGACTGCACGCTGTTCCTCGCTGCGCCGGCGCCCGATCCGGCCGCCGACAGCACCATCGAGGCGATCCAGGAACACACCTTCAACCTCCTGCGGCCTTCGCTCACCGGGCACGTCCTGCCGAACTATCTAACCGGCCACGACGTGACCCCCGAGCAGGTCCGCCGCGCATATACCGACGCCGACTACAGCCGCCTGGCGTCCTTGAAGCGCCCCGTCGACCCGCACAATCTCTTCCGCGTCAACCACAACATCGCCCCTGCGGCCTGAGTGCGGGTCGCGGGTGATCCCCGTGTCCCGCCGGTGGTCTAGGTTCTTTCCCACCAGCACCGAAGGAGCAGCCACACATGTCGGAACGAGAAGAACTCACCTGGGAGCTGTTCGGCTCCGCAAGCCGCACACTCGCCGAGCAGATCGCCGACGACGGGTTCGAGCCGGACCTCATCCTGTCCATCGCCCGCGGCGGGCTGTTCGTCGCGGGCGCGCTCGGCTACGCCCTCGACGTCAAGAACCTGCACGTCATGAACGTCGAGTTCTACACCGGCGTCGACCAGCGCCTGGACCTGCCCGTCATGCTGCCGCCCGTCCCGCAGGCAGTCGACCTGGCCGGAGCGCGCGTGCTGGTAGCCGACGACGTCGCCGACACCGGCGCGACACTGAAACTGGTGCGCGACTTCTGCGCCGACAAGGTCGCCGAAGTGCGCTGCGCGGTGATCTACCAGAAGCCGCACTCGGAGGTCGACTGCGAATACGTGTGGAAGCGCACCGACCGCTGGATCAACTTCCCCTGGTCGGTCCAGCCGCCCGTCGTCACCCGCGCCGCGCAGGTCCTCGACGCCTAGTCAGGATCAGCTGCGGAGCAGGTCGTCGAGTGTTCGGAGTTCGATGAGGACGGCGTCCAAAGCGGTGTTGTAGCGGTCGGTGTATCCGTCGGCGATGTCGTCGTGGGCGCTGATCCAGGTCGCGATGCCGGCGCCGATGATCGCGCCCGCGACGGCGAGGATCCGAGGGTCTTCGGCGGAGAGCTGGTAGTTGCCAGACAGAGCGCGGGTGAGCAACGGAGCCACGGCGGCGATTTGGCCCGGGACTCTGGCTCGGAGTTCGGGGACGGTGCGCAGCAGCAATTCTCGCTGTTGGTAGGTGCGGGCTTCCTCGTCTGAGGCCGAGCCTGCCAACCCGCGGATCGCGGCGCGGATCGCCGCGATCGGACCGGTGTGCTCGTCGCACTGTGCGGCACAACGCAGCAGCGGGTTGTCCACGACGTCGTACAGCACCAGGTCGGCCTTGGTGGGGAAGTACCGGAAAAACGTGGCCCGGGAAACGTCGAGGCTCGCCACGATCTGCTCGACCGTGGTGTTCTCGTAACCGTTTTCGGTGAACAGGCGCAGCGCTTCGGTCTGGATCGCGGCCTTTGTGCGCGCTTTCTTCCTGTCTCGCAGGGAGATCGGTTCGACCGGGTTCACGAGTTCGCCTCGTCGGTGACGCGGTCGCCCAGTTCTCGAAGTAGGTCCATCCGTCCACCTTCGCCCATCGACATGCTCCAGAGCTGGTGCGCGGTGTGGAAACCGAGATCGTTGACCAGTGCCTGCTTCCAAGGTCGGATGGCGATGGCGTGCGTGAGGCGGCGGGTGACACGGGGTCGGCGCATGATCATTTCGGCGATCTCCCAAGCCCTGGGCAACAATTCCGCGCGTGGCAGCACCTCGTTGACCAAACCCAATTGCAGCGCGGTCCGGCCGTCGATCGGCTTACCGGTGTACATGTAGTACGACGCGCGTTTGGCGCCGATCGTCTGCTGCAGCGTCAGGCCCATTCCGTCACCGGGCACCGCACCCGCCAAGAAGTGTGGATCGAAGAAGTCGGCATCCTCGACGCACAGCGTGATGTCGCACAGGGTGGCGAATTCGCAATGGGTGCCGGGGCCGTTGACCGCCGCGATGGTCGGGATATCGATCGCGAAGGCCAAATTCTCCAGTAGTTTCACCATGTCGCTGTGCATCTTGAGCTGGCTGTCCGGACTCCATCGGGGAAATGGGGTGCGCCAGAGTTCGCCGGGATCGCCACTGTGCCAGCGGTTTCCGGTGCCGGTCAGGATCAGCACCTCGTTGTCCGGATCGTTGCCCACCTCCAGCCACGCCTGATTCCAGGCGTTGTGCCCGATCCAGCTGTGCCGCAGCGGCCCGCCATCGGTGTGCATCCGCATTTCCAGGATCCCGCCGCGCCGGGTCATGACGAAGAAGTCGCGGTACCGATGGGCGTACTCCTCGAACCGGGATGAACCGGCGCGCCCATCCCAGTCCGACAGTGTCTCGGGCATCGCACGCTCCTCGCAGCTCGGCAAAATATGAGACTAGTATCAAATGATACACATCTCATCTTGGAGTGGCGTGCTCGAACTCGTTGAACAACTCATCACCTCGCCGTGGATCTATCTGCTGATCGCGGCGATGACCTTGGTGGACGGATTCATCCCGGTCCCCAGCGAAGCCGTCCTACTGACGGCCGGCGCCTATGCCGCCACCGGCGCACCCGAACCGGTGCTGGTGATCGCCGCGGCAGCCTCGGGTGCCTTCGCGGGCGACCACATCTCCTATCAGATCGGCCGCGTGGCCGGCGGTCGCATCTATCGTGCGTCCGGTCCGGATACCCGCCGCCGCAAGGCAATGGACGCCGCCGCAAGGGAACTCGACCGGCGCGGCGGTGTGCTGCTGATAGCGGGGCGCTCCCTGCCTGCCATGCGCAATATCTGCACTCTCACCGCAGGCGCTGTCGGCTACTCGCGCCGCTCTTTCGCCGGTTACGACGCAATCGCCGCCCTCTACTCGGCCACCGCCGGCACCCTGCTCGGCGTCCTCGGCGGTCAGGCGTTTCGCGACGAGCCATGGAAAGGCGCGCTACTCGGCATCGCGCTCGCGGTGATCCTGGCGGGGCTCATGGAATCGTTCAGCGCCCTGCGGAAACGCAGGAAATCGTGATTTCCGCTCAGCCGGTGAAGCGATGGTGCTGGGCGAGAGCTTCGAAGAGTTCCTGCGCCGCGGCGGGCATGGAGACGCCGTTTCCGGCGGAGCCTGTGGTGCGGGAGCGCCCGACCTGCTCGTGCAGATGCTCCATTCGCATGTCGAGGCGGTTCGCGGCGTCGGCCGCCTCGGTCAGTTCCGTCAGCAGGTCGTGCGGAACATCGCCGCCGTACCGGTAGAAGATCTTGTGCTCGAGGCTGGCCCAGAAATCCATGGCGATCGTGCGGATCTGGAGCTCCACCGGCACGTGTTCGACGCGGTCGCTCATGAAGACCGGCAATTCGAGCAGCAGGTGCAAGCTCTTGTAGCCGTTGGGTTTCGGGTTGGCGATGTAATCGCGCACCTCGGTCACGGTGACGTCGGATTGGCTGGTGAGCATATCCGCGATCCGGTAGGTGTCCTGGATGAAGCTGCAGGTGATGCGCACACCGGCGATGTCGACGATGTTCTTCCGAATGTCGTGCAAGGTGGCGGGGATGTCCTTGCGCTGGAGTTTGCGCAGGATGCTGTCCGGGGACTTCAGCCGTGATCGGACGTGTTCGATCGGGCTGTAGTTGTGGATGTAGGTGAATTCGTCGGCCAGAATGTTGATCTTGGTCATCAACTCGGAGGTGACGAAGCGGTAGGACATCATGAAGCGCGTGAACTCGCCCTGGAAGGGTGCGAGGTCGGTGTCAGGGGTGCTCATCGATGTACTCGTCGCCTCCATATTCCGCGGATTTAAAACCTGCCGGTCACCAGCCATTCTGTCACCGTGGTCTGAGATCAGGCTGAGCCGCGCACGGTTGCGCCGCGAGCCCGGCCGCCTGATAGCGCACGGCCGGACTCCCGGGGACAAGACCTCAGCGGATGTACTTCGCCGGCTTGGTGGCGGCGTTGAGCAGGTATTCCAGGGGCCCGCGGCGGAAGAAACGGGACCAGATCATGGCGAACACGGTGGCCCCGAGGATGAACAGCAGCAACTGCGTCCAGGAGGAGTAGGCGCCGGCCTTACCGGGCTCGGGCATGGACAGCACGGAGTTCGCTGACAGGACGGACTGTGCGAGGAAGTGGCCGACGTAGGCGGTCAGCGACATGGTGCCCACGGCGATCAGCGGCGTCGCCAGGCGACGTAGCCACCGCAACCGCTCCAGCGCGGCGGTCGCGCCCACGATCACCAGCATCGCGACGCCCACGCTGCCGATGATGTCGAAAGTCGTGCCGCTGTGCGGTCCAGCCAGCAACAGAGCCGAGGCCGACCCCTGCAGGTCCAGCGGCTTGTTGCCTGCGGACGGCGGCCCGGATTCGGCCATGCTCCTCAGCGCGTCGGGACCGGCGAGCAGCCGGGACAGGCCGTATCCGAGCACGGTGAGAGCGGCGCCGAGTGCCGCCACGCGTCGCTGCACCGCGCCGCAGGCCAGGTCGAGCCGGGCCAGCGCCATGCCGGCGACCACGAACGTAATCCAGGGGATCGTCGGGTAGAAGCCGGTGCACAGCAGATCGAGCACGCCCACGTTGCTGAGCTTTTCGAGCGGGTCGTAGGCGTTGATACTCTGCTGGATCGGCTCGGTCAGAAGCGATTTCAGGACGAACGCCAGCTGCGGTGTGACCAGGGCAAGCACGGCCGCGATGATCGCGAGTGTCTTTGCGCTCAGCCGGACCAGCGGCAAAGCCAGCAGGAAGTAGATGCCGTAGAAGGCAAGGATCACCACATCCCCGTAGACCATCGTCATCGCCGTACCCAGCGCGATGAGGATGACGGCGCGGATCGCGATCCGGGCCTTCGCCTGCCGCCCCGCCTGACCGGTCTTGGGCTGGCGGCGGCCGGCGATCAGCATCAGGGAGAACCCGGCGAGGGTGGCGAACAGAATCGAGGCGCGCCCCTCGGCCAGGTACCGAATCCAGCTGCCGACACCGTTCGTGGCCGACAACGGCGGGCCGATGTGCACGGCGTACATGCCGAACACGGCCAGCGCCCGGGCCAGATCCAACCCGACCAGCCGCTTAGTCGAGGGGCCGGATGCGGCGCCTTCGGGCCGGGTCCCGGGCTCAGGAGGCGTTGTCTCCTTGGGCAGCTGTATCGAGGTCATACCCACAATGACACCGGCACGGCGAGCGGCGAACCATCCGGCAGATTTCGGTAACGGCCCCGCCGATCGGCGGGCGATCTGCCGCCGACCGGCGGAGTCTCACACCGGCGGCGCCGGAGGCTACCGATTGATCATGTTCATGAGGAACACCACCAGCCCGAGCGTCGTGTTGCCCAGTCCGATCGCGACGATGGTGCTCCATTTCGAGTAGCCGCTGGCACGGGCCGCCAGGATTCCCCAGCCGAACAGCAGCACCATGTTGAGCACCTGGGTCGCGGTGGTGAAGCCCGCCGTCACCGAGCCGTCAGGGTGCACGATGTCGTCGCGCCAGTGCAGGAAGTGCGCGAGTACCAGCACGAAAACCGTAGGGAGACTGGCGATCAGGAGCGGAATCCCGGTGAGCAGAGTGCGGCCCAGATCTAGCCAGAATCCCGCTTCGGAATCGACATGGTGGGTCGACACGTGCTGGCCGTAGCTGCGAGTGAGCGCAGCGACGGCGACACCGGTGACTACCCACAGCGCGGAGCGGAGCGGGCTGACATCCAGCGGCATCGCGGCAACGATGACACTGGCCAGCACCGTACCGACCACACCACCGTAGATGTCATTCGTTTGTAGCTGCATAGTTGCCGAGTGTAGAGACGCGGCCTGCAGCACCCCTGGGACGAGAGGGTCAGGCGGTAACCGGTGCGGCCCGATGATCGGCCAGCACCTGCACGGTGCCGTCGGGCAGCTTGCAGGTGACGTTCACCGCGTGCGGTCCGCGGCGCACCTTGGTCAGCACGAGGGTCACTGTGCCGTCCGGGCCGACCGGTTTGGACACCTGCTTCGTGGTCGAGATGTTGTGCAGTGTGCAGACCGATGTCGGCGCCATCTGCGTCACTTGCGCGGTGATCGTGTTGTCTTTCGCGCCCTTGACAGTCACACCCGCGGCGGCGGGACCGGCGGCTGCCACCACGGCGATGGCGGCAGCGGCTGATCCGGTCGCCAGTACCCGAAGTTTCGTGCGCATCTGTTCATCCTCAAAGTTGCTGTCTACGTGGGCAAATAGCCTTGAGACCAGCCTATGAGCGCACGCTGCGGGCAACCATCCGCCGACCGGCGGGGACTGCCCCGCCGACTGGCCGTCGCTACGATCGGGCTCGGCCGCCGAGTGCGCGCTGCAACACGATGAACACCAGCAGCAGGGCGCCGATGACGATCTTGGTCCACCAGGAGCTCAAGGTGCCTTGGAAGCTGATGATCGTCTGGATGACGCCGAGGGTGAGTACGCCGAGCACGGTGCCCAGGACGAAGCCGGAACCGCCGGAGAGCAGGGTGCCGCCGATCACCACCGCGGCGATGGCGTCGAGTTCCATGCCGACCGCATGCAGGCTCCAGCCCGACAAGGTGTAGAAGGTGAACAGGATGCCGCCGAGCGCCGAGCAACCGCCGCTGATCGCGTAAGCGGCGATCTTGGTGCGCGCCACCGGAAGTCCCATCATCAACGCGGATTGTTCGTTGCCGCCGAGGGCGTAGACGGTGCGGCCGAGGCGGGTGTAATGCAGCACCACGAAGGCGGCCGCGATCACCGCGAGCGCCACCAGCATGCTCGCCGAGACGAAGACCTCCGAGCCGAGATGGATGCGCTGCTGAGCCAGCCGGGTATAGGTCGGGTCGGTGATGGTGATCGAGTCCGTGCTGATCACATAGGACAGCCCGCGGGCCAGGAACATCCCGGCGAGGGTGACGATGAACGGCTGGATCTCGAAATAGTGGATCACCGCCCCCATCGCGGCGCCGAAACCGGTGCCGCCCAGCAGGATCAGCGCCATCGCCGCCAGCGGGGGCCACTGGTGCACCGTGACCAGCCAGGCCGAGATCACGGTGCTCACGGCGAGCACCGCGCCCACCGACAGGTCGATCCCGCCGGTGAGGATGACGAAGGTCATGCCCACCGCCAGCACCAGCAGGAAGGCGTTGTCTATCAACAGGTTCACGAAAACCTGCGGATGGCCGAAGGCCGGATAGCGGGTCATCCCGATGCCGTACATGATCACGAACAGAACCGCGGTGGCGAGCACGGGAACATAGCGATTGCCCTGTCGCGCAATATTTTTCACTACCGACATCGGACCGGCGACGAGGGTACTCATCGGGACACCGACTTTCGGGTAGCTTCGGCGAGGACCTCGCCGCCGGTATCGGCGAGTGGCTTTCGCTGGTCCGGTGGACGCTTGCGGAACACCTTGGCGCGGAAGGCCGGTGACTGCACGAGACAGACCGCGATCACCACCAGTGCCTTGAACAGCAGGGTGGTCTCCGGCGCCACGCCGATGGTGTAAATGGTGGTGGTGAGCGTCTGAATCACCAACGCGCCCAGCACCGTCCCACCGAGATGGAATCGGCCCCCGGTCAGCGCGGTCCCGCCGATGACGACCGCGAGAATCGCATCGAGTTCGATCCACAGGCCCGCGTTGTTGCTGTCGGCCGCGGACACATTGGAACTGGACATCAGCCCGGCGATCGCGGCGCAGCACGCGCACACCACATATGCCGCGACGATCAGTCCACCCGCTCGCACCCCGGCCAGCCGCGACGCCTCGGCGTTACCGCCGACCGATTCCAGCAGCAGACCCAGCGCCGTGCGGCGCAACAGCAGCACCATCAGGACGGTGATCGCCGCCGCGATCAGCACGGGCACCGGCAGGCCCAGCAGGAACCCACCGCCGATCACCCGGTAGGGGTCGCTGTCGACGGTGATGATCTGCCCCTCGGTCAGCAACTGCGCCAGCCCGCGCCCGGCCACCATCAGGATCAGCGTCGCCACGATCGGCTGAATCCGGAACCGCGACACCAGAATTCCGTTCCACAGACCCAGCGCCGCCGCCACCGCGAAGGCCAGCACGACCGCGACAAGGACTCCGGTCACGGCGTTCTGGTCGGTCAGCCCTTCGATATGCAGGCAAGCCAGCGCACCGGAGATGGCGACCACCGCACCCACCGACAGGTCGATGCCGCGGGCGGCGATCACCAAGGTCATGCCCACCGACACCAGCACCAGCGGCGCACCGTAGCGCAGGATGTCGATCAGGCTGCCGTAGAGGTGGCCGTCCTGCACGCGCACGGCCAGGAAGCCGGGCGTGTGCACGGCATCCACGGCCAGCAGCACAACCAGCGCCATCGCCGGCCAGAACAGCCGATGCCGCAGTAGGGCGGTGACACCGGAACTCATGAGATCCTCCCGCTCGCAATGGTTTCCATCAGCCGATCCACGGTCAGCTCCGCGTCATTGGCCAGTTCGGCGACCAGCCTGCGGTCCCGCAGCACCGCCACCTTGTGCGACAGGCGAAGCACCTCCTCCAGCTCGGCGGAGATGAACAGCACCGCCATGCCCTGCTCGGACAGCGACACCACCAGGCGCTGGATCTCGGCCTTGGCGCCGATGTCGATACCGCGCGTGGGCTCGTCCAGGATCAGTAGCCGCGGCTCGGTGGCCAGCCAGCGCGCCAGCAGCACCTTCTGCTGGTTCCCGCCGGAGAGCGCCTTGACCGGCAGGGTCGGATCGTCCGGCGTGATACGCAGGGCGGCAATATATTTCGATACCAGCTCGGCGCGCCGCCGGGCCGGTATCGGGCGCGCCCAGCCGCGGGCGGCCTGCACGGCGAGCAGAATGTTCTCCGCCACCGACAGTTCGAGCACCAGGCCCTGGGTCTTGCGGTCCTCGGGGCAGAAGGCCAGCCCGTGCGCGACCGCGGCGCGCGGCGAGCGCAGCGGACCGGCTACGCCCGGCACCCGGACGCTGCCGGTGGCCGGGCGGTCCGCGCCGAACAGCAGCCGGGCCACCTCGGTGCGGCCGGAACCGAGCAGCCCGGCCAGCCCGACGACCTCACCGGCGTGCACGTCCAGGTCGAAGGGCGCGACCGAATTGCGCTGCCCACCAACGCCGGTGGCGGTGAGGACCGGCTCCGCGGCACCGGTCCGGGCGCGCGGACCGTCGTGCTGCGGGTTGTGGTGCTCGATCTCTTCGAGGGTCTCGACCGTGCTGCCCAGCATGCGCGCCACCAGAGTGCGGTGGGTCAGCTCGGCCACCGGGTACTCCCCCACCAGGGTTCCGTTGCGCAACACGGTCGCCCGGTCGCACAACGCGAAGATCTGGTCCAGGAAGTGGGTGACGAACAGGATCGCCACCCCGTCCGCGGCGAGACGGCGCATGAGGGTGAACAGCTGCTGGGCTTCACCGGCGTCCAGCGATGAGGTGGGCTCGTCCAGCACCAGCACCCGCGCGTCCAGGTCGACAGCACGCACGAGCGCGATGAGCTGTTGCACCGCAAGGGAATACGATCCGAGCGGCGCGGTGACGTCCACGTCCAGATGCATACGCTGCACCAGCGCGGCCGCCGCCCGGCGCATGGTGCGCCAGCGCACCAATCCGGCTCGGCGCGGTTCCCGGCCGATGTAGATGTTCTCCGCGACCGAGAGATTCGGGCACAGGTTGATCTCCTGGTAAACGGTGCTCACCCCGGCGTGCTGGGCCTGCTGCGGGCCGGTGAACCGCACCGGTTGCCCGCCCAACCGGATCGTCCCGGCGTCGGCGGCGTGAATTCCGGTGAGCACCTTGATGAGAGTGGATTTGCCTGCGCCGTTTTCTCCGACCAGGGCGTGAATCTCACCGGGGAACAGTCTCAGGTCGACTTCGCGCAGCGCGGCCACCGCGCCGAATCGCTTGCCGATGCCGGTCATCGACAGGATCGGCGCGGTGGTCGATTCCGACATCAGTACTGCCGCCCGGGCAGTGCGGCAACGGCCTGCTCGGGGGTGAAGGTGGTCTCCTCGGTGACGATGCGGTGCGGCACCGGCTGACCCGCCTTGACCTTGCCGACCAGGTCCATCAGTTGCGGCCCGAGCAGCGGATTGCATTCCACGACAAAGTTCTTCTTGCCGTCGACCAGGGCCTTGAGCGCGTCCCGCACGCCGTCGATGGACACGATCTTGATGTCCTTGCCCGGCGCGAGCCCGGCCTCCTCGATGGCCTGGATCGCGCCCAGCGCCATATCGTCGTTGTGCGCGAACAACACATCGATCTTCTGGCGCGAAGCCAGGAATGCCTGCATCACCTCTTTGCCCTTGGCCCGGGTGAAATCGCCGGTCTGCGAGGCGACAATCTTGAACTTCGGGTCGGCGGAGATGAGGCCGAGGAAGCCTTCCTTGCGGTCGATGGCCGGTGCGGACCCGGTCGTCCCCTGCAGTTCGGCGATGTTAACGGTCTCATTTGAGCTGCGGTAGGTGTCGATCACGTACTGCGCCGCCTTCTTGCCCTCTTCGACGAAGTCCGAGCCCAGGAAGGTGGCGTAGAGCGTGGTGTCCTTCGAGTCGACGGCGCGGTCGGTGAGGATCACCGGGATCTTGGCGTCCTTGGCCTCCTTCAGCACCGTGTCCCAACCGGATTCGACCACCGGCGAGAACGCGATGACGTCCACCCGCTGCTGGATGAAGGACCGGATGGCCTTGATCTGATTTTCCTGCTTCTGTTGTGCGTCAGCGAATTTCAGGTTGATTCCGGCCGCCTTGGCGGAGTCCTGGATGGATTGGGTATTGGCGGTGCGCCATCCGCTTTCGGCACCGACCTGAGAGAATCCGAGAGTGGTCCCACCACTGTCGGCGGCGCCGCCGCAGCCGGTGGCGGCCGCGGCGGTAAGAGTGAGGGCGGTGGCGACGATGACAAGCCTCTTGAACACGAGGACTCCCTAGCGACGAGCGAGTGATTGGTAAAGGGATCCTGCTAGTGTTAACGCTCACATCGACTCCGTCAAGAGTCGGATCGAAGGCCGTATCCTGATTCGGGGCGGGCCGCTATCGCACGGAAGGGTGGGACGTGAAGGACAGGGACAGTGCCGTTCACGGTGTCGCACCGGAGCATCCTCGACCGGTCGTCATGATCGATGTGGCCAAGCGAGCGGGTGTTTCGCACCAGACGGTCTCGCGTGTGCTCAACGACAGCCCGCAGGTGCGGCCCGAAACGCGCCAGCGCGTGCTGGCCGCGGTCGAGGAATTGGGGTATCGGCCCAACGCCATGGCGCGCGGGCTGGTGAGCAGGCGTTCGAAAGTCCTGGGGGTCGTCACCTTCGACACGGTCCTGTACGGCCCGGCCTCGATGCTGCTCGGCATCGAACGCGCCGCGCGGGCGGCCCGCTACGGCGTCAGTATCGCGACGCTGCAACGCGCCGATCGGGCCGAGGTGCTCGATGCTGTCCACACCCTGGCCGATCAGGGCGTGGACGGGGTAATCATCATCGCGCCCTTGATGATCGCCGCCGCGGCGCTGCACAACCTGCCCGCGACACTGCCCGCCGTTGCCGTGGAGGCCGGCCAGGATGCCGGGTTGCCGTCGGCCTCGGTAGACCAGGGCGAGGGTGCGCGCCTGGCGGTGCAGCACCTGCTGGATCTCGGCCACGACACGGTCTGGCACGTCTCCGGCCCCAATGGCTGGCTGGAGGCGCGCGACCGCGTGGAGGGCTGGCGGCACACCCTGGAGACCGCGGGCGCCACCATTCCGCCTGTGATCGCCGGTGATTGGAGCGCCCGCTCCGGCTACGAAGCGGGACCGGTACTGGCCGCCCAGCCCGGCGTGACGGCGGTGTTCGCCGCCAACGACCAGATGGCGCTGGGGCTGTTGCGCGCCTTCGCCGAACGCGGTATCCGGGTGCCCGAGGACATCTCGGTGGTCGGCTTCGACGACATTCCGGAGGCCGCGTACCTGTCTCCGCCGCTGACCACCGTGCGCCAGGACTTCGACGAGGTCGGCCGCCGGAGCATGCGATTGCTGCTTCGCCTGATCGAATCCGACAGTGCGGCAGCCGAACCCACGCAGGTGATTCCAGAGTTCGTAGTGCGCGACAGCACCGCGCCGCCACGGCAACCCTGATCAGGCGGCGGCGCGCTTCTTGTTGTAGACGTCGAAGGCGACCGCGGCGAGCAGGACCAGGCCTTTGATCACCAACTGCCAGTCGCTGCCCACGCCGAGCATGGACATGCCGTTGTTCATCACGCCCATGACCAGCGCGCCCACAATCGCACCGACGACCGTGCCGATGCCGCCGCTGGCCGAGGCGCCGCCGACGAAAGCCGCTGCGATGGCGTCCAATTCGAAGTTCTGACCAGCCTTCGGGGTGGCCGCGCCCAGGCGGGCCGCGAAGATAATGCCCGCCAGCGCCGCCAGCATCCCCATGTTCACGAACACGAAGAAGGTGTTGCGCCTGGTGTTCACACCCGACAACGCCGCGGCCTTCTCGTTGCCGCCGACGGCATAGATGCGGCGGCCCAGGACACTGCGGTTCATCAGGAACGAGTACGCGACGATGAGCACCACCAGGATCAGCCCGATGATCGGCAGGCCGTTGTAGGAGGCGAGGATGAATCCGAAAGCCCCGATCACCCCGCCCAGCGCCGCCAGCTTCGCCACGAACAGCGCGCGCGGCCCGGCGGGTAGTCCATAGGAGCGGCGGCGGCGCCGCACCCGCAGCTGCGCCCACACCAGCGCGGCGATGGCGGTGGCCGCCAGCAACAGCGTAAGCCCGTGCAGCTCACCGGTTTTCAGGCGAACCACGAAGCCGTTCTGGAAGCCGTCGAAGACCAGCGCCTGGATCGGCAGCCAATTGGGCAGGTAGCCGCCCGCGATCTTCACGAACCCCGGCGGGAAGGGGCCGATCGACTGCCCCTGCAGCAGCAGCTGCGCCAAACCGCGGAACAGCAGCATGCCGCCGAGGGTGACGATGAACGCCGGGATCTTCACATAGGCGATCCAATAGCCCTGCCAGGCGCCGATGAGCGCGCCCAGCGCCAGACCCAGCAGCACCACCAGCGGCCACGGCAGGTGCCACTGCACGATGGCGATGCCGGTCAGCGCGCCGACGAAGGCGCACACCGAGCCGACCGACAAGTCGATGTGCCCGTTGATGATCACCAGCATCATCCCGATGGCGAGCACCAGGATGTAGCCGTTCTGCAGGATCATATTGGTGACGTTGAGCGGGGTCAGCAGGCTGGCGCCCTCGCTGAGCTGCGCCGTGGTGAGACCCTGGAACAGCAGCACGATGGCCACCAGCGCGACGATCATGCCGTACTGGCGGACGTTGCCGCGCAAGGTGTTCCGCAGCGTGGCGAGCACGCCGAGCGGTTCGGCGCGGGTCGCCTTCGCGACGATCTCGTCGGCGCTCTCGCCGTCCTCCAGTTTGTCCAGCAATGTCACGACGCCACCTCCGGGGAGTTCGCGCCGCGGGTCATCAATCGCATGATCGCCTCCTGGGTGGCTTCGGCAGCCGGCAGTGCACCGGTGATGCGGCCCTGACTCATCGCGTAGACGCGGTCACACAGACCGAGCAGTTCCGGCAGTTCGGACGAAATCACCAGCACGCCTTTACCTTCCGCCGCGAGCTGCTGGATGATCAGGTAGATCTCGTATTTGGCGCCCACGTCGATGCCGCGGGTGGGCTCATCGAGAATCAGCAGGTCGGGTTCGGTGAAGATCCATTTGCCCAGCACCACCTTCTGCTGGTTGCCGCCCGACAGATTGCCGACCTTCTGGAACACGGTGGGCGTCTTGACCGTCAGCCGGGTCCGCAGTTCCTCGGCGACGGCCACCTCGGCGTGGGTGTCGATCACCGAATGTTTCGACACGGCACCGAGATTGGCGAGGGTGAAGTTGCGCCGGATGTCCTCGTCGAGGATCAGCCCGTACTGCTTGCGGTCCTCCGAGACATAGGCGATGCCCGCCGCGATGGCTTCGGACACCGTCGAGACCCGCACGGGCACACCGTCTTTGCGTACCGTGCCGCGGATGTTGCGTCCGTAGGAGCGGCCGAAGACACTCATCGCCAGCTCGGTGCGGCCCGCGCCCATCAGCCCGGCCAGGCCCACGATCTCGCCGCGCCGCACCTGGATCGAGGCGCCCCGCACCACCTGCCGTCCGGCGATGGTGGGGTGATCAACGGTCCAGTCTTCGATATCGAAGAGCACCTTCCCGATCGCGGAATCGGGCCGCGGCGGGAAACGGTGGTCCAGGTCGCGGCCCACCATGCCCTTGATGATGCGGTCCTCGGTGACGGTGCCGTCCACCTCGAAGGTCTCGATGGTGTGCCCGTCGCGCAGCACGGTGATGGTGTCGGCGACCGCCAGCACCTCGTTCAGCTTGTGCGAGATGAGAATCGAGGTGATGCCCTGACCGCGCAGCTCCCCCAGCAAGGCCAGCAGGCCGTCGCTGTCGGCCTGGTTGAGTGCGGCGGTGGGCTCGTCGAGGATGAGCAGCCGCACCTGTTTGGCCAGCGCCTTGGCGATCTCCACCAGCTGCTGTTTGCCGACTCCCAGTGCGGCGACCAGGGTTTCGGGATCCTCGATGAGACCGACCCGCTGCATCAGCAGCATGGCTTGCCGGTTGGTCTCCTGCCAGTCCAGCACGCCACCGCGGGCGCGTTCGTTGCCCAGAAAGATGTTCTCGGCGACCGACAGCTGCGGCACCAGCGCGAGTTCCTGATGGATGATCGCGATACCTGTGGCCTCGCTGTGCCGGATGTCCTTGAACGCCATCTCCTGACCGTCCAGCAGAATCCGGCCGCGGTAGGCGCCGTGCGGGTACACCCCGGACAGCACCTTCATCAAGGTCGACTTGCCCGCGCCGTTCTCACCGACCAGCGCGTGGATCTCGCCGCGGGCAACCTCGAAATCGACCTCGTCGAGCGCCTTCACACCGGGGAATTCCATGGTGATCGAACGCATTTCGAGAATGTGATCGGTCATGGCCTACTGCAGATCCTTGTCGGTGTAGTAGCCGGTGTCGATCAGGGCCTGCCGGTAGTTGGCCTTGTCCACCGAAACCGGTTGCAGCAGATAGGAAGGCACCTTCTTGACGCCGTTGTCGTAGGTGCTGGTGTCGTTGGTTTCCGGGGTACCGCCGGTGAGGATCGCGTTGGTCATCTGCACCGCTCGCTTGGCCAGTTCCCTGGTGTCCTTGAACACGGTCTGGGTCTGCTCCCCTGCGATGATCGACTTCACCGACGCCTTCTCTGCGTCCTGGCCGGTGACGATGGGCATCTTCTTGGCGCCCCCGTAACCGACGGCCTTGAGCGCGGACAGGATGCCGATGGAGATCCCGTCGTAGGGCGAGAGCACCGCGTCCACGTTCGCGGCGGCGTAATGCGCGGACAGCAGGTTCTCCATACGGGACTGGGCGGTCGCGCCGTCCCAGCGCAGGGTGGTCGCCTGATCCATCCGGGTCTGACCCGAGCGCACCGCCAGCTTGCCGGTGTCGATCAGCGGCTGCAGCACCGACATCGCACCGTTGAAGAAGAACAAGGTGTTGTTGTCGTCCGGCGACCCGGCGAACAGTTCGATGTTCAACGGCGCCGTCGCGTTCTGCGCACCCAGCCGCTCGACCAGGTAAGTCGCTTGCAGCACACCGACTTTGAAATTGTCGAAGGTGGCGTAGTAGTCGACGTTGGCGGTGTCGCGGATGAGCCGGTCGTAGGCGATGACCGCGACCTTGTTCTGTTTGGCCTGGTTCAGCACCCCGGTCAGCGACTTGTTGTCGATAGCCGCGATGACGAGTGCGTTGGCGCCCTGGGTCAGCATGTTCTCCAGCTGCGCCACCTGGTTCTCGATGACGTCCTCGGCGTACTGCAGATCGGGGGTGTAGCCGAGCGCCTTGAACTGGTCGACGATGTTGTTCCCGTCGGCCACCCAGCGCTCGGAGGACTTGGTGGGCATGGAGATTCCGATCCGCTTGCCTCCGGACGAGCTGCCCGAGCCGCTGTCGACGGAACAGGCCGCGGCCAGTAGGGCCACGGAGCCGCCCGCTATCCCGAGGAAGCGGCGGCGATCGATGCCGGTCATGTGGGTTCTCCTTGCTCAGACCTGGACGAATTCGATTCCGGACAACCGGCAGAAGACCTGCCAGTCGGCGGCGTGGCGCCCGAGGTTGAGCACCTGGTGGTGCGGCCCGCCGGCAGCCAGCCAGCCGTCCATGCAGGCGCGCACGCCGGTGTCGGGGCGGAACTGGCCGTAGGGCATCTCCAGCTGCGGCAGCGGCGGCGCGTCGAGCACCTCGCCCTCGGCGACCACCAGCCGGAAACGTTCGCCACCGAGAGACACCAGGCAGGCCAGCGTGGCCGGGCCCGGCCGGTAGCGGAACAGGAAGGTCGGCGGGGCCTCGAGCTTGCCGATGCCGAGTTCCCGGTGGATCAACCGCACCGGCTCGTCGGTGCGCGCCACCCGCCAATTCCCTTCGCCCATATGGCTCATCAACAGCGAATCGGACGGGAAGTCCATGGCGTACATCTCGGTGAAATGCGCGTCGCCGAGGAGCTGATGCCCGGCGTAGACCATCGACGCCGCGAGCGCGTCGCCCTCCGCGCCGTAGCCGTAGCCCTTGGCCATCAGGCTCGAAGCCGCCGCCAGCGGCAGCCGCCGGAACCGGCCGTCTTCGCCGATAGCGTCGAAATGCGTGGAGTAGGCGCGGTATCCGCGGTCGGTGAGGATGCGCTCGATGGCGATCTGCATGCGTACGTGGTCCTCGCGCTCGGCGGCGGTGAGGGCCTTGTCAATCTCGAAATGCTCGTTCTCCCAGTCGATCAGCTCGGCGACCTCGGCGTCGGTGACGGCCAGTGCGCCGCGGTACAGGTCGCCCGGCGCGAGGAAGCTGATCTCCGGCCCGAGCGTGCGCAGCAACGCGTTTTCGTCGACCCGGATGTCGCCCATATCGTTCATGGCGTAGCCGAACACCCCGACCTTCAACGACTTCCACGCCGTGATCGCCCGGGCGGCGCGGGCCCAGCGGTCGACGCGCTCGCGGAATTCCGGCGAGCGCCAGTCGTCGGTGATCACCTCGAACGGCCGATCGGCGCGCACCAGTGCGTTGGCGGTGTCCTGCGCGCCGTGGATGCCCTGGTTGTAGGTCATATCCGCCATGTCCCACGCGGCGGTGACCGCTGGTTCGGGCTGAATGTTGGCCAGCAGCAACGGCATCCGGTTCTCGTTGAACAGCCGCGCTACCCGCATCGCCGGGCCGTAGGTCAGCATGACCACCAGGACGCCGTCGAGATCGGCGTTGCCGAATTCGCGCATCACCTCCTCGGCGTCGGCGCGGTCCTTGACCGGGCGGCCGATGGTCCAGTCGGCGACCTCGCCGAGCTGCTCGGCGATCGCCTCGGCGTATCCGGCCTGGCGTTCGGTGATGCCCGGGATCATGTGGTCGTAGAGGGCCTGCATGATGCCGAGCAGACCGATGCGGGGCTTGCGGGTGGTGGCGGGTGCCAGGGAGGCGGTCACAGAGGGGCTCCTTCTATCAGCGCTGGCCGTAGACGTTCTGGTAGCGGTCGTGCAGGCGGTCCACCGCGTCAGGCGGGATGGGGATCGGCCGGCCCAGCTCGTGCGCCATATGCGCGGTGCGCGCCACGTCCTCGCACATCACGGCGGCCTTCACCGCCGCCCGGGCATCGGGTCCGATGGCGAACACGCCGTGGTTCTTCATCAGCACCGCCGGAGAGCGGTGCCCGGCAAGGGTTTTCACCACGCCGCGGCCGATCTCGTCGCCGCCGATCAAGGCGAACGGCCCGACCGGGATCTCCCCGCCGAACTCGTCGGCCATCGCGGTGAGCACGCACGGAATCGGTTCCGCCCGCGCGGCCCACGCGCTGGCGAAGGTCGAATGGGTGTGCACCACACCGCCGACCTGCGGCATGTGCCGGTAGATGTAGGCGTGCGCGGCGGTGTCGCTGGACGGGGACAGTTCGCCTTCGACCGGTGTGCCGTCGAGGTCGCAGACCACCATCGTGTCCGGGGTGAGCTCGTCGTAGGACAGACCGCTGGGCTTGATGACCAGCAGATCCGCGCCCGGCACGCGGGCCGACACATTTCCCGCCGTCCACACCACGAGCCCCCAGCGCGTCAGTTCGCGGTGCAGGTCGGCCACCTGTGTGCGCAGTCCGGCCACGGCGCGTTCGATCGTCGTCATGTGGTGGCTACCTCCTTGCGTGCGGTGTTGCGAATGCGGCGCAGCCGGTGCAGCGCCTCGGTGCCGCCGCGGCCGAAATGGTCGTGCAGGGCGCGGTATTCGGCGTACAGGGCGGAGTACGCGGCGACGCGGTCCGGATCCGGCAGGTAGGCGGCTCGGTCTATCCGGCCCATCGCCGCAGAGGCGGCGCGCACGTCTGGATACGCGCCCGCGGCGACGGCCGCGTGGATGGCGGAGCCGAGCGCGGGCCCCTGCTGCGAGGCGAGCACCGACAGCGGCAGACCGGTCACATCGGCGTAGATCTGCATGAGCACGGAATTGCGGACCAGACCGCCTGCCACGATCAGTTCGCGCACGGAAACGCCCGCGTGGTTGAAGGATTCGATAATGGTCCGGGTGCCGAAGGCGGTCGCTTCGAGCAGTGCGCGGTAGATGTCCTCGGGCCGGGTCGCCAAGGTCAGGCCGATCAGGACGCCCGAGAGGTCGTGATCGACCAGGACGGACCGGTTGCCGCCCAGCCAGTCCAGGGCGACCAGGCCGTGCTCCCCGACCCGCTGGCGTCCGGCCAGCTCGCTCAGGTACTCGTGCGGATCGAGGTTGCGAGCGGCGGCCCGGTCGCGGTAACCGGCGGGCACGGCGTTGTCCACGAACCAGGCGAAGATGTCGCCGACCGCGCTCTGCCCGGCCTCGTAACCCCAACTGCCGCTGATGATTCCGCCATCCACCACGCCGCACATGCCGGGCACCTCGGCCAGCCGGCCGGCGTTCATGACGTGGCAGGTGGAGGTGCCCATCACCGCGAGCAGCTGTCCGTCCCCCACGGCCTGCGCCGCGGGCGCGGTCACGTGCGCGTCGACATTGCCGACGGCGACCGCGATTCCGGGACGCAGGCCGGTCCACCGCGCCGCCTGCTCGGTCAGGTCGCCGGCACGGCCGCCGAGCGGTGACAGTGGGTGGGCGAGCTTGCCGGTGAAGTCGGCGAAGCCCGGATTCAGGGCAGTGAGGTACGCGGTGCCGGGCCATGCGCCGTCCTGGTGCTGTCCCTTGTAGCCCGCGGTGCACACGTTGCGGGTTTCGCGCCCGCAGAGCTGCCAGACGATCCAATCCGCGGCTTCGATGAAACGCGCTGCCGCGGTGTAGATCTCCGGATCTTCCTCCAGCATCTGCAGGCCCTTGGCGAATTCCCATTCGCTGGAGATCCGGCCGCCGTAGCGGCCGATCCACGCCTCGCCACGCTCGTGGGCCAGCGCGGTGATCCGGTCGGCCTGCGGTTGCGCGGCGTGGTGCTTCCACAGTTTCGGGTAGGCGTGCGGACGTCCCGCGAACTCCGGCACCCGGCAGAGCGGCGTGCCGTCGGCCGTGCTGGGCAGCACCGTACAGGCGGTGAAATCTGTTGCGATGCCGATGATCTCGCCCGGATCGATACCCGCCGCCCGCACCGCGGCGGGCACCGCGACCCGTAGCACGTCGAGATAGTCCTCGGGGTCCTGCAGCGCCCAGTCCGGCGGCAAAGGGGCTCTGGTGGCCGGTAATTCGTGCTCGATCACCGCGTGCCGGTACTCGCACACCGCCGTTCCGAGCTCGGCGCCGTCGCGCACCCGCACGACCAGGGCGCGACCGGACAGCGTGCCGAAATCGACACCCACTACGTACTCGTCGGCCATGCATTGCTCCCAGCTATGTTAACGCGCACATTGTTACCTACGACACTGGGAGGCTGTCAAGGACCAAGCCGGAGTCAGTGGCCGATCATCCTCGGAATATGGCCGTGTACCAGGCAATTTCAGATGAACAGCCGCTTCGGCTCATCGAGCGGTGTGTGACCCACGCCGGGCAATGGAAGCAGCTTTTGATGTTAACGCTCATCTAGTGCGGCAACCGCACTCAGCGCCAGCGGCGGTAGGCCCCGATCACCAGTGCGGAGCCGACGCCATGGAACAGGACGCTGCCGAACACCACGAGCACCATGATCGACAGCGTCGTATACGCCGGATCATCGTTGAGGTGATTGAATGCCAAGAGTCCGAACACGATCGAGGTCGTGCCGCGGGGCCCCAGCCAACCCAGCGTGAGGCGGTCACGCCAGGAGAAGTCGGTGCCCAGCATCGCCAGTAGCACGGGCCCGATCCGCACCACGGTCAGTACCGCGACACCGAAGGCGACGAGTCGCCAGCTCAGGTCGGTCGTGAGAGCGAGCACGGCGGCGCTGCCGAAGACGAACCACATGACGACGGTGAGCAGGAAACCCAAGTCGTCCAGCAACTCCAGCTCGCGCCGGAGCTCCGCTGAGACACGCACGGATCGGTACACGATGCCGCACACGAACGCGGCGACGAACCCATTTCCATGGATACCCACCGACAGCGCGAACGCCAGAATCGGCGCGGCGACCACCGCGATCCGTTTGGACTGGTCGGTCATCAACCCCCGGCGCTCCCCCGCGTTGCCGAGCAGCGCGAGCACACCGCCCGCAACCAATCCGACAGCAATCGCTTTGGCAGAGGCGGGCAGTGCGGCCTGCAAGGCCTCGATCGGCGTCTTGGCCGCCTCGGCTCGACCCCCCGCCAGCAGCAGCGCGCACAGGAAGATCGGGGACACAATGCCGTCGTTGTAGCCGCTTTCCACATTCAGCAGGTGCCGGACCCGTTCTGGTAATCGGCGGTCGCGGACGATAGAGGCCACGGGCGCGAAATCGATCGGCACCACAGCACAGGCGATCACCAGCAGCACCGCCCACTCCAGCCCTGGGAACAGCCATCGTCCCAGGACCATGGCCAGCCCGAGACTGAGCGGCATCGCAATGAGCAACAGCCGCAACGCCGACGACCGTTCCCGGCCGAGCAGCCCGCCGCGAACCTCGCAGGCGTCGACGAAAAGCAGTACCGCCAAGATGATTTCGGCCGCCTTCAACGCGACCTCGGTATTCAGGGTTTCGCCGAGCGAACCCTTGGTCGAGATCCCCATCGCGACGCCGGCCAGCACCACGATCATGGGTGCGGTGATCCGCCAGCGCTCCAGCCGCCCGGCCAGCACGGCCCACAACGCCACCACCGACGCCACCACGATCAGGGACTGATTCACAACTGTCACCTCTCAGCATGTCGCGACTCTCGGCAAACCCGTCGTTACCTGTGATCATCGAGCCCCGATGCTCCGGGCCACCGTCGTGACACGCGCGGCGCCCCTGATGAGACCTCCGATCATCGGCTGGCGGCGGCCTGTTCTTCGATCCGCAGCGCACTGACGAGTTCCCGGTACAACTCGTCGCTGTCCACCAGTTCGGCGTGCGTGCCCTGGGCGCGGATTCGGCCCTCTTGCAGCACGACTATGCGGTCGGCGTCGACCACGGTGGAGAGCCGGTGCGCGATGGTGAGCACCGCGCCTTCCCGCGCCCGTTGCCGGATGCAGTCGTGGATAGCGGCTTCGGTGATGCCGTCGGCATGGGCGGTCGCCTCGTCGAGCAGCAGCACTTCGGGCGCGCCCAGCAGTGCACGCGCCACGGCGATGCGCTGGCGCTGGCCGCTGGAGACCGACGCCGCGGCCAGCGGTGTGTCGAGGCCCTGTTGCTGTGCGGCGATCACCTCTTGCAGCCGGGTATCCCGAATCACTTGGGCGAGTGCGTCTTCCGAGGCGTCCGGACAGGCGTAGACCAGATTATCGCGGATGGTTCCCGGCACCACCGGCGTGTCCTGTTCCACGTAGGCCAGCCGGCCGCGCACCTCGGCGTAGCCGTAATCGGTGTAAGGCCGCCCGTCCAGTAGCAGGGCTCCGTGCTGCGGTTCGAGGAAGCGCAGGATCAACGACATCAACGTCGTCTTACCGGCGCCGGACGGACCGACGATCGCGGTATGCCCGTGGCGCGGGATGACGAGATCGATATCGCGCAGCGCCGGGGCCGCGCGATTGCCGTAACCGGCAGTGACGCCGCGCAATTCGAGCACCGGGCCTGCGGAACGCGTCGGCACGACTCCGGCTGTGGCGGAATCGGTTTCGATCTCCATGTGCTCGACCTCGCGAATCCGGCCGGCGGCCGCGATACCCCGCTGCAAGGTCATCACATGCTGGCCGAGTCCGGTCACCGGTTCGACCAGTGCGAAGGCGTACAGCAGGAACGCGATCAGGCTGGACAGCGGCAATGAGCCGTGCGCGACCCGCCACGCGCCGAAGGCCAGCACCACGACGATCGCGGCTTCCACACCGGCCCAAGCGATTCCGGAGGCGAGTCCTTCGCGCCGGACGGCGCGGATGGCATGCTCGGTCGAGGCCTCGGCGTCGGCGAGGATGCGCTCGGATTGGCGTTGCTCGGCGCGGCTGGCCTTCACCGTGCGGATCGCGTGCAACGCGCCCTCCAGCGCACCGCCGACGAGCCCGAGCCGCTGCTGCGCCTGCTGACGCTGCTCGGCCACACCCGGCATCAGCGCCAGGAACAACACACTCACCACGACGACCGCCGTGAGCGTGACCCCGAGCAGCGTCAGGTCCAGCACAGCCATCAGGATCAGCGACCCCACCAGCATGACCACGCCGTTGACCAGCCCGATCAGGCTGGAGGATGCCGCCTCGTGCAGCAGGACCGTGTCGGAGGTGACCCGGGTGACCAGCTCACCCACCGGACGGCTGTGCAGTGCCGGGATCGTGGCGCGAAAGTACCTGCGGACCAGCGATTTCCGCGCGTCGAGCACTACCCGTTCACCGACCGTACCGAGCAGGATCCACTCCACGCACAGCACCGACGCGCTCAGGATCGACAGCCCCGCCAGGGTGGCCACGGGCGCCACCAGGGACGCACCGGTCCCCAGCGCGTCGAGTACCCACTTGGTGATCATCGGCATCGCCAGGCCCGCCGTCGCGCTGAGCAGTGCCAGCACCAGTCCGATCGCGAGCACACCACGGTGCGGCGCGATGAACGACCACAACAGACGGAGCCGGGCGAAGCGCGGCTGCGAATTCTTCATGTTCTCGACGGTAGGTACCGAATCGCGAATTCGACAGCGCGCCAGCAAACTTCCAGCCATACGGCCGACGCGATGCACCCAGGTGGCGGACTGCGACCCGCCATCCGGCGGGTCGAAGTCTTTCAGAGTTGCATCGCGTCACCGTAGACGGTGATGTTGTTGTCGGCGGTCGGCGTGGAGATCGCCGCGGTGGCGAAGGAACGCAGCGTGACCGGACCGGCACAGGCGTCGACCTTGACCGTGACCTGTTCGGCGGTGATCGAGGCCCTGGACTCCGACCAGGGCTTCTCGCCCAGGGTGATGGTCGTGATGGACCCGGGTTTGAGCGAGGTGGAGATATTCGGAGTCACCGAGGCCGTGACGCCGGCATTGGGCGGTTTCATGATGGATACGCCGGCGTTCGCGCCGAGCGTGGCACCGACACCCAGATTCAAGCCGCTGGAAACATCGACAGCGCAACCGATTTGATAACCCACGGTGATGGTGCCGCTGGTCACCCGCGGCCCGCTTTTGCCGGTGACCTCGGCCGTGGCCTTGACCGACACGAAACCCTCACGGCTGACCGGGGAATTCACCAGACCGGGTGAGCGGTCCAGGTTCTCACCGGATTTGGTGATTGTCAGCGTCCGGCCGTCATCGGTCACGGTCTCCCGCGATCTATCCGCCACCGGCTCTGCACCGGCGGTTCCAGCGCCGATCACAATGGTGCTCAGCAAAATTCCGGCACTCGCCCATGCGGCCCCTGTATTCGTTGCCATTCCGATCACATGTCACCTTCAGAAGCCCCTCTGGTCCGACCAGCGAACGGATAGTGGCGGGCACCCATGTGAGGGGGAGGCATGGATGCCCGCCACCTACGAGTCTGTGCGACCAGCGCCGCCCGAGGAATCCGCCGGATGGCTGTTCGCACCCCCTCCGGTGGCGGGTGGATGGCCCGCCCCCGCACCGGCGTTCAGGTGCGCGGCAGCCGCAATTCGACACGGAAGCCGCCCTCGGCGGTCGCGCCGCTGAGCAACTGGCCGTTCAGCAACTCGGCGCGCTCGGTCAATCCGAGTAGACCGTGACCAGATCCGGGCAACGGCAGCGCGCTGCGTGTGGCCGGTGTATTCACGACCACCACACCGAACCGCTCCGCGTCCGACCACAGGTGGATCTCCGCCGTGGCTCCCGGGGCATGCTTGCGGACGTTGGTCAACGCCTCCTGCACCGTTCGATACACCGCGCGCTGCGCCGCACCGGTGATCTCAGTGGGCAACTCGCCACCGAACACCACCGGAATGCCGCTCGAGTCGATCAGCGTGTGCAGGTCCGCCAGCGTCGGCTGGGGTGTCAGTTCGGTGCCCCGGCCGCCCGACGCGCGCAACAGCGTCACCAGGTTTCGCAGTTCGTCGAGGGTCGTGACACTCAGTTCCCGGATGGTGCGCGCTGCCTCGCGGGTGTCGGTGTCGGGGGCGGCGACCTGCAACGCGCCGGCGCGAACGGCGATCAGGCTGACCTGATGCGACACCACGTCGTGCATTTCCCGGCCGATCTGCGCGCGTTCCCGTGCCAGCACGGCCTGCGCGTGCAGGTGGCGTTCATGGTCCCGCGCCTCCTCGATCTCCACCAGCCGCTGGCTGAGCTCGTCCCGGGTCCGCACCAGCTGACCGAACAAGACCGGCGCCGCGGCCCACGCCGCCGTGAAGACGCCATAGATCACGGCATCGGTCCGAGAAAGCGGCTCGCCCAGCCCCCAGGAGATCCCCGCGGCCGCGGCAGCCACCGCGCACCCGATCGACACCAGCCGATTACGCGACTGCCTGCCCACCGTGTACAGCGCGATGGCGGGCGCGATGACGAGCTCGTTCAGCATCGCCGACGGCAAGGTCAGCAGGAACACCGCCACCGGCCACCGCCGACGGAAAACCAGTGCGGCACAGGCGATCACCGCCAGCGCCAGCTCACTGTTATCGAGATAGACACTGCCGAAAATCGCATCCACCACCGCGACCGCCACCGCCGCGGCGTCGACAACCCAGCGGGGCGGCCGAACCCGGGTGATCAAGGCTTCTCACGCTGCCCGGCAAGCAATCCGGCACGCTGAGCCACCAGCGCCGCCTGCACCCGGCTGCCTACCCGCAGCTTGCTCAGAATCGCGCTGACATGATCCTTGACCGTGCCCACGCTCAAATAGATCCGCTGCCCGATCTCGGCGTTGGACAACCCCTCCGCCAGCAGCACCAGCACCTCACGTTCCCGGTCGGTCAGCGCATCGATGCGCGCGACTTCGGCATCGGTGGCGGCCATCCGGCCCAGCTTGTTGTCACCGTGCAACAGCGTGGCCGCCGCCTTCGGCGACATCACCACACCCCCGGCTGCCAGCGTGCGAATCAGTTGCGCCAACTGGTCCGGTTCGGTGTCCTTCAACAGAAATCCCGCCGCGCCCGAACGCAGCGCCGTGACGATGTATTCGTCGGTGTCGAAGGTCGTCAACATCGCGACCACCGGCGGCTCGGCCAACTCGCGCAGCCGGCCCAGCACCGTCAGCCCGTCCACATCGGGCATCCGGATATCCAGCAACACCACATCCGGGTGCAGCTCGCCGATCATCTCCACGGCCCCGCCACCCGAACTCGTCCCCACCACGTCGACATCGGGCGCGGCACCGAGAATGAGCTCGAACCCCGACCGCACCAAAGCCTCGTCATCGACAATTACCACTCGAATCACGGAAAGACCTGCCTCGCTGTCGTCGCTCGACGTTCGCTGGGTAACCGACGACGCTACCGCGTGCCTCCGCACCCGACGCGCTACCACTCTGTCAGCCCAACGAACGAACAGTAGTGCCCGGTCAGCGGCGCGCCCATCCGCCGACCGGCGGAAACTGTCCGTCGACCGACGGGTCCGCAACAGCGACAGCTGTGCTCGCCCATCGTCGGTAGCGGGTGGCTGAGCTGCCTCGCCGAACGTTGGCGTTCCGGACGATCGCCGTGGCGTTTGAGTCGCGTGGCAGGCCGGGCCGGACTGTTGCATCCGACATGACCACGACATCGACGACCGGCACTGCCGCATCGGGGCTTTCCCGCCGCGCCGCCTGGCCCGCCTTGCTGACCATGTTCCTCGGCAGTTTCACGCTGGTGACCGCGGAGTTCCTGCCGCCGGGTGTACTCACCACGCTCGCGCACGATCTTCGGGTGCCCGAGGGGGTGGTCGGGCTGTCGGTGAGCGCGACGGCGCTGACCGCGCTGTTTGCCGCGCTCGCGTTGGGAGCACTGTTCCCGCGAGTTGATCGGCGGAGCTTGCTGATCGTGTTGACCATCGCGGCGGCGGTATCGAATGTTGTTGTGGCGCTAGCGCCGAACATCGTGTTGCTGCTGATCGCGCGACTGCTGCTCGGGGTGGCCGTGGGCGGGTACTGGTCGATGGCGCTGGTAATCGCCGCGCAGTTGGTGGCGGCCGAACGGCTCGGTAAAGCGATGATGATCGTCAACGCGGGGACCACGGTGGCCACGGTGGCCGGTGTTCCGCTGGGGGTGCTGCTGAGCACCTATGCGGGCTGGCGGACAACATTCGTCGTCGTAGCGGGGTTGACCGTGGCGACGGCGATCGCGGTCCGGATGGTGTTGCCGCCGATCGCACCGAGCGAGGGCGTCGGATTCGCAGCGCTCGGCGCCGCGCTGCGGGCGCCGGGGGTGGCGCTCGGCCTGATCAGCGTCGTATCGGTGATCGCCGGACACTTTGCCGGATACACCTACATCCGCCCGGCCCTGGACGAACTGATGCAGGCCGGCCCGGCAGTGATCCCGGTGCTGCTCGCGCTGTTCGGCATCGGCGGCCTGATCGGGAATTTCGTCCTCGGATCGCTGGCCGACCGGCGACTCGGCGTGCTGCTGGTAGCGGTACCCGTGGCCATCGGCGGCTCGCTGCTGGTGATCATCGCCGCCGGGGCTGTTCCGGTTCTCGGCTACCTCGCCGTGCTCATCTGGGGCGGTGCGTTCGGCGGCATTCTCAATCTGGTGCAGGTGTGGGTGTCGCGGGTGCTGCCGGAGCGCATGGAGGCAGGCGGCGGGCTGGTCGTCGGCGGCTTCCAGTTGGCGATCATCCTGGGTTCCGCGCTGGGCGGTCGCGGTGTGGACAGCATCGGGCTCACCGCCACCTACGGACTCGCCGCGCTGGGCGCGGTGCTCGGCGGGGTGCTGGTGCGGGTATCGCTCACCCGGGCACAGCGCTAGCCGACGACTCCCGGGCCGCACGCCGCCACTGCGACGGCGTGTGGCCCGTATGCCGCCGGAACGCCCGCCCGAAAGCGGTCTCCGACCGGTAGCCCAGACGCCGGGCCACCGTCCCGATCGATGTGTCCTGCTCCGCCAGAAACCGTTGCGCCCGTTCGACTCTCAGCTTCGTCAGATACCGGCCCGGCGTGAGACCCGTCGCCGCTTGGAACCGGGCGGCGAACCCCGACCGCGAGGCCAGCGCGACGCGCGCCAGCGCCTCGACGGTCCACTCCTGCCCGGGATCGGCGTGCATGGCGGCCACCGCCTGCGCCACCCCCGGCTCGTTCACCTTCATCAGCCACCGTTGCGGCGCGCAACCGCGGGCATGCCAGGACTCGATCGCCATCGACGTGATCAACGTGGCGACCCGGTCACCTTGCACACCGAACGGATCGGGGCATTGCTCGACCAGGTGCCGCATCATCGTCGTGGCCAGCGGCGTGTGTTCGACGAAATCGGTCAGCAGCACCCGCTGCGGCAACGCGGCCATCAGGCTGCCACTCCCGACCGGTTCGAGCCGCACGCGCTGCACCCGGCCCGACGCCAGCGCGTTGATCGCGAACCGGCCGTTACCCGGCACGAAAAGAAAGTCGCCACTGGCCAAATCCTCTGTCGCACTGAGCCCTTCGACGCGGACCAGGCCATCGAGCACGACGAGCGCACTGGGCTCGGTGATGAATTCCCACTGCCCCGCCGCCAACGTGAACTCGTCCCGCCCCGCGAACCGCCACTGCAAACCGGCCAGTACTTCATCGAGGCCCGGCACTCCCTCGACCTTCGTCACCGCGCACCCCTCTAGTGGAATCCAATGCGGTTCACGGTACCAACGGCCGGAGCCGTTTCCGCTGGGAGGAGGCGCGAGGATCGTCGATGCCGGGCGGGTGGGCGCTGTCCGGCGGTGTGATCAACAAGACCATGCAGCCGGGCATGAACGGCGCTAGATTGGAATTGTTCCAGAAAAGGTCAACCCTAGAGAAGGAGCAATCGTGACTGCAACGCTGTCCAAGAGGGCCATCGCGGGAACTCTCGGCAAGGCCGAAACCAAAGTCGTCGGCGTCGTTCTGCAGGAGGCGCTCACCGATCTGATCGATCTGAGCCTCACCGCCAAGCAGGCGCACTGGAATGTCGTCGGCCCGCATTTCCGCTCGGTCCATTTGCAACTGGACGAACTCGTCGACAGTGCCCGGGAATTCTCCGACTCGGTCGCCGAACGCGCTGCCGCGCTGGGTATCTCGCCGGACGGGCGCGCCGCCACAGTCGCCGCCGACGCCGCGGAATTCCCCTCCGGGTATCTGTCCGACAGCGAGGTCGTCGCGCTGATCGTGTCCCGCCTGGACGCCGTCGTCCGCCGGCTGCGCATGCACATCCAAGCAACCGAGACCGCCGACCCGGTCACCCAGGATCTGCTCATCGGCATCACCGCCAAGCTCGAAGAGCACCACTGGATGTTCCAGGCTCAAACAGCCCTGAGCTGATCATGCGGACGGCCCCGAGGCCGGTCCCGGCGTAAGCGCCGGGACCGGCCTCGCGTGTTTTCAGCTGACCAGCGTCAGAAACTCGTCGAGGCTGATCTTCTTGTCCCCGTTCAGATCTGCCTTCTCCACAATGGCCAGCGCCGCCTTCTTCGCTTCATCGGTCGAAAACCCGTACGCCTCGACAGCCTGCGCGTACTCCTCGAGGGTGATGAAGCCGTCACTGTTCGCATCGACCTTCACGAATACCGCCTTGGCCTCCGCGACAGTAAAGCCACCCATAACCCACTCCTTCGTTCCGATCCGACAACCGAGCTAGCTACCGGAGTATCGCACCCAGCCGCGACCGGAGGTTTCCGGGCGGCCGGACCAGCCCGTTATGCCGGCTTTCAGCTTCCGGCAAGGCGATTCGGCCAAACTCGGCCGATGAACGTTCGCACCATCATCCGCCTGGTCACCGCGGCGGCCTGTACCGCGGGGATTGCCGCGGTGGGCCCGACCGGTACCGCACAGGCGGCCGACCAGATCCTTTTCGGTTCCCCCAGCGGCAATATCGCCTGTGCGATTTTCGCAGAGGGGTCCGACGGCGGCGCGGGGTATGTCCGCTGCGAGGTGTTCGAATACACCTACACACCCCCACCTCGGCCGCCCGGGTGTTACTTACCCGACGGCACCCCGGTCCAGAGTGACTACGGATATGCGATCCATCTCAGCAAAGCCCACGGCGCGTGGTTCAACTGCGGTGGCGGCACCCTTGGCCACCCCATCAATAGTTTCCTGCCTTACGGCGCGTCGGTCACCTTCGGCGGTTTCACCTGCACCAGCGCTCGCGATGGCATCCGCTGCGGCGTCGGGTCCAAGTCCTTCCGAATCTCCCGTGCCGCTTACGAACTCAGTTGAGGAAGCCCAGGTGTACGTCGTGGTCGACTCGGCCGCCGGTGACGGTCACCTCACTGGTGACCATCGGATAGCCGCGGGTCACGACGATGTATTCGCCCGCGGGCAGGTCGGCCACCGCGTAGCGGCCGTCCATGTCGGTGTGGACGCTACCGACGGCTAAGCCGGACCAGTCGACCACGGTGACCCGGGCGTCATGCACTGCCCGGCCGTCGGCGCGTACCGTGCCCCACAACGTCGCCATCGGAGCCAGTTCCACGTCGAAGACCAACTGCCCGCTCGCCGGCACGGTCAATGTCGTTGCGGTGGGACGCATCTGATCGGAAACCGCCACCAACGTATAGGTTCCCGCTGTTACACCCTTGCAGGCGTAGCTGCCGTCCGCCGTTGTCACGGCGGCGCCGACGACCTCACCACGCAGGTCGGTCACGGTGACCGTGGCGCCTGCCACCGGCTCGCGATCGGGCGTGTACACCACACCCGACAGCTCGCCGGATCCGTGCACCGTGATGTCGACCTGCTGCGCGACCCCGTTCATCGCGGTGACGTGTACCGCGGTCGGTTGATAGCTGTCCGCCGAGACGATCAAGACATAGCTTCCCGGCGCGGGTGGCTCGATGAGGTAGCTGCCGCCGCCGTCGCCGGCCGTACGCGAAACCTGTTGTCCACGTTGGTCGATCAGTGTCAGCACCGCGTCGGGGACCGGGTGCCCGTCGTCACGGCGAATGCTGCCAACGATCGAGGCGACAACTCGCCCGGACGACAACCGTTGTGCACCGATGCCATTGGTGGCTGGGTCCGCGGCACCAGCCGGAGCGAGCGTCGGCTCCGGTTCGGCGATGACCGGCGGGGCAGGCTCCGAGATCTGCTCATCGACCCGCTCTGCGGCGAGCTCCGTCGGCATGGGGTACGCAGCGACGACGGGCTCCGGCTCGGCATGATCAGCCTGCGGCTGTCGCAGCTCTCGCAGTTTCGCGCCCTCGACGTCGATGTCGGGCAGGACGCGGTCGAGCCACTCCGGAATCCACCAGGACCGCCTGCCCATGATCACCAGCAGGGCCGGGACCAGCACCATGCGCACCACGAAGGCGTCGATGGCGACACCGGCGGCCAAGGCGAAGCCCATGGACCTGGCGACGACGTCGGATTCCAGCAGGAAGGAGCCGAACACCGAGATCATGATGATCGCCGCCGAGGTCACCACGCGGGCACCGTGGTGGTAACCGGAGATCATCGCGTCTTTCGGCGACTTGCCGTGCACGTATTCCTCGCGCATCCGGGTCACCAGGAACACCTGATAGTCCATGGCGAGACCGAATACCAAGCCGATCAACATGATCGGCAGGAAGCTGACGATCGGATGCGGATCGGCGATCAGGCCGAACGCACCTTCCTGGAAGATCAGTACGGTGGCGCCGAAGGTAGCCGCCATGGAGAGCAGGAAGCCCAGGGCCGCGGTGAGCGGGACCAGGATGGACCGGAACACCAGGATCAACAGCACGAAGGCCGCACCGGCGACGATCGCCAGGTAAGGGACGATCTTGCCGAGCAGGACGTGGTCCATGTCGGCGTAGATGGCGGTCGTGCCGGTGATGCCGTACTCGATGCCGTATTGCTCGCGCAGTTCCCTTTCGGCGGCGCGGGCGTCGCGCACGAGATCTTTTGTGGCCTGGTTGTTCGGCCCGGACCTCGGCACACCGTCGAGCATGACGCCGAGCCCGTTCGCACTGACCTGCGGCTTGGTGACGTAATCCATCTCGGGGAACTGGGCGAGCCGGTCGCGCAGCGCGGTGACCGCGGCCTCGCGCGTACCTTCCGGCACGTTCGCCAGATCGGCGACCACGGTCAGGATGCCGTTGCTGCCTTCGCCGAAACCTTCCGTCCGGATGTCGTAGGACTGACGGACCGTGGAGTCGGTCGGGAAGCTGTCCTCGCCCGGCAGTCCCAGCTGCAGGTCGAGCGCCGGAAAGGCCAGTGCGGCAAGCGCTCCCACGGCAATGGCCAGGGCGACCCATGGTCTGTTGCCGATCAAACGGCCCATCCGCATGCCGTTGGTGACGGAGGTGTCGTCTTCCGGGTCGTGCCGGGCGACCAGCGGCAGCTTCGGTTTGAACAGGAAGCGGCCGAAGGCGCCGAGCAGGGCGGGCATCAGGGTGATGGCGGTGAGAACGGCGAAGAAGGCCGCCATGGCGCCACCGAGTCCCATGAAGGTCAGGAAGTTCACGCCGACGATGCTCAGCGCACTCAGGGCGACGATGACCGTGAGTCCGGCGAACACCACCGCGGATCCGGCGGTGCCGACGGAGATGCCCGCGGCTTCTTCGGGACTTTCCGCCACGTGCAGTTCGTGTTTGTAGCGGGAGACGATGAACAGTGCGTAGTCGATGGACAGCGCGATACCGATCATCGACGCCAGGAACGTCGTGAAGCTGGGCACCTCGATGATCGAGGTGCCCAGCGCTATCACCAGCAGGGCGGCGCCGAGGCCGACGATGGCGGTGATGATCGGCACGAAGGCCGCCACGACGGCGCCGAAGGCGATCATCATGACAACCAGTGCCACGCCCATGCCGATCAGCTCGGCCTGGCCGCTGGGCTGCTCCTGCTCCTCCTGGATGGCGCCGCCGACTTCGACGGTCAATCCCTGCGCGCGGGCGGGGCCCGCTACGTCGTAGGCGGCGTGCCGCTCTGCGTCGGTGATGTCGGCCGAAGAAGCGATGTCGAATGGAACCGCAAGCACGGCAACGGTTGCCGGAGCATCAGCGCTCAGCACGTTGAGTGGGGCGCCTGAGCAGACGGCCGGGTCGGCGGCGGTCAGGCAGCCCATTTCCGCGGTCGTGTCGACCGGGTTTTCCAGTGCCGCAGCGGCCTTTTCGGCGACGAGCTTGCGTGTGCCGTTGTCGACCGACAGCGCCTTCAGATCGGCGATCAGCGCGTCGATGGCGGCGCTGTTGTTCTTGTCGGTCAGCTTCGTACCTTCGGGCGCCTTGATGACGTAGGCGCCGCTGACGGCATCGATACTGAACTGACCGGACATACCGGGGAATTGCTTGTCCAGGATGTCGGTGGCACGTTCCGACGGTAGCGACGGCATGCTGAACTCGTCGCTCATCGGTTTACTCAGCATGCCGCCGGCGACACCGAGCACTCCGAGGAGTACGAGCCACACCGGCAGCACTATCCATTTGCGGCGGAAGGCGAATTTGCCCCAGCGATAAAGGTATACGGACACGTGTGGGTTCTCCTGGAGGTGACCGGATCGTGCTGTGCGAACAGCTCCCCTGACGCCCGCTACCACGCCGAAAGCGGAGGAGCAACCTCTAGTTTCGAGAGCCTACCGCACGCCGAATCAGCACCGCCATCGGCCGGGCCGCACCCAAACCCCCAGGCTGCCATTCGAACTGAGCGCCCGCTACGCCGACTACTCGGGTTTGACCGAGGGGATGGCGGCCACACAGACGACGAGGTCGTTGCGCAGCCGGCGTTGTTCTTCCGCGGACAGCGGAGCGAACATCTGCCGCTCGACAGAGCGCACGGCCACGCTGGCCGCACGCAGCTTCTTCTGCCCGGCACTGGTGAGCTCAGTGGGCAGCGCGCGGCCGTGCGGGGCCCGCGCAGGCCGAGTCAGCAGGCCGCGATCCTGTAATCCGCGGAGCACGAGATTCATCGATTGGCGCGTGACGAACGCACCGCGGGCGAGTTCGGAGTTGGACATCCCGGGGTGCCGGCCGAGCAGTTCGAGGCAGGCGTATTGCGCCACCGACAGTTCCAGCGGGCGCAGCACCGCGTCCATCGCGGAGTGCAGCGCGGCCTGGGCCTGTTTGAGGACGTAGCCCACCGACTGCTCCAGTTCGCCCACGGCCTCCTCTTGACTCATGTCAGTATCTTGACACAGACTTTCCATGTCAGCATATTGACACCTAGATTCATGACGGCGAGGAGAAAACGATGGCTGAGATCCGCAACCGTGCGAACGATATCGACGACATCAACCTGCGAACACAGCGCAGGAAGACATCGTCCGCGACGATCCCCGACAGCCACGTCGGCATCCTCGCCAAGAAAGGCTTCGCGCACCTCGCGTCCCTGGGACCCGACGGCGAACCGCAATCGCATCCGGTGTGGTTCGACTTCACCGACGGGCAATTGCTCGTCTCAACCGGCACCGATCGGCAGAAATACCGCAACATCCAGAAAGATTCGCGGGTATCGGTCTCGATCCTCGACCCCGACGACCCCTACCGCTACGTGGAAGTCCGCGGCCGTGTCGTCGAGGTCGAACCAGATCCCGAGAAGGCATTCCTGGACCGGCTGGCGCGCAAATACCTGGACCTGGACACCTACCCCTACGAGCAGAGACGTGATGTGGAGCGGGTGATCCTCCACATCCAGCCCGACCACGTCATAGCTTGATCGGCCCACCGTCCTGTTGAAACCGTTGGCCGCCATGCGAATTAATCGTTCGATCGGTGTGCTCGCGCCTTCCACACCAGCAACACGGCCTGTGCGATGAAGAAGACGCCGCCGCCGGTGGCGTAGATGGCGAGGACATGCAGGGACGGCGATTCGCCGGTGGCTTGGGCGACGTAGGTCGCGCCGACCAGGAAGGACAGGCCGCCGGAGATGAGCGTCGGCCACTGCTTGCCCAGTGCGGGCCCGCGCCGGCGTAGGCCGACGATCAATTGCGCCGCACCCGATAGCACCGCCCAGACCCCGAATACGCCCAATACCGCGGCGGCGCCGATGGTTCCGGCGACACCGAGCGCGATGGCGATCACCGTGCTCAGCGCCCCGTTGAGGGCTGTCACGCGACGTTCGGGACCGTTGGGAACCGCGCGATAGTCGAGCAGCGACGAGACGGCGTCGATCAGCGGGTAGGCCACGAGCAGGATGATCGCGACGGCGTTCAGGGTGGCGTGCGCGGCGGCGAAGGCGGCGGCCCACGCTATCGCCAGCACGCCCCGGCTCAGGTAGAGACGGATCAGGGATGACCGCTCGGTCATCGAAACAGGCAGTACCTCGGTGTTGTTCATGAACACCAGCTTTGCGACGGGACATCCGGCTGCGCATCCGTCGGCTGACGCTGCACGCGACGTAGGCCACCGGCCTTACGTACATGCCAGCGTCAGTTGACGGATGTGCCATCCCCGCCTGGCGGCAGACAGTGGAATCGCACACTTTGCATCCACTGCTCGAAGGGCGAACCCCCATGTTAGACAACGCATATGGCGGCATCCGGCGACGCGCCACCCAGGTCGCCACGATGCTCGCGGCCGGGATCGCGGGCGCCGGCCTCGTCGTCGCCTGCACCGCGAGCACCACCCAGGCCGATCCCACCGCCGACGCACCGCGGCCGACCATCATCCTGGAGCACGGCGCTTTCGCCGACGCGTCCAGCTGGAACGGCGTGATCGAGAAGCTGCTCGAGAACCGGTATCCCGTGGTGGCGGCGGCCAACCCGCTGCGCGGACCGGCCGGCGACGCCGCGGCGCTGCGCACCGTCATCAGCCGGGTCGACGGACCGGTCGTCCTGGTCGGGCACTCCTACGGCGGGTCTGTCATCAGCGCGGCCGCAGCCGGGAACGACAAGGTCAAAGCGCTTGTCTATGTGGCGGCCTTCCTCCCCGCACCCGGCGAGACCGCACTCGAGCTGACCGGCAAGTTCCCCGGCACCACACTGCCGGGCACGTTGAATCCGGTGCCGTTCACCAACATCGACGGCAGCGCCGGGACCGATCTCTACATCCAGCAGGACAAGTTCCACGCCCAGTTCGCCGCCGATGTCTCCGCGGCGGACGCCGCGCTCATGGCCGCCACGCAGCGGCCGATCGCGCAGGCCGCGCTCGAGGAAAAAGCCACGGTCGCGGCCTGGACCGAGAAACCCAGCTGGGACATCGTGACCACCAAGGACCTCAACATTCCGGTGGCGGCGCAGCGTTTCATGGCCGCCCGCGCCAAGGCGCAGGTCACCGAGGTCGACGCCTCGCACTCGGTCGCCGTCTCGCATCCCGATGTGGTCGCCGACGTGATTCAAAAGGCCGCAGCGGCCGCGCACTGATCCCGAAAACCCAACCACCACAGGAGAACTCGATCATGGACCTGAAACTCGAAGTCATCGTGCTGCCCGTCTCGGACGTCGACCGCGCCAAGGCGTTCTACGCCGAGCAACTCGGATTCCGGCTCGACGCCGACTTCACCGTGGACGACGGCTATCGCGTCGTCCAGGTGACCCCGCCCGGCTCCGAATGCTCCATCATCTTCGGGAACGGCGTCACGGCCACCACACCCGGGGCGCTGCACGGCCTGCACCTCATCGTCACCGATATCGAGAAAGCCGTCACCGAACTCACCGGCCGCGGCGTCACCGTCGACGGACCGTTCCGGGACGCGACCGGCGTCTTCCACCACGCCGGAAGCACCGGCCGGGTGCCGGGCGCACACCCGGAGCGCCGCAGTTACGGCTCGTTCGCCGCCTTCCACGACCCGGACGGCAACGGCTGGTTCCTGCAAGAAGTCACCCAGCGCGCACCCGGCCGCTGACCACGCGGCCCCGAAAGCACATCATGTCAGACGTGAATAACCAGACATACGACGTTATCGTCGTCGGGGCCGGGCCGGTCGGCGAGAATGTCGCCGACCGCACCAGCGCCGCCGGGCTCAGCACCGTGATCGTCGAATCCGAACTGGTCGGCGGTGAATGTTCGTACTGGGCTTGCGAACCCAGTAAAGCGCTGCTTCGACCCGCCCTGCTGTACGCCGAGGCCGCACGGCTTCCCGGTGTCGCGACCGCGGTCACCGGACCGCTCGATGTCCGCGCGGTCCTCAAACACCGCGATCACATGGCCGCCGACTGGAACGACAAGGGGCAGGTCGACTGGCTCGCCTCCGCCGGGATCGACCTCATTCGCGGCCACGGGCAACTCGACGGGGTCAAGCAGGTGACGGTCCGGACACCCGACGGCGGCACCGTGCGATTGCAGGCCCGGCACGCGGTCGCGGTGTGCACAGGCACCCGGGCGGCGTTGCCGCCGCTGCCGGGGCTGGACATGCTGCGGCCGTGGACCAGTCGCGAGGCCACCAGCGCCCAGGAAGTGCCGGGCCGGCTCGCCATCCTGGGCGCCGGGGTGGTCGCGGTCGAAATGGCCACGGCCTGGCGGGCGCTCGGCTCCGAGGTCACCCTCATCGCCCGGGATTCGCGGCTGCTCGCCCGGGTCGAACCCTTCGCCGCGGAGCTGGTCGCCGACCGGCTCCGGGCGGCGGGTGTCGACCTGCGGCTCGACTCGGGCATCACCGCCGCGGAACGGGCGGGCGGACCCGACGATAGCGTCCACTTGACACTGAAAGACGGCAGCCGCATCGTTGCCGACGAACTGCTGCTCGCGACCGGGCGCGCACCCCGCACCGACGACATCGGTATGGAGACAGTCGGTTTGACCTCCGGCGACTGGCTCGCCACCGATGACAGCTTCACGGTCACCGCGGTCGAGGGCGAATGGCTCTATGCCGTCGGCGATGTCAATCACCGGGCGTTGCTCACCCATCAGGGCAAGTACCAGGCGCGGATCGCGGGTGCGGTGATCGCCGACCGGGCGGCGGGCCGCGACCTCGACACGGCACCGTGGGGTCGGCACACCGGCACCGCCGATCTGCGGGCCGTGCCGCAGGTGGTGTTCACCGATCCGGAGATCGCTGCGGTCGGCCTCACCACCGAGGACGCGGCCCGGGCGGGCCGGACGGTCGATGTCGTCGACTACGAGATCGGCGGGGTCGCCGGAGCACAGCAGCACGATCCGGACTATCGCGGCCAGGCACGCGTCCTCATCGATCCCGAGCGTCAGGTCATCGTCGGGGCCACCTTCGCCGGAGCGGGCGTCGCCGAACTGCTGCATTCGGCCACCATCGCGGTCACCGGCGAGATTCCCTTGGACCGGCTCTGGCATGCGGTGCCCTCGTTCCCGACAATCAGCGAGGTGTGGCTGCGGCTGCTCGAGACCTACCGCGATCAGCGGCAGCCTCGGACCGAGCCGAAGTCGTAGGCGCACAAACGAATCCACCGGCCACGAGCTTTCGTGGCCGGCGGATTCGTTCGTTGTGGAGTTGGCAGGTTCGGCGCTAGCCGGTGAACGCGCGCGCAGCGGGTCCACGACCCTGCCGCAAAGCGGTCTCCGACCAGATCAACATCGCTAGCGGGCCGCACACGAAAAGCTCTGCGATAGGCGGCCTTTCGGAATTGATCGGGAGAGACGCTCTTTCGGTCTTTCGCAGGTTCATCACAGTTGCCTTTCAGGTGTGCGGGTGAAGTCGCGGATCGCGGCGGCGAAACGCTCGGGTTCCTCCAGATGCCCTAGGTGGCCGCTGTGCTCCAGAACCACCAGCCGCGAATCGGGAATGAGGTCGTGCAGTTCCTGAGCCCAGCGCGGTCCGCAGATGACATCGTGGCGGCCCACTAGCACCAGTGCGGGCACACCGACCTTCGGCAGGTCGGCGCGATCATCGATGAGATCGGGGGCACCGTCGGCATCCGATCCGGAGATGTAGCTGGCGCGCAACGCCTCTCGCACCGGTGCCCAGCGCTGTTCGTCGCCCCAGTAGTCGGCGAAGTACGAGGGCAAGACGCCGCGGGCGACGGCCAGGGTCTGCTCATCGCTCGAAATGTCTTGCATGGCACCGAAAGCCGCGAGCACCTCGGCCAGCTCGGGCCGATCGGCGTGCGCGGCGGCGAACTCCTGCAGCCGCCGCGCGGCCTCCGCCCCGTGCTCGGGTCCGGTCACCGGCGCACCCTCGTACAGAATGATGCTCGCGAGTCCGGCCGGGCGGTGGATCGTGTGGTACGCGGCGACGAAAGCCCCGTGCGAATGACCCAGCAGATACACCGCTGGCCCGCCGAGGTGGTCGATGATTCGTTGCAGCGCAAGGCTGTAGCGCTCGCGGGTGTAACCGTGCGGATGCGACGGCAGGCGGCCGGATGCCCCGGTGCCGAGCGCCTCGACGTACACCATGGTCAGATGCTTTTCCAGCTCGGGCATCCGCAGGTACTCCCAGTGGATGCCCGGCCCGCCGGGGTGTACCAGGCAGACCGGTCCGCTGCCGTACACGTGATACCGCTGGGTGACGCCGTCGGAGTCGAAAGCGTGCACGCCGGGGGTCATCGTGGTCATCACGCGGCCCGCAGCGGCGCGGCGAAGGACTTGCGCAACGCGGACGGCCCGACCAGCGGCAGCAGCGCCGCCAGCACCTTGCCCTTGAACGCGCGCGGAGTCCGGGTCAGTTCCACGTCGACGCGGGTGCCGAACACGTCGGGCGTGGCCCGGAACACCCAGCCGCCGCCCGCGCCGAAGAGCTTGGAGTCCAGCGTGGTGATGGTCACGGTGTGCCCGGCCGGGTCCCAGTCGTAGCGGGCGCGCTCCCAGGCCGCGGCGGTGCCCTCGGTGACCTCGGCCCAGGTCGCGCCCCGGTCGTGCACGACGAAGTGCTCGGCGTCGATGGTCGGCCACACCTCGGGACGGGCGGGCCCGAAGTCGGTGAGCACCTGCACGACCTCGGCGGGTGACAGAGTGGATAGGAGGTGGAAACGAACAGTAGCCATGGAAATACGATCGCTGTGGCGGGTATGGCGGCGAATCGGTCAGATGACGCTGGGAGTGACGTATTTCGGTGCGACAGGGAAGAGGTAGCGCGGCAATGCCGATGTTCGGACGAGACACCGAGCTGAAAGATCTGCGCGCACTGGTCGACGGACCCGGTGAGCACGGTGGAATCCTGATCGAAGGAGCGCCGGGGATCGGGAAGTCGACGTTGGTCGAAGCGGCGGTCGAGGCCGCGGCCGTCGCGGGCGTGCGGGTGCTGCGCACGGCCGGCGCCGAAGCCGAGCAGAATCTCCCCTACGCCGGACTGCATCGGCTGCTCTATCCGCTCCGCCGCGGATTCGACGCCCTCCCGTCCCGCCAATTCGAGGCGCTGGCAACCGCTTTGGGCATCTCTGCGGACACCGGTGAACCGAGCCCCTACCTGGTCGGGCTCGCCGCACTGACGTTGCTGGCCGATACCGCCACTGCCGACGGGACCGAGCGGCCACTGCTGATCGTCGCCGAGGATGTGCACTGGCTCGATGCCGCCAGCACCGACGTGCTCGCGTTCGTGGCGCGCCGCATCGACGGTGAACCCATCGCGCTGCTCGCCACACTGCGCGAAGGCGGCAGCTCCCCGCTGTGTGACGCCGGACTGACCGAGATGCGGCTCGACGGGTTGTCCGACGAGGATGCGACGGCACTGATCGACAGCGCCGCACCGGACCTGCCGCCGTCGGTCCGCCACCGGGTGCTCGCCGAGGCCCAGGGCAATCCGCTCGCGCTGGTCGAACTGCCGACGGCGGCGGACCGCACCGAACCCACCCAGGCGCTGCCGTTGACCGAACGCCTGACGCGCGCGTTCTCGGCGCGGGCCTCCGCACTGCCCGAGGACTGCCGTTCCGCGGTGCTCGTCGCCGCGCTCAACGACAGCGACTCGAGCGCTGAAACACTCGCGGCTGCCGGCGTTCTCCTCGGAGAGACGGTCGCGCCGGAGATCTTCGCACCAGCGGTGACCGCGGGTCTGGTCGAAATCCATTCCAGCACAGTGACATTCCGGCACCCCCTGATGCGCTCCGCACTGGTCGCGAGCGCCACTGCCGACCAGCAGCGGAGCGCCCACCTCGCGCTCGCCGAGATTCTCGGCGCGACACCGGATCGGCAGGTGTGGCATCGCGCGGCGGGCACCCTCGGTCCCGCCGAGGAGGTAGCCGCCGAACTCGACGGCATCGCCGAACGGGCACGCCACAGCGGCGGCGCGGTCGCGGCGCTGGAGCAGGCCGCGGCACTCAGCGGCACCCCCGGCCGGCGCGCGAGCCGCTTGCTGCGCGCGGCCGAACTGGCCGTCGAGGCCGGTCGCCGCGAGACGGCCGACCGGCTGGTAGACGCCGCGCGCACGCTCCCCCTCACGACCGAGCAGCAGGCCACAGCGAACTGGCTGCTCAGCGAGTTCGAGGACGGAATGCGCGAAAGTTCTTCGCGCATCGGCGAACTGGCCGCCCTCGCGGCCGCCGTCGCCGCCAGCGGGTATCCGGATCCGGCGCTGCGGATCCTGTGGGCCGCGGCGGCGCGGTGCTTCTGGTCCGAACCCGGGCCCGATACCCGGCGCGCGGTGCTCGCGGTCGCCGACACCTTCGGCATTCCCGACGGGGATCCGCGCAAGCTCGCGATCGACTCGATCGTGGCACCGTTCGAGCGCGGCGAACAGGTCCTCGGCCACCTGCGGGCGCTGGCCGCGACCACGGGCCGCGATACCGAGGTCGACCACTTTCTCAGCAGCGCGGCCTACCAGGTCGGCGCTTTCGATCTCGCGGCGAACTTCGCCGCGGCCGCCGCACCCGGATTCCGGGCCGCCGGACGGCTCGGGCTGCTGACCCGGGCGCTCGCGATCCAGGCCTGGAGCCTGGCCCGGGTCGGTGACCTCGCCACCGCCGCGCCGATCGCGGCCGAGGCGGCGGCCTTCGCCCTGGAGACCGGGCAGCCGTTCATGCATGCCTCCGTTACGGCGGTGCAGGCCGAAATCGCCGCTCTGCGTGGGGATTACCCGCAGGCCACCGCACTCACCGCGGACGCCGAACGAACCGGACTGGCCGCCGGCGCACGCCCGGTCCTGGCCACCGCGCAGCTCACCCGCGGGCTCATCGCGCTCGGCGAGGGCCGATTCGACGACGCCTTCGCCGATCTGGCGCGCATCCACGATCCGCGCGACCCGTCGCATTCGCCCGGGCTGCGCGCGTATTTCCTCACCGAACTCGCCGAGGCCGCGGTCCGGGCCGGACAGCACGACGCCCTGGCCGAACTGCTGCGCGGACTGGAACCGGCGGCGGCGTCCACGCCGTCGCCTGCGCTGCACATCGGAATGCGTTACGCCCGAGCAGTTCTCGGCGGTGATTCCGCCGATGAGCTGTTCACCGCCGCGCTGGCGGCGGATCTGAGCGGCTGGCCCGCCGAACGTGGCCGCCTGCATCTGGCCTACGGCGAGTGGCTGCGGCGGCAGCGCCGGGTCGTCGAGTCCCGCACCCATTTGCGCACGGCCCGAGAGATTTTCGATGCTCTCGGCTTCGCCGCGTGGAGTGAGCGGGCCCGGGTGGAATTGCGCAGCGCGGGCGAATCGAGCCCGAACCGCGACCCGGACGCCCGGGAACGGCTCACCCCGCACGAGCTGAGCATCGCGCAGCTGGCCGCACAGGGTTTGACCAACCGGGAGATCGGGCAACGGTTGTACCTGTCGCATCGGACGGTCAGCACCCATCTGCACCGCATCTTCCCGAAGCTCGGGATCAGTTCGCGTGGCGACCTGGCCGCTTTGCTGACGGCGTGAGAGACCGCCGAACCGACACTCATTACGTCATCTGACGCTCGCGGCGACTCCCGCCAGCTCCCTAGCGTCAGCGGTGCAGGCGGTACTGGTCGCGATCCTTCGGCCACACCGCACCGGCCCGAGGACGACAGCAGGAGCGCAGATGGATCTCAGCAGACGACTTTTCGGTGGAGCCCTGGCGGCGGGCGCGGCGGGCCTGACCGCGGCATCGCTGAGCGCCTGCACCACCGACTCCCCCGCTGCGCCCGCCATACCGGGTGCGCAACTGCGGGCGGGATCGGGCGTCAACACGACGCTCGGCCCCATCAAGCAGATCGACGCCGGTGTCTTGAACGTCGGATACGCCGAATTCGGCCCCAGCACCGGGCGACCCGTGGTTCTGGTGCACGGCTGGCCGTACGACCCCTACGCCTTCGCCGATGTCGGACCGCTGCTGGCCGCCGCCGGATACCGGGTCCTGGTCCCGTTCCTGCGCGGCTACGGCCCGACCACCTTCCGATCCGAGCAGACCGTGCGCAACGGCCAGCAGTCGGCCATCGCGCGCGACATCGTCGACTTCATGGACGCGCTGCACATCGACCAGGCTGTCCTCGGCGGATTCGACTGGGGCGCAAGGACTGTCGACATCATTGCCGCGCTGTGGCCGCAACGCTGCAAGGCGATCGTCGCGGTGAGCGGATACCTCATCACGCAGCAGGCAATGCAACAGCAGCCGCTGACTCCGGAAGCCGAACTCGGCTGGTGGTATCAGTACTACTTCGCGACCGAGCGCGGCCGTCTCGGTTACAGCAAGAATCGGCACGAGTTCAACAAGCTGATCTGGCGACTCGCGTCCCCCCAGTGGAATTTCGACGACGCCACCTATAACCGCAGCGCCACCACCTGGGACAACCCCGATCACGTCGACATCGTCGTGCACAACTACCGCTGGCGGTTGAGCCTGGCGCCGGGTGAGCCGCAATACGACGTCTACGAGCAGCAACTCGCCACCGCCCCCGCCATCACCGTGCCCGCCATCACCATCAGCAGCGATTTCGACGGTGCGGCCAAGGACGGCAAGCCCTACCGTGCCAAGTTCACCGGCAAGTACGAGCACCGTGTCCTGGACGGCATCGGACACAATGTCCCGCAGGAGGCCCCGCACCCGTTCGCCCAGGCGATCATCGACGTCGACCGCTTCTGAGTTCCGGGCGCGAGGTCTCGGCCTCGCGCTCGTCTCGGTTGCCGCTACAGCGCGCCGCGCTGGTGCATGCCGCCGGTGGGATCGAGTTCGATGACGGTGTCGATACCGATCCGCCGCAGGAACGGGTAGTCGTGACTGACCACCAGCACCGCGCCGCGATAGGCGACCAGAGCATCGACGAGTTGGTCGACGCTGGCGATATCGAGGTTGTTGGTCGGCTCGTCGAGGATCAGCAACTGGGCGGGCGGGTCGGCGAACAGTAAGCGCGCCAGGGAGACTCGGAAGCGTTCACCGCCCGACAACGTCGAGACCGGCCGCTCGGCCCCGGCGCCGCGCAGCAGCATCCGCGCCAGGTGGTTGCGGATCGCGGCGGGCGGGGTCGCCGTGGCCGCCGCGTGCACGTTCTCCAGCGCGCTGGCCTGCTCGTCCAAGCCGTCCAGCCGTTGCGGGAGATAGCCCACCCGATCGGTATGCAGGGTGCCGCGTCCGGGATCGCGACCGTGCAGCAGGTTCTCGATCAAGGTCGTCTTCCCGGTGCCGTTGCGGCCGACGAGGGCGACCCGTTCCGGCCCCTGAATGATGACGCTGCGGTCGCCGTCGCGCAGTTCCGCGATGCGTCGCCCGCGCTGCACGTCGGGATCGGGCAGATCCAGACGAATGCGCTCCTCCCGGCGCACCCGATCCGCTGCCGCGTCCAGGACATTTTGGGCCGCACGGACTTTCGCGTCGAGCGTGGTGCGCATCGATCCCGCCGAGGCTTGCGCCTTACTGGCACGATTACCCGCCAGGATCCGGGGAATTCCGCCGTTCTGCTGTGTCGCCTTTCCCGTCCGCTCCCGCCGGGCGAGCTTGGTCTCGGCCTCGATCCGTTGCCGTTTCTCGACTTTCAACGCCTGCCCGGCGGTGCGCGCCGCCTGCGCGGCCGCGGCCTGTTCCTGCTCGAGATGCTGTTTCCAAGCGCTGTAGGGCCCGCCGAAGACCTCCAGGCTGGTCCCGTGCAGTTCCGCGGTGGCATCCATATGCTCGAGCAGCTCGAGGTCGTGGCTCACCACCACCAGGGTGCCGGGCCACGAGTCCACGAATCTGGTGAGTTCAGCGCGGGTTTCGCGGTCGAGATTGTTGGTCGGCTCGTCGAGCAGGGTGATCGGGGTGCGCCGGATGCGCAGCCCGGTGATGGCGACGAGAACAGCTTGCCCGCCGGATATCTCGCCGACCCTACGGTCGAGATCGGCTGCGCTGAAACCGATCTCGTGCAGGGACTCGTCGGCGCGGGCCTCGATGTCCCAGTCGTCGCCGATCGTCTCGAAGTGCTGGTCGCCGACTTCACCGGCCTCGATGGCGCGCAGGGCGGCGAGTTTGCCTGCGATACCGAGCAATTGGGCGATGGTCTCGTCGCGGCCGAGGGTGAGCGTCTGTGGCAGATACCCCACCTCGCCGGTGGTCTCGATGCGCCCGGAGGTGGCCGTGACGAGTCCGGCGACGAGACGCAGGAGCGTTGATTTGCCGGCGCCGTTGCGGCCGACCAGGCCGGTGCGCCCGGTGCTGAACGCGCCGTTCAGCCGGGAGAACGCGACGGTTCCGTCGGGCCATTCGAAGGACAGATTGTGCAGTGTGATCGCCGAGGGCGTGGAGGTGGACATGGGTGATTCGACTCTTCCTGCTCGGGAAACGAGCGGCCGCAAATACGGCACCCGAGGCCGCAGTGACCTGGGCGCGCGAAGGTATCGGGAAATTTGCGGATGCCGTCGAAGGCTCAATTGAGCACGCGGAAGACACATTCCAGAGCTGAGGGGAATGTGTAATCGGGAGCGCCGCCTTCGAGTGGGCGGCTAGAGTCTGTCGACCTCTTCCAAGAGCACTCGGCCACGTTACCACCGGGCTATCGGCGCTCGCATTACGTCGAGTCCAGCGTCAGTTGACCGATGCCACCGGCACCCGCCCGGATTCAGACTTCATTCATGGCAAAACAGACACACCCTCGACCGCCTGCCGCCGCGCCGGATCGCCGGTTCGTGCTGGGCAAACATCTGCGGATGACCATCCTCACCACCCCCGAAGAGACCGACGGCCGCCACGATCTCGCCGATATCACCCTGCCCCCGGGCTCGGACACCCCATTGCACAAGCACACCCGCTACGAGGAGCGGATCTGGGTGCTCGACGGCGCGGTCACGATGTGGGCCGGCGAAGACTCCTACACCCTGCAATCCGGCGACTTCTACACCATCACCATGAACACCCCCCACGCCCTCGCGGCCGGAACCGAGGGCGCCCGGGTCCTCACCATGAGTTCACCGGCGCATTTCGTCGATCTCATCCGGCGGGCCGGCACCCCCGAGGCCGACGCGACGCCGGACACCGAGTGGGATCTCGAGCTCTTCGACCGGCTCACCGCTGAGCACGGCGATGTCATCCTCGGCCCGCCGGGCATGCGGCCCGCCGATCTGCCCGCACCGGCCTAGACCCTCACCCAGTCCAACGAAGAAGGACCTCATGTCTTTACGACTGCACGGCAAGAAGACCCTGATCACCGGCTCCACCAGCAATATCGGCCGCGCCATCGCCTTCGCCTTCGCGGCAGAAGGGGCGCACGTCATCGTCTCCGGACGCGACCGGGACCGGGGCGAGGCGGTCGTCACCCAGATCCGCGACGCGGGCGGCCAGGCCGACTACATCTACGCCGATCTCGACGGCACTGCCACCGCGAGCAGCGCACTGGCCGCCGCCGCCACCGAACGGCTGGGTGGACGCATCGACGTCCTCGTCAACAACGCCGGCATCTTCCCGCCGGGCACCACCCTCACCATCGACGACGAGACCTTCGACCGCGTCTACGCCGTGAATGTCAAAGCGCCGTTCTTCCTCACCCAGGCTGTCGTGCCCGGGATGCTCGAGGCCGGGAGCGGCGTGATCATCAACCTCGGATCCTGGGTCGCGCGGCTCGGCGTCCCGGTCGGCGCACTCTACAGTTCGACCAAGGGCGCGGTGGAAACCCTTACGCGCGCATGGGCTTCGGAGTTCGGGCCGCGCGGCGTCCGGGTCAACGCCATCTCGCCCGGCGTCATCCTGACGCCCGATTGGGATCCCGCGGTCGAATACCCCGGTGCGGCGATGATGCACGGCACACCGGCCGGGCAAACCGGTCATCCCGACGCCATCGCGGCCGCCGCCGTCTACCTCGCCTCCGAGGACGCGGCCTTCACCCACGGGACCGTGCTCGATGTCGACGGCGGCCGGACCGGCGTAGCGGTCATCGCCGACCGCCGGAGCGCCTGACCAGCAAACCGGGTCTCCCCCGCTTCGGTAGGGTCACAGCCAGGCCCGCAAACGGTTTGGGCCGGAAAGGGGCGTGCGCCGTGCCGCTGTTCGGACGAGAAACCGAGCTGAAGAATCTGGGTGTCCTGGTCGACGGCCCCGAGGAGCGCGGCGGCATCCTGATCCAAGGTGCGGCCGGGATCGGGAAGTCGGCACTGGTCGACGCGACGGTCGCCGCAGCGGCCGTCGCGGGGCTGCGGGTGCTGCGGACCGCGGGGGTCGAAGCCGAGCAGAACTACGCCTACGCCGGACTGCACCGGTTGCTGTATCCGTTGCGGAAGGCGATGGCGGGCTTGCCGGCTCGGCAATACGACGCGCTCGCAACCGCTTTGGGATTGTCCGACAGCGGCGGCGAACCCACCGGATACCTGGTCGGCCTCGCGACGCTGACGCTGCTCGCCGACGCGGCAGGCGAGCAACCGCTGCTGATCGTCGCGGAGGACGGGCACTGGCTGGACTCGGCCACCGCGGAGGTGTTGGCCTTCGTCGCCCGCCGCGTCGACACGGAGCCGATCGCGCTGATCGCCACCGTGCGCGACGGCATAGACACACCGCTGGCCGATGCGGAGCTGCGTCTCATGGCGCTCGAGCCACTCTCCGACGAGGACGCGGCCGCGCTGCTCGACCACGCCGCTCCCGAACTGTCCCCGCAACTGCGGCATCGACTGCTCGCCGCGGCCCACGGTAATCCGCTAGCACTGACCGAATTACCTACCGCGACAGGTGATCTCGATGACCCAGCGGCACTGCCGCTGACCGAACGGCTCGAACGCGCCTTCACCGCGCGCAGTACCGCGCTGCCCGCCCGCACCCGGACCGCGCTGCTCGTAGCCGCGCTCAACGACAGTGATTCGATCGCCGAAACACTCTCCGCCACAAGCATTCTCATCGATTCGCCAGCCGAACTCGGGATCTTGACACCCGCGGTCGACGCGCGGCTGCTCAACCTCGGACCCGGCACCGTGACCTTCCGTCACCCCCTGATGCGATCCGCCCTCATCGCGACGGCGACGCCCGGCGAACGCGCCCGCGCCCACCACGCCCTCGCGGACATCCTCACCGAGCACCCGGACCGGCACATTTGGCAGCGGGCGGCGGCCACCGCCGGCCCCGACGAACAGGTGGCCCGCGACCTGGAGGACGTCGCGGGGCGCGCCCGTCACCGCAGCAGCGCCATCGCGGCGCTGGAACGGGCCGCCGACCTCAGCGACAACCCGGTCCGGCGCGCGGACCGGCTGCTGTGCGCGGCCGAACTCGCCGTCGATTCCGGCCGCCGCGATACCGCCGAACGACTCGTCCTCGCCGCCCGCGCCCTGCCCACCACACCCCGGCACGAGGCCACCGCCGCCTGGCTGCTCAGCGGGTTCGACGATGGTGTCCGCGAAGCCCCTTCGCGCATAGCCGAATTGGCGACGCTGTCGGCCGAAGTCGCCGCCGACGGTCACCCCGACGCGGCGATGCGGATCCTGTGGGGCGCGGCCATGCGCTGCTTCTGGTCCGAACCCGGGCCGGACACCCGGGCGGCACTGCTCGCGATCGCCGATGCCCTTCCCATCCCCGACGACGACCCGCGGCTGATCGCGGTCACCTCGTGGGTCGCTCCGTTCGAACGCGGCGAGCGCACCCTCGACCGGCTGCGCGCCCTGGCCCCCAACACCGGGCACAACCCACAGCTCGACCGACTGCTGGGCAGCGCGGCGCATCAGGTGGGCGCCTACGATCTCGCCGCCCATTTCTCGGCCGCGGCCGCGCCGGGGCTGCGCGCCACCGGACAGCTGGGCCTGCTGCCCCGTGCCCTGACCGTGCAAGCCTGCAGTCTGACCCGGCTCGGCGATCTCGCGTCCGCGGCGACCGCCGCGGACGAAGCCGCCGCGCTCGCCTGCGAAACCCGGCAGCCCTTCATCCACGGCTTGGCCACCGCCATCCACGGCGAAATCGCCGCGCTCCAAGGGGATTTCCCGCGTGCCGCCGCCCTCACCGACCATGCCGAACGAATCGGACTCGCCTCCGGTGCGCGCCCCATCCTGGGGATGGTCCAGCTCGCCCGCGGACTCGCCGCCCTGGGCGCGGGTCGATACGACGATGCCTTCGCCGACCTGCGCCGCATCTACGACCCCCGCGATCCCTCGTACTCACTGTCGCTGCGCGCCTACGTCATCGCCGAACTCGCCGACGCCGCCAACCGTGCCGGGCAACTCGACGCATTGCGAGATCTGCTGCAGGACATGGAATCCGTGGTGACCGCCACCCCCTCGCCGATCGTCCACATCGGCTTGCGATATGCCCGCGCCCTACTCGAAACCGACGCCGCCGAAACACATTTCACCACCGCCCTCGCGGCCGACCTGATCGCATGGCCCGCCGAACGCGGGCGGCTGCACCTCGCCTACGGCGAATGGCTGCGCCGGCAACGCCGCGTCATCGAATCCCGTACCCACCTGCGCACCGCCAGAGAAACCTTCGACGCCCTCGGCTTCGCGGCCTGGAGCGCGCGGGCCCGCCTGGAACTCCGCAGCGCCGGTGAATCCAGTCCCAACCGCAACCCGGACGCCCGCGACCGCCTCACGCCCCACGAACTCAGCATCGCCCGGATGGCGGCCCAGGGCCTCACCAACCGCGAAATCGGCCAGCGCCTGTACCTGTCCCACCGAACCGTGAGCACCCATCTGCACCGGATCTTCCCCAAGCTCGGTGTGAGCGCGAGGGCCGATCTCGCGGCTCTGCTACCGGCGGAAGACGACCCGGCCATTTGACCTGCGTGCGTTTTGTGTCGATGCGCTCGGGTATCGACTACTCGCCGTGGGATTGCCTGCGGTCAACCGCGCCCATGAGGTCAACCGGGTCTTCGATGAAGGGCAAGCACGGATGGCAAATCTGGACGAGACGGTCTTGCATGCGATCAGCCGCTGGCATCGAGGCGGCGAACCGGCCGCCCTGGTGCGGGTCGTAGGCAGGTCGGGTTCGGCGCCGCGCGGGCTCGGCGCCGCCATGGCTGTTTCGCGGTCCGGGACGGTGGTCGGCAGCGTTTCGGGCGGCTGCGTCGAGGGTGACGTGTTCGTGCTGGCGCAGCAGGTGATCGACTCCGGAACTCCGGTCACCTCCTCGTACGGCACCGGCACCGATCCCCTGGCCCCCGGGCTGCCGTGCGGGGGCACGATCAAGGTATTCATCGAGCCGGTGGATTCGTCGTTGATCGAAGTGCTTCCCGCACTGCTGGATTCGGTGCGCAGCGGCGAGCCGGTGGCGCTGGTCTCAGTGATGGCGGATGCCGCCTCCGGTCGCCACCTGCTGGTAGCGCCGCACAGATCCGTCGGCTCGCTGGGCGATGCCCGCCTCGATCACGCGGCGTTGGACGACGTGCGGGGACTGCTGGCTCAGGGGACTACCCGGGTGCTGCACCTGGGTTGCGAGGGTCAGCGCCGACACGACGAGTTGGCCGTGTTCGTGCAGTCTTTCGCCACGCCGCCGCGGATGCTGATCTTCGGCGCGAACGACTTCGCCGCGGCGTTGACGCGGATCGGGAAATTCCTCGGTTATCGGGTCACCCTGTGTGACGCCCGGTCGACGTTCGCGACGGCCGAGGGATTTCCGGACGCTGACGAGGTGGTCGTGCGATGGCCGCACGAGTACCTGGCCGAGACGCCGGTCGCTGCCTCGACGGTGATCTGCGTGCTCACCCACGACCCGAAATTCGATGTGCCGGCGCTGGAGGTCGCGCTGCGCACCGAGGCCGGCTACATCGGTGTGATGGGCAGCCGGCGCACCCACGCGGATCGGCTGTCCCGATTGCGCGCCGCCGGGGTGACCGATGGGCAGTTGGCGCGCCTGGCCGCCCCGGTCGGGCTGGACCTGGGAGCGCGCACGCCAGAGGAGACAGCGGTGTCGATCGCCGCGGAGATCGTCGCCGGACGCTGGGGCGGAACCGGCGCGCGATTGAGCGTGCTCGAGGCACCGATCCACCATGGCTGATCTACCTGTCGATGCGACGGGTGTGGTCCTCGCCGCCGGTGCCGGGCGGCGCTTCGGCCAACCCAAAGCGCTTGTCCGACTGAGCGGTGAACGGCTCGTCGATCGCGCGGTGCGCCTGTTGCGAGAGGGCGGGTGCCGCCGGGTCGTGGTGGTGTCGGGAGCGGCACCGTTGCGGGTCGAGGGCGCCGACGTCGTGGACAACCCGCAGTGGCCTACCGGGATGGGATCTTCGCTGGTCACCGCGCTCGAGGCGATCGGCGAGCACGCGGCGATCGTGGTGCCGGTCGACATGCCCTGGCTCGGTGCCGAATCGGTGCGGCGGCTGCTGCGGTCCGGATCGACGCTTGCGGTGGCGACCTACGGCGGGCGCCGGGGTCATCCCGTGCTGATCGGCCCGGAGTTCTTCGCCGAGGTCCGCGCGACCGCGATCGGCGATGTCGGTGCGCGGACATTTCTGGCCGCACACGCTGATCTGGTGCGCGAGGTGCCCTGTGACGGCACCGGTTGTCCGTGCGATGTGGACACTCCGCAGGATTTGCGCACGCCAGGTTCGATCACCGATGTCCGGGTATCCGGCGCAGATGGATGCCACGGAAACGCGGACGGACATCACGCTCGAAGTGGATGGTGAGCGGCGATCCTTGCAGGTCGACAACCGCACCACCCTGCTCGACGCGCTGCGCGAACACCTCGGCGTCAGATCGCCGAAAAAGGGCTGTGATCACGGACAGTGCGGATCGTGCACCGTGCTGCTCGACGGCCGCCGCGCCACCACCTGTCTCACCTTCGCCGTCGCCCAGGACGGTGCCCGGATCATCACCGCGGCCGGACTGGCCGACGGCGACGAGCTGCATCCCATGCAACAGGCTTTCCTCGACCAGGACGGGTTCCAATGCGGCTATTGCACACCCGGACAGGTGTGTTCGGCCGTCGGGGCGCTCGCGGAGATCGAGGCGGGCCACCCCAGTCACGTCACCGAGGACCTCGTCGGCGAACCGGAACTGACCGATGACGAGATCCGGGAACGGATGAGCGGCAACCTGTGCCGCTGCGCGGCCTACCCCAATATCCTCGCCGCGATCCGGCAGGCGGCGACGCCATGATCCCGTTCGAGTACCGCCGCCCCACCAGCGCCCAGGACGCGGTCGCCATGGTGACCGCCCGCCCCGATGCGGCATACCTCGGTGGCGGGACGAACCTGGTCGATCACATGAAGCTCGGGATCGCGGCACCGCAGTTGCTGGTGGATGTCAGCCGCCTCCCGCTGGCCGACGTCGAGGAGATCGCCGACGGCGGTCTGCGGATCGGTGCGGGAGTGCGCAACAGCGACCTCGCCGCGCATCCTCTGGTCCGATCGCGATATCCCGCGCTGTCGCGAGCGCTGCTCGCGGGTGCGTCCGGCCAACTACGCAACCTGGCCACCACCGGCGGCAATCTGCTACAACGCACTCGGTGTCCGTACTTCCAGGACGTGACCACGCCGTGCAACAAGCGCGATCCCGGCACCGGTTGCTCCGCGATCGGCGGGTATCTGCGCTACCACGCGATCTTCGGTGCGTCGGAGGAATGCGTGGCCACACACCCGTCGGACATGGCGGTCGCCTTGGCCATGCTCGACGCTCGCGTGGTCGTGCACAACGTCGACGGTGCGAGGCGGATCCCGCTCGCCGATTTCTATCGGCTGCCCGGGGATCGGCCCGATCAGGACACCGTGCTGACCCACGGCCAGCTCATCACCGCCGTCGAGTTGCCCGCCCCGCCACCCGCCGCGCAGTCGACCTATCGGAAGGTGCGGGACCGCGCCTCTTTCGCCTTCGCGCTCGTCTCCGTCGCCGCCGAACTGGTTCTCGACTCCGGCGGCGCCGAGATCACTTCTGCCCGTATCGCTCTCGGCGGTGTAGCGCACAAACCGTGGCGTGCCACCGAGGCAGAAGCTGTACTACGCCGCGCACCGGCCACCACCGAGACCTTCATGCGGGCGGCGCGGGCCGAACTCGCCGCGGCAAAGCCGTTGGACGGCAACGCATTCAAGGTCGACCTGACCCAGCGCACGCTCGTTTCCGTTCTACGCTCCCTCACCGAAGAGGCCTCGCGATGACAACGATCCAACCCAGGGCGATCGGCGCGCCGCTCACCCGGCTGGACGGTCCGGCCAAGGTCACCGGCACCGCGCACTATGCCTTCGAGCATCCGGTTCAGCACCCGGCCTATCTGCACCCGGTGCAGGCCACCATCGCCCACGGACGCGTCGCCGGAATGGATACCGCCGCAGCGGAACAGCTCGACGGAGTGGTCGCCGTGCTGACGGTGTTCGACGCACCGAAGCTCGCCGACGCCTCCGACGGCGAATTGAGCATTCTGCAAGACGATCGCGTGCACTTCCGCGGTCAGCTCATCGGCGCGGTCGTCGCCAATAGTCTCGAAATCGCCAGGCAGGCAGCGGATCTGGTGCGAGTCGACTATCACGAAGAACCGCACGACGCCGAACTTCGCGCCGACCACCCCCGGTTGTATGCCCCTGAAGACATGCTCGAATCGAAGCCCACCGATACCGAGGAGGGCGATGTCGACGCCGCCCTCGCCAACGCCGCCGTGACGGTCGATCAGACCTACACCACCCCCATCGAGCACAACAACCCGATGGAACCGCACGCAACGATCGCCACCTGGGACGAGTCCGCGGGCCGCCCGCAGGTGACGCTCTACGATTCGACGCAGGGCGTGCACGTCGTCCGCAAGACGCTGGCACCGATGTTCGGCCTCGAACCCGAACAGTTGCGCGTCATCGCACCGCACGTCGGCGGCGGATTCGGCGCCAAGGGCGCCCCGAAGGCCCACAATGTGCTCGCCGTCCTGGCCGCCCAGCGCTGCGGCGGCCGGCCGGTGAAACTCGCACTCACCCGCCAGCAGATGTTCGCCCTGGTCGGCTACCGCACCCCGACGATTCAGCGGGTCCGGCTCGCTGCCGACCCGGCCGGAGCGTTGACGGCGCTGTCGCACGAAGTCATCGAACAGACCTCCGCGGTCAAGGAATTCGCCGAACAAACCGCGGTGGCATCCCGGATGATGTACGCCACGCCGAACCGGCGCACCTCGCATCGCCTTGCGGCACTGGATGTTCCGGTGCCGTTCTGGATGCGCGCACCCGGCTTGTGTCCGGGGATGTTCGCCACCGAGGTGGCGATGGACGAACTGGCCGAAGCCTGTGGCCTCGATCCGATCGAGCTCCGCATCCGCAACGAACCTCGGGTCGACCCGGAGACCGGCAACCCGTGGTCTGGACGTCGCCTCGTCGATTGTCTGCGCACCGGTGCCGAGCGATTCGGCTGGGCGGACCGTGACCCGTTGCCACGAAACAGAATTCACGGCCGGTGGCTGCTCGGCACCGGCGTCGCGGCCGCCACCTATCCGGCCTCCTCGAATCCCGGAAACACCGCTCGCGTCGAGTACCGGCCGGATGGCCGTTACGCGGTGCAGATCGGCGCGGCCGATATCGGCACGGGCACTTGGACCGCGCTCACCCAGATCGCCGCCGACGCTCTCGGCTGCGACACCGATACTGTCGAGGTGCAGATCGGCGACACCGATCTGCCCGCCGCGACGGTGGCCGGCGGATCCAGCGGTATCAGCTCGTGGGGCACGGCGATCGTCGCGGCCGCCCAGGCTTTCCGCGACAAACACGGCGAAAACCCTTCCTACGGAGCAGAAGTGAGCACGGAGGCGCCGGAGAACCCGGACGCCGAGAAGTTCGCCTTGCATTCGTTCGGCGCCCAGTTCGCCGAAGTCGCGGTCGATCGGGACACCGGTGAGATTCGCGTGCCGCGGATGCTCGGCGTGTTCTCCATCGGCCGCGCCATCAACGCCCGCACGCTGCGGTCGCAGTTGATCGGCGGAATGACGATGGGTCTGTCGATGGCGTTGCACGAGGAGAGCGTGCGCGACCCGCGATTCGGCCACGTCGTGACGCAGGACCTGGCCAGTTACCACATCAGCGCGCACGCCGACGTCCGCGACGTCGACGCGATCTGGCTCGACGAGGTCGACGAGCACGCCAACCCGATGGGCGCCAGAGGAGCCGGCGAGATCGGCATCGTCGGAGCCGCGGCCGCGGTGGCGAATGCCATTTACCGCGCGACCGGTGTACGAGTGCGGGATCTGCCGATCATGGTCGACGATCTGCTGCACTGACACCGCGAGCACAGGGGCATCTTGCTGTTGACAAGTTATATTCCATTGTGGAATATGGAGTCGCCGGTCGGCGGTTTGCCGGACCCTCCATCGAAAGAGCGGCCATGCCCACGATTCCCTGGATCACAGTCACCACGCCCACCACGCCCGAGGTCCAGTGCATGGCCTCACGCCTCGAGGTGAAGTCGGTGCGCGACGCACCCGGCTTCCTGATCTCGTCACTGAAATTGTGGCGGCAGGCCCGCCGCTCGCCGGGCGTGCTCGGCGTCGCCTTGAAAGCCGAGATCCTGAAGGGCACCTTCTGGACCTACTCGGCCTGGACCGATAAGTCCGCGATCTACGCCTACGCGGCCGCCGAGCCGCACAAGTCCACCGTCGAACGCAAACGAAAGGTCATGCGGGAAGCCACTTTCGTCTTCTTCGACGCACCCGCCGACGAGTTGCCCGTGTCGTGGGACGAGATCGGCCGCCGCATCGCCGAGGAGCGCGACTCGGCGCGATCCCGGCAAGGTTGATCTCGCCCTGTCAGGCGGCGAAGACGGTGCGGACTACGGACTCGTCGCCGTCGATCTCGATCAGTCCGAGGGCGCGGGCATCACCGAGAGTGAAGGCTCCGGCGGCGAGGCCGAGGATGTAGGCGGGGTCGGCGCGGACGGTGGCGTCGAGGTCGCGGCCGTCATGCGGGCCGACCGAGAAGCCGGAGCGCGTCGCGCGGAGCTGGAGGAGCGGGTCGCCGATCTCGAGACCGACTGTTGCCGCGGCGCGAACCTTGACCCGGGCGTCGAGCAGGGCGGGGACGGCAAGGGCGAGCCACTCGGGACGGAAGGAATCACCCTCGGGGCCGCGGACCATCAGCGGGGTGGACCAGCGGATCAGGCTTTCGATCGGCTCACGTAGTTCAGCGCCCCACGATGTGAGGGCGTACTCGACCACGCTGCCTTCCCCGGCTAGTCGCCGCTCGATCACGCCCGCGGCCTCCAGATCGCGGAGCCGGTCGGCGAGCAGGTTGGTCGCGATGCCGGGGAGGCCGTCGATCAGATCCCGGTAGCGGGCGGGGGCGATGAGGAGCTGGCGGACGATGAGCAGATTCCACCGGTCGCCGACGACTTCGAGGGACCGGGCGAGCCCGCAGTACTGGCCGTAGCTACGCATCATTTCCCTCTATCGCTTGAAATTCTCAAGTGCGGTTGACATACTCAAGCCTACCTTGATGCCGAGCCCTGAGGGGGCCACCATGGCCGAGACCACCGAGAGCGTGCGGCCGGAATGGGTGGACGACGCCCTGTTCCCGTTCGAGAGCCGCTTCGTCGAAATCGACGGGCACAGCGTGCATTACGTCGACGAGGGGTCCGGTCCCACTCTGCTACTCCTGCACGGCAATCCGACCTGGTCGTTCCTCTGGCGCGACGTGATCCGCACGCTGCGCGACGACTTCCGGTGCATCGCCCTGGATTACCCGGGCTTCGGGCTGTCGACGCCGAAGCCCGGCTACCGTTTCCTGCCCGAGGAGCACGCAGAGGTGGTCACCGGGTTCGTCGACGCGCTCGGCCTCGAGGGGGTCACCCTGGTCGGGCAGGACTGGGGCGGCATGATCGGCCTGGCGACAGCGCAGCGGCGGCCGGGCGTCTTCGAGGGGCTGGTGCTCGCCAACACCTTTGCTTGGCCGGTCAACGGGGTATTCCACTTCGAGTGGTTCGGTCGCATCATCGGCGGAGCTCCGTTCCGCTTCCTGGTCCGGCGGCGCAACGTCCTCGTCAACTGGTTCATGCCCGCAGGTCACCGCAGGCGGAAGTTGACCGAAGCCGAGATGACCCACTACCGCCGGGCGCTGGGCACACCCGAGCGACGCCAGGCCTCTGCCGTGTTCCCCGGTCGGGTCCTGGCCAGCCGGGCCTTCTTCGCCGAGGTCGAGGCAGGCCTTGCCGGACTTGCTCACCTGCCGACACTGATCGTGTGGGGTGACGCCGACATCGCCTTCCGGCCTCAGGAGCGCGAACGCCTAGAAGCGACCTTTCCCGACCACAAGACCGTCATCATCGAGGGCGCCGGTCTCTACACAGAGTCCGACGCGCCCGAGGAGTTCGTCGCCGCGTTCCGCGACTGGGCAGCTAAGCCGCTTCCGTAGCGCCTCGCATTTGTCCGGGACTCCCCCGGCTGTCCGCTATTTGATCGCGACGGGACTGATCGGGGTCCCCACGGCGCCAGGAATTCGCAAAGCCGGTGCGCACAGCAGGAATTCGTGGATACCGTCCGCGGCGCAGTCCTGGCCGAGCGCTTCGAGGTCCCAGATTTCGCCGAGCGGCATGCCCATGTCCCGCAGCGTGAGCATGTGCAGCGGCATCAGTACGCCGTCCTCGGGGACCAGCACCTCGACGGCCGGGTTGTCGACGGCGACGGCGGCGATCTCGTTCTCGTGCAACCACTCCGCGCACCGCCAGCTGAGGCCGGGACTGCCCGCGAACCATTCGGACTGCTTGCGGGTCTCGAGAAACCTTGTCCACCAACCCGTTCGCACCAGCACGATGTCGCCGCCGGCGAAGTCGACGCCCTGTGCGTCCGCGACTGCCTGCAACTCCTGCGGGGTGATGACGCTGCCCGCGTCGAGCCGGGCGACATTTCGATGCCGGGCGACATCGAGCAGCACTCCGCGTCCGACCACGCCGCCGCGCTCGGCGACCTGTTCGATCCCCAGCTTGGTCGCGCCGAAACTGGTGACGGCGGCGGCCGGGACGCCGTTGTAGAGCAGCCCGTCGTAGTAGACATGGGAGAGCGCGTCCCACTGGGTGGCCGCCTGCAGCGGCATCATGATGTAGTCGTCGTTGAACCGCATCGGGCCGTTCGCATACATGCCCGCGACCTGGGCTTCGCTGTGCCCGCCCCAGCCACCTAGAAGCTCCGCGAAGTTCGCGTCGCCGCCGTCCACGGCCATCAGGTGAATCGGGTTGCGCCGGAACCCACTCGACCCCTGCGGCCCGTAGGCGTCGAAGGGGACGCCGAGCGAAATGGCCCGCCCCTGCCGGGCGCACGCGGCCGCCGCGGCGAGCCGTGCGGGGGTGATCAGGTTCAGCGTACCGAGCTGGTCCGCGTCACCCCATCGGCCCCAATTACGCACCCGCTCAGCGACTTCGCGCCACGCTTCGGTCACCCGACACCTCCCACTGCGACATTTCGGACGATTGTTGTCCGCCGCCGCCGTGTCGGCAAACCCGCATCCCACTGGTCGCCGTGCGGCTCAACCCACCGCGCCGCCGGGCGGAATCGTCGGAATGCCACCCTTGATCGCGAGCCGGACCATGGTGCTGCCCTGCCATCCGCCGGTGGTCGCCTGGCCGCTGGAGTTCAGGAATGTGCAGTAGACGTCGCCGTACGCGGTGCTGCCCGCGGGCGCCGAGGCCTGGAGCGAGTCACTGATCCATCGCCCTTGGTGATTGGCCGAGCCGCCGACCGCGGAGTAGTTGAATTCCCGGTACGTGCCGGTGCCGTTGGCGCTGTTCTCGACGGCCATGTCGCAGGCCGCGGTGCTACCCGCGGGAACGTAGACCCGCCAACTGAGAGTTACCGCCCCTGCGAAGGGACTGCTGATGCTGGCTTCGACTCCGTTGGTCGCGTGCGCTGCGGGAGCCAGAGTTGCGGTAAGGGCGGCAAGCCCGGCTGTGACCAGAGTTGTCGCCGCGATCTTCTTGGCTATGGACGGCTTGGGCATGAGTGCTCCTGTGGTTGATGGGCTTATCCCCTGGTGGCAAGTCAACGGGGTAGGAGGATGCCGAGCCACGAACCCGAGGAGTGGACGGCTGTCCCGCAGGGGTGAATGTTTGCCACCTGGGTGTTGCCGCAAAGTTCGCGGGTGTGGTTCGCCGGTCGAGCGCATCGGCTGACGCACGGCGCGATGCTGTAGCATAAGTGATTGAACTTGTTCGACGAAAAGGGGAGCGACGATGAGCAACGTGACGCGAATCGCCATCGGGGCAATGTGTTTGGCGATTTTCACCGGCGGAGCCGCCGGGGCGCAGGCCGACGAATGGGAAGGTGACCACACTCCCATCACTGCCCAGCAGTGCGTCGACGGAGGCGGCGAGGTGAAAGGGGCGATCTGCGAACGCGGCTATTACACCGGCTGGATCGTCCTATAGGCGACCCGGCCAGGCCTAGTTATGCTCAGGCATATGGAGCAACGCAGAACTGCGGCGGGCGTCGCCGGACAGCCCGAATTCACCCTCGAGTACGAACCCGAGATCGTGACCCGGCTCGGAATGGACTGGCTCGCAGCGTGGTTGGAGGACTCCATCCGGGAGGGCAGCCGCTTCACCGAGGGGCAGACCGTCGGCATCGGCTGGCTGAATTGCTATGTCGTCGATCGCGGAGACGGCACGCTGGGGTCTGTGAGCCCGATTTCGAGAACGTCCCGCCGATTCTCGCGGCCGGGGCATCAAAAACAGTGAGCCAGTTGTGGTTACAGCGGGAAGTCGCCGAAAGTGTCGGGCTGGGGCCTGAGCTGGATTTCCCGCGCTATGTCCAGTACGCCATGATCTGCGACCGATTCACAGACTCCGAAACCGTGATGCTGCAACGGCATGAGTATGTAGAAGACGACGAATCCGGTTGGTTCGCAGGCTGTCTCGACGCGGAGCACGAACACGACCAGACTTCCGTGCACCTTTGCACCCTCTACGAGCTGGCGGTCATGACGCCGGGGATCGTTGGCTATCTGGCCCTGCCGCCGGGTTGCACGGTCACCCTGGGCGAGGGCGCTCCATCGATCTGGCGGGGTGACGCGGCCCTGGAAATCCGGTCGGGATCATTGCTTGCGTCGATGTTCGGCGATTAGTTTCGGCCGCGGAAGCGGTCTTCTCTCGAGGAAACAATCGCAGAGGAGTCGCCATGCCGCTACACGTTCAACGATCGCCCGAGCACCTCGTCACCGTCGGTGAAGTCGACCTGTGTGTGAGTACCTTCGGGGACCGGCAGCTACCGCCGGTGTTGCTGCCGAGCACGTCGAGACTGTTCTGGGCGGACCAGTTCTGCGAGCGGCTCGCCGGCGCCGGCCGGTTCGTCCTGCGCTATGACATCCGCGACACCGGCCGGTCGACCGCCTACCCGGCCGGCTCCCCCGGCTACAGCCTCCGCGACCTGGTTTCGGACCTCATCGGACTGCTGGATGTCTTCGAACTTCCGCGAGCCCACCTGGTCGGCTTCTCCGTGGCCGGATGGATCTGTCAGCTCGCCGCCCTCGACCACCGCGATCGCGTCTCGGCCCTGACCCTGATCAACACCCGCCCAACGGCTCCCGGCCCGGCGGACCCGGATCTGCCCGAGCACTCGGACCGGATCATGGAGTTCTTCACCAAGACACCAGCTCCGGACTGGTCCGACCGTGCGGCGGTAATCGACTACGGCGTCGAACAGGCCCGGGTCCGCGCGGGCACCCACGGATTCGACGAACAGCAGGCACGCCAGCAAGCGACCCGGATGGCCGACCGCACCACCAACATGGCCTCCAGCGTGCGCAACCTGGCGTTTGTCGACGCGGGCGAGCGCTGGCGAGAGCGTCTCGGCGACCTCACCGTCCCGACCCTCGTCGTCCACGGCACCGATGACCCGTTCTTTCCCTACGCCAACGGCACAGCCCTAGCTCGCGAGATCCCCGCCGCCACCCTGCTCCCCCTGCACGGCATCGGCCACGAACTCCCGCCCACCACCTGGGAGCAACTGCTCACCGCCATGCTCAGCGGTGCCGGTTCTTCGGAAAATTTTGGACGACGCTAGGGAACTCAACTCGGCCCCCAGCTATAGATCCAGGAACTTCCCCGCGTCGCGGCGATCACTCTAACGGTGCCCTCTACGGCCCGCCACCCAATTAACCGGCCGAAGCTCTGCGCTGCATCGGGTCTCGGTTGTAGGTCACAGTGGTTTCCGCCACGGCGGGATGGACAGGTAGGTCGCGGCGCGTAACGCCCACTCCACGGGACCGTATTGGTAGCGCCGCAGCCACCAGCTGCTCAGCGCCAGTTGCGCAGCGAAGGTCAGGAGTGCGAGGGCCGCCATCGTTGTCGGCGGAGCCTGGTCGGCCAGGCCGAGACCGTAGCCGGAGTAGAGGGCCATGAGCACCACCGACTGCGCGATATAGTTCGTCGCCGCCATTCGTCCTGCGGGAGCGAGCCATTCGAGGTAGCGGCGCAGGTGCGGGGCATAGGCAGCCAGCTGCATGATGGCGGCGATGTAGGCGAACGTCATCAGCGGGTTGATCAGCGCCTGGAGTTCCGGCCAGCTCTCGGACGCATCGATCCATCGCATAGTGTCGGCGAAGGTGACCGCCGAAATCGGCAGGCCGACAACCAGACCGATCCGCAATGTTCGAGGCGCCCACTGGTACAGCGTGTCGGGGTGGTGCAGCACTCCCCGCTTTCCCGCGGCCATGCCGATCAGGAGCAACCCGAGGCTGGGCAGGCCTTGCACGAGCCAGTTCAACAGCACGAACTTCGGTCCGACCGTCGCCTGGGCATGCAGGGTGTCGGTGAAGCTGCGGGTGAAATCCACGTGCAGATCCGGGAAATCGAGAAAGACCCAGGTTTCGTAGAAGGCTGTATCCAAGCCGGGCAGCAGGATCGATGCCACATAGAGCAGAATGCCGGTGATTCGCGCAGTGCGCGGGCGCAGGTTCCGGCAGGCGATCAGGATCAGGCCCAGGACCGCGTACAAGGTGAGAATGTCACCGAGCCATAGCAGCGACACGTGCGCGAACCCGATCACCAGCAAGGCCGCGCACCGTCGCAGCAACCGCGCGCGCTCCGAAACCCCCGCCTGTTGCGCCGCCTCGATCTGCAGGGCAAACGAATACCCGAACAAGAACGCGAACAACAGGTAGAACCGTCCGGAGAACAGGGCGTCCAGCACGGCAAGGACCCACTGACCGCCGTCGTGCTCCACGAAATCACGGGCGTTACCGAAGTCCCACAGCTGAGTCGCGACGAAAACGTTGACGAGCAGGATGCCGAATAGCGCGAATCCGCGCAGAATATCGACCTCGGCGATGCGCGCCGCCGGGGCTGCGGCGATCGGCGGCACGGACTCGGATGAAACGGACATCCGGAGACCGTATGGCAAAGGTATGGCATACGGCGAGCGCGATCCCGCGATGGCAGTCAGAAATCTAGCGGCGCTAGACACGCTAGCTGAGGAATGCTATCGTTGCTCCAGTTTCTAGCGTTGCTAGATTTCCTGGAGGGAAGCCGAAATGCTCATCGTCACTGGCCAGATCATCGCCGCCGTTGCCATTCTCGCCAATGCCGTCGTCTATGGGACCGATGTCTGCGGGGCTGTGATTACCCGGTCCGTATATCGCAAGCTCGATGATGCGACCGTGACCATGAGTGCGGGATGGGGTCACTATTACGGCGACAAGCGCATGCCCGTTGTCGGTGCGGGCGGTGTCGTGACCGCGGTGCTCACGCTGCTGATCGCATTGTGGGCCGGGCAGATCGGCGCTGCTGTCGCGGCGGGGATCACGGTCGCGGCACTGCTGACCTGGCTCGCCTTCTACGTCCGCATCGCCAAGCCGATCAATTCCCAGCAGACCGCCGCCGCGCAGAGCGGCATCATTCCGGCCAATGCCCGTGCGCTGCAGGACAAGTGGGACAGCATCCTGAAGTACCGGGTCACCCTGCAGTTCATTGCCATCGCCGGACTGTGCGCCGCACTGATCCTGTTCTGACCTCAAAGCATCGAATTCACCAGGAGCAATTGACATGACCTTCACCAGCAATGAGCAGCAGTTCCTCGCGGAGGCCGGGATCGGCCGGCTGGCCACGGTGTCACCCGACGGCGTTGTGCAGAACAACCCGACCAACTATCGAGTGAACGCCGACGGCACGATCGACATCGGGGGCATGCGGATGCGTGCCAGCCGGAAGTACCGCAATGTCGAGGCGGGCAGCCGGGTGTCGTTCGTCATCGACCAGCAGGTTTCCTTGGAGCCCTACGTGATTCGCGGCATCGAGGTACGCGGCACCGCCGAGGCGCTCAACGACGGAGAGCCACCGTTCCCACACCAGGAACCCGCGATCATCCGAATTCACCCCGACCGGGTCATCTCCTGGGGCATCGACGGCGGATCCTTCGACTTCACCAGTCGCGGCGCCGAGTTCTAGTGCGAGGCCGAACAATTCGTGCCTAGTCGCCGGCGTGCAGGATTTCGCGGGCCTGCTCCGCGGTGCGGGCAATGTTGTCGGAGACCTGCTGACCCCGGTCGGGTTTTCACCCTGGACTCCCCTCGCCTCATCAACGACTTCTGGACCACGGTCTATCAGGCACTCGACTGACCCGGGGTCTGCGTCGGCGCCGCTTTCCGGGCCTGACCTCGCCGGACGGTGTTCGCCCGGATCTCTTCGGTGGCGGCGCGGAAAGCGGGTGCGGCGCGGGCGAAGTAGTCGAAGAGGAGCGCGCGCTGCTCGGGGGTGTAGTGGGCGAGGACTTCGGCGAGGTGGCGGCGGGCGGGGCCGACGACGTCCTCGATGGGCCCCAGGGCGTCGGGGACCGCTTCGACGATGACCCGCCTGCGGTCCTTCGGGTCGGCTGCCCGGCGGGCGAAGCCGGACCTTTCGAGGCGGTCGATCAGGCGGGTGGTTGCGCCGGTGGTGAGCCCGGTGCGGGCGGCGAGCTCGCCCGAGGAGAGCGCGCCGTGGAAGGCGATGAGGCTCAGCGCGTACCACTCCGAGGTATGCAGGCCCGCGGCTTCCGCGCTGGCCAGGCCCTGTAGACCCACCGCGTCCAGGTACTGACGAAAGATCACGTGCTCGCTCTCCCCGCCGTCTGCGTTTGCCATCGCTGGAATCACCTCGTAGTATTTATCTGCATGGAAGCAGATATTGCGTGTGTGCAGTATCTGTCCAATTCTAACGAGTAAGGAAGTGAACCGCCATGCAGGGTCAACAGGAAATCGCCGAGGTGCGGGCAGTGCTGAACGGACTGATCGCCGCCTGGGACCGCAACGACGCGGAGGCATACGGCGCACTGTTCACCGAGGACGCCAGCTATGTCAGCTTCGTCGGCACCGTTTATCAGGGGCGCCGCGACATCGTGCAGAGCCATCGCGCGCTGTTCGCGAAGTTCTTGGAGGGCTCCAAGCTCGCCGACGAGGTCCTCGACATCCGCTTCTACGGAACGGATGTGGCCGTCGTCAACGGCCGGGGCGACACCTACAAAGGTAAGCGGCCGCAGAAGCTCAGCAAGGTCCAGACGTACCTGCTGGTCCGGGACGCCGGCGGCCGGTGGCTCGTCGCCGCCTTCCAGAACACCCAGCGCAAGCCGGTGATGGAGAAGATCTCGTTCATGTTCGCTCCGGACACCGTCCCCCAGGCGCAGCAGTGAGCTCGCACCGACGGGCGCTGGTCACCGGTGCCAGTACCGGTATCGGACACGCCTTCGCCCGCCGACTGGCCCAGGCCGGCTATCGCGTCACGGCTGTCGCCCGCAGCGAGCACCGCTTGCGGGACCTGGTCGGCGAACTCGGGCCCGACCACCACTTTCTGATAGCCGATCTCACGACCGAACAGGGCCTGCGGCGGGTCGTGGACCACCTGGCCGATCAGCCGGTCGACCTGCTGGTCAACAATGCGGGCACCGCTTACCACGGCCCCTTCACCCGCACCCTGCCCGGCGACGCCGCCACCACCATTCGACTCAACTGCGAGGCCATGACCGTCCTCGCGCACGCCTTCCTCACCCACGCGGAGCCAGGCGGCGCGCTCATCAACGTCTCCTCCACTCTCGCCTTCGCCCCGACTCCGGACCTCGCGGTCTACAGCGCCAGCAAGGCGTTCGCCGCCGCACTGTCCGTGGCGCTGTGGCATGAGCACAAGGACCGCGGCATCTACGTGATGGGCTTATGCCCCGGCCCGACCGCCACCGAATCGGCTGCTGAATCCCACACCGGCGTCCCCAAGGCCCTCATCCAGACCCCGGAAGAACTGGTAGCCCACGCGATGAAAGCCCTCACCCGGCGCAAACGCCCCATCGTCGTGCCGGGTTCGGCCAACACTCTGTTCGCTCTGGTCGCGCGCGTCTTGCCGCACAGCGCCTTTGCCGGACCGAACAGCAAAGGCCCCGCGTTGACGCCATCAGCAAACCGGTGAAGTGCAGCCGCCGGCTAGCCGATTTCGACGACCCGCGCCCATTCCGGCGGTCTGTCCGGGACGTACTCGGAATCGCTTTCGCTCCACGAAGGCGCGCGGCGGAACAAGCCCACGACAGTCCGGCAGGACGGCTTGGCCACGGGCCAGGGTGTCTGGCCGTCGGTCAAGACCACGATGACGTCCGGGCGGGGGTGGGCGCGAAGGGCTTTGGCGAAGCCGGTGCGTAGGTCGGTTCCGCCGCCGCCCATCAGCGGTATGCCCTCGGCCGCGCACAGCGGGTGCGCGATACGGGCGGCCGCGTCGCAGGACATCACGGTGACCAGGTCGCGGCGGCCGCCCACGGCGCGGCTGATGGCGGTCGCTTCGAGCAGGGCGCTGCCGAGTTCGGTGTCGCTGACCGAACCGGAGGTATCGATGATCACGGTGACGCGGGGTGGTGTGCGCCGCAGGCTGGGCAGGAGTACGCCGGGCACACCGGCCGAGCGGCGCGCGGGCCGGCTGTAGGTGTAGTCCTCGCCGACTCCGGGCGTGGAGACGGCCGCGCGCAGTGCCGCGCCGAGTAGATCGCGCCACGGTTGTGGTGGATGGAATGCTTCCTGGGCCCAGCGCCGCCAGCCTTGCGGCACGTCGCCGGGGCGGCCGATGATGGCCTGCGCCACTCGGAAGCGCACACCGTCGCGTTCCTGTTCGCTGAGTCCATCCGCACCGGACGGACCCAGCTCCCATTCGCGTTCCAGTCCGTCGGCCCCGCTGCCGCAGTCGAGCCATGCCATGCCGGCCGTGTACGTCCCGAACCGGAACTCACGCAGGTATTCCTCCATGAGTTTGCCTGGGGGCAAGTCGATGTCGGCGGGCAGGATCGCGCCCTCCGGCCGCACCAGTCCGTCGCCGAAGATATCGTCGTTGATCTCGAAATCCGCGGCGATGTTCATTCGCAGCCGTTCGCCCGGCCCGCTCAGGTCGTGCTCGCGGGCGAAGCGTTCACCGCGGCCGTGATGGTCGCGCAGCAGGTGGGAGACCTCGTGCACCAGGACCCCGGCCAATTCCTCGACGGGCATGCTGTCCACGAAGGCGGGCGAGACGTAGCAGCGCCAGTATCGGTCGACGCTCATCGTCGGGACGCGCCGCGACGCGACGATGTGCAGGGCGAACAGGGCGGTCGCCAGGTAGGGCCGGACTCGCACGGCGTAGAGCCGGGCGGCGAAGAGCTTGTCCAGGTCCAGGTTTCGATCCGCGGTGGGGGCGCTCATCCGCGCTCCCGCACGAGCTCGGCGGCACGATCCGCGCGCTGCGACAACGAGACCACGCCCGCGAGCTGCTCGATCGAGGCGGGCACCTCCCAATTCTCTTGGCGCAGTGTGGCGAGCGTGGTGGCGGGGACGACCACCAGATCCGGCGGCCCGGTTTCGATCGCCAGGACCAGCAGTGCCCACGCCGCATCCCAGCGGGCGCGGGCCGGGCGCTTACGCACCGCCGCGACCACGCCGTCGAGGACAGCCTGGCGCAGATCACCGCGCTCGGGGAGTTCGGCGGCGGTCGGGTCGGCCAGCAGCAGCTCGGGGTCCGGCAGGTCCATCCGGTCCAGGCTGGTGAGCAGTTCGAAACCCGGCCCGTCCCCCACCGCGCCCCGAACCAGCTGCGACAGCACATCTTTGGATGATCCGGCCGCGGTGGCGAACGCGATCAGCCGCAGCGCCATCTCCCAACTGCGCGGCGAAGCCCAGGCGCCGCCGCGGCGCGCGTCACTGCTCGGCATCTGATGCACCAGTTTCGGGCGCGCCGCGAGCAGGACGCACACGGCGCGGCGCGCGAAAGCCACTGCGTCGGTGAGCTTTACCGGGTCGAGCCGCGGCAGCGTCGCGCGCGGCCAGGTGCCGCCGAGACCACGCACAACCACCTCGTGATCGTGCACCCACTGCAGGTGCACGAACCGGTTGGCCAGCGGCGGGCTCAGCTCCCAGCCGTCAGCCGCCGAGGAGCGCGGGTTGGCCGCCGCCACGATCCGGACGCCCGGCGGCAGCTTCAGCGAACCGATCCGCCGCTCCAGCACGAGCCGCAGCAGGGCGGCCTGGACGGCGGGCGGCGCGGTGGACAGCTCGTCGAGGAACAGCAGCCCGCGGCCCGCCCGGACCAATCGCACCGCCCAGTCCGGTGGCGCCATCGGCACACCGTGCTGCGCCGGGTCGTCGCCGACGATGGGCAGGCCCGAAAAGTCCGAGGGCTCATGGACGCTCGCGATCACCGTGGTGAGCGGAAGTTCCAGGGTTTCGGCCAGTTGCGTCAGGGCCGCGGTCTTACCGATCCCCGGCTCACCCCACAGCAGCACCGGCAGGTCGGCGGCCACGGCCAGGGTGAGGGCCTCGAGTTGGTTGTTGGGCCGGGGCTCGGTGGTGGCCGCACCGAGCAGCGTCAGCAGATCGGCGGCGATATCGAGTTGGGAAGCGTGGGTGGGGGCGGCGGAGTTCAGGAGTGCAGCAGACATATGAATCACCTTGTGTCGGAGGAGTATCGACGAATGCGACAGCGGTGCGCGGCAGTCGCCGGAACGGAAGGAATCGAGTCGCGCCGGAGCCCGGCGGGGTCAGTGTCGTGTCGCGTTGCGCGGGTGCGCGCGATGATTTCGTGGCGGGCGTACCCCGGGATATTCGGGCGTGAGTTGCGGTGTGGACAGGCCTGATCGGTAGAGCCCGTACGTGATTCGCTGTTGCGCGGTGGCTGCCAGTTCATCCCGGAGCGCGCCGTCGCGCAGGATTGCTTGGGGACCGAGCAGGCCTTCGACGACGGCGAGCGCACCGGCGGTGTCGCCGTGTGCGAGACGTTCGCGAACGCCTGCGAGACAGTCCGGTTGGCGATGCGCATGATCGATCGCCTGTAGGCAGGGCACCGGGGCACCGGTCAGCGCTGCCAGGAGTTCCTCGCGCCGGATCTCGGCCGGGTCGTGATCCAGCGCGGACAGCACACCGTCGACCAGGCCGATCCGGTGTTGCTCGCCACGGCATTCCACTACCTGCGTGCGTTCGCCGGGCAGGGAGACCCGGACGGAGTCCCTCGGCGAATACTCCGGCACCAGCGCCGCCGCGACCATCGGATGCAGTCGATCCGGCGAGATCGCGCCGGTACGAAGCAGTTCCAGGTCGGGTGACTGCCAGGTCGCGGCGTCGGGCAGCACCGGTAGCGCGGACACGGCTCCGGCCGGATATCCCGTCGCGATCCGCAGACCGGCCGGCTCCAGCTCGGCGATCACCCGTTGCCGGGCACCCAGCCGCACCAGGACCGTATTCGTGTGCCGCTCTTCGGAATCGAGCAGAATTCTCGCCTCGTCCGCCCACCGTTCCACGGCGTATCCGTGCTCGGGTAGCGCGATTTTCAGTAGGGCCGGGTCCAGCGCGGACCGGTCGGCGCGTGGTTCGGCTCCGCACCGCCCGCGCAGCTCATCGGCTCTGCGTGCATCCCAGAGGTGCCGGTGCAGGTCCATCCGGAAGCGGCGGTCCGGCCGGGGATGCGGGTGCTGCCCGGCCGTTGCCCCTGCCTTGTCCCACAGCGCGAGACTGACCCGTTGCCCGGCATCCGCCCAGGCGGGCGCCGTACGGACCACCAGATGCACGAAACCGGCTGCGCCCCAAGAATACCGAGCGAGTGTGATCGTCAGTCCCGGCCGGAGCAAACCATCTGGTGCAACCCGCGGCAGGTGCCAGCGCAGCAGATCCGGGGCCAGATGCCGAAGGTCGGACTGCATATCGGCGGCCAGCTCCCGGCCGTACGTCCTTGCCACAGAACGCATGTCGAGGTCGACATCGAATCCCGCGGCAGCACAGGAACCCGCCCAATCCCCGGCCTGACGCCGAGCGGTAGCGGTCTCGATCATGGAGGGCGGCACGGCGAATTCCCGCACGCGCGGCCAGAAGGAAGCGAAGGAATAGTCCGCATTCGTCTGCACAGTGAGCATCAGCACTCACCTAGGACGAACGGGACCCCCAATCTACGATCAGAAATCATCATCGAGCCGATGATAGAGCGCACCGCCGAAACTCGCCAACTCACGGCTCGACGTTGGCCGAACCCGCCAACGTCAGCCAACGAAAGTATGTGGATTCGGCAGTGTCATCGTCCGATTCCTACAAATAGAGTCTCGGTACAACACTTGGTTCAACAACGCGGCCGACGGCCGCCTGCCGAAGGAATTGCCTGTGAAGGTGCAGATCAAAACCGCGCCGCCGGTGGCGCATGCGTCCATGCTGGGTCTCGGGGTGTATCGACCCCGCCGGGTGGTCCCCAATGCCGAGATCGTCGACCGCATCGAATCCTCGGACGAATGGATTCGGACGCGGTCCGGTATCGGGGCGCGACGGTGGGCGGAGCCCGACGAGACCATTGTCGAGATGAGCGCGGCGGCGGCACGGAAAGCGCTCGCCGCAACCGGGATCGACACCGAGCAGGTCGACGCGGTCGTGCTGGCCACGTCGTCGCAGATGGTGCTGGGACCGGCGGCGGCCGCGGTGGTGGCCACCGAACTGGGGATGCACGACACTGCCGCGTTCGACATCTCCGCGGGCTGTGCCGGATTCTGTTACGCGCTGGCCAGCGCGGCGAGTTTGGTTCGCGCCGGCGAAGCCCGCAATGTCCTGGTCATCGGCGTGGAACGACTGTCGGATCTGCTCGACCCCACCGACCGGGGCTGCGCGTTCATCTTCGCCGACGGGGCCGGCGCCGTTGTCGTCGGCCGGGCGGAGTCCGAGGGAATCGGGCCGGTCGCCTGGGGCTCGGACGGTAGCCAGACCGCTGCGATCAAGCAGGACAAGGATTTCCAGCAGTACTTCGCCGAAGTGGCGGCGGCGGAAGCAAGTGGCGGGACGTCGGAGCGGCCGTACATTCGAATGAATGGCCAGGCGGTATTCCGTTGGGCTGTCACGTTCTTGGAGAAGGCGTGCCGTGATGCGCTGGATCGGGCCGGTGTCACGGTCGAGGACCTGGATGCTTTCGTGCCGCACCAGGCCAACAGCCGGATCACCGACGCGCTGATTCGGGTACTGGAGGTGCCGGACACCGTCGCGGTAGCGCGTGACATCGCAGAAGCCGGAAACACCAGTGCTGCGTCGATTCCGCTGGCGATGGAAGAGCTGCTGCGCTCCGGCGCTGCCCAGCAGGGCGACACCGCGTTGCTCCTCGGTTTCGGTGCCGGGCTGGCCTACGCGGGCCAGGTTGTTCGCCTGCCTTCGATCGGGTGAGTCACGGGGCCGGATAGTTTTTGACGGGACTGTCCAACGGTGGTTGTATTTGCCTGTGCCTGAACGGTTTTCAAGTGTCCGCAGGAGTCGGCGCTGGGCGGCGGCGCTGGTCGCCGTGGCCGGCTGCCTGGTTGTGCAGCAGGCGGGTGCCGCGAGCGCCGCGCCTGCGATAACGCTGCCGCCGGTGCACGCCGGGTTCGATTACCAGATCACGAGCGCTTACGCGCCGCCGCCCGGCGTCACGGTTGTCAGTCGTGATCATGGCGCCGAGCGGGCCGAGGGGCTGTACAACATTTGCTATGTGAATGGCTTCCAGGTGCAGCCGGACGCCGAGAGCGAGTGGCCCGCGGATCTGTTGCTGCGGGACAAGGACGGCAATGTCGTCTACGACGCGGTGTGGAACGAGGCGTTGCTGGATATCCGCACCGCCGACAAACGCACTCGGATCGCGGACCAGGTCGGGCTGTGGATCGACGAATGCGCGAGCAAGCGGTTCAATGCGGTCGAGGTCGACAACTATGACAGCTACAGCAGGTCGCAGGGGCTGCTGACCACCGACCAAGCGGTCACCTTCATCGCCTTGCTCGCCAAGCGCTCGCATGACCGCGGCCTCGCCATCGGCCAGAAGAACGCCGCCGAGCTCGTCGACCAAAAGACCACTGCCGGACTGGATTTCGCGGTGGCAGAGGAGTGTGGCGACACCGAGGAGTGCGGTGTCTACGCGACCGCCTATGGCGACCACGTCATCGATATCGAGTACACCGAAGCCGGCCTGGCAGCGGCGTGCGCGGGTTATGGCAGCAAGATGAGCATCGTGCTCCGAGATGTCGAGGTTTCCACCCCGGGTGACCCCGGCTACGTCCGGAAGACCTGCTGAACAGGCGAACCCCCGCGGCGCCTAGCCGCGGCCCATGTAGGGCATTCCCGTCGCCATGACCGTCAGGAACGGGACGCTCGTGGTCAGCGGCAGATCGATGGTCTGAACGACCAGGCGGGCGACGTCGTCGGCGGCCATGGTCGGTTCGGGCCGGACGGTGCCGTCGGCTTGGAGCGCGCCCGCGGCGATCCCGGCGGTGAGTTCGGTTGCCGCATTGCCGATGTCGATCTGGCCGACCGCGATGTCGTGGGTACGACCTTCCAGGGCAAGGGCTTTCGTGAGACCGGTGATGGCGTGCTTGCTGGCCGCGTAGCCGACCGTGTTCGGCCGGGGTGTGTGCGCGGAGATCGATCCGTTGTTGATGATCCGGCCGCCGCGCGGCTGCTGCGTCTTCATCAGCCGGAACGCGGCTTGGGCACACAGGAACGAACCGGTGAGATTGGTGTCGATCACGCGCCGCCAATCCTGCACGGACACTTCGTCGATGGGCTGCGAAGGGCCGAAAATGCCCGCGTTGTTCACGAGGACGTCCAAGCGGCCCCACCGGCCGGTGATGTGCTCGAAGAGGGCGGCGACGGCATCCGGGTCGGTGACGTCGGACGGAACGGCCGTCACGGCCCCCGGTCCGAGCGCGGCGGCGACGGTCTCGTCGAGTGTCGCGCCGGTGCGTCCCACGGCGATCACCTGATGGCCCGCCGCGGCCAGGGCGAGGGTGATGGAACGGCCGAGGCCGCTGCCGGCGCCGGTGACGAGGACGATCTTGGATGTGGACACGAAGACGAGCGTAACTCGAAGATCTAGAGCTCGGACGCCACCTCTGTGCGAGCGCCGCGATCGAACACCAACAGGCCGAATACCAGCGCGGGGACGATCATGAGCAGGGCGTTGGAGCCCCACCACACGACGCTGAAATCGCCGTAGTAGGCCCAGAACGAGATCGCCATGAACCCGGCGCAGAACGTCAACGTGAGACCGACCGTCAGGACGATCCAGCCGAGCCGATGGCGAACGCGGACCAGATACACACCCGCGAATCCGAAGATCGAAGCGGCCAGATCCAGCGGAAAGAACGACCAATTCCAGGCCTGCACAACGGGATTCGTGTAGTCACGAAAAGCCGCGTCCTTCGGAATCGCGTCCACCGCGACCGCGATCCAGTAGACCATCAACAGCGCATCGGTCACGAGCAGCAGAACCTTGCCCACCTTCAACCGCATGAAGCCCTCCTCCCCCGGTCAGCGTAGCCGTCGCGAGGGTACAGAAAGAGAACGGTGTCAGGGGTGGTGTCAGCCGGGTGTCAGAGCGGTGTCAGCCGACCCCGCCAAAGTGTGTACATCGAACAAAAACAACCGGCACAAACCCAAGTGCCACAACCACTTTCGAGGAGCACACCATGTCCACCACCGCCATCACCCTGACCGACGCCGACAACAGCACCCTGCGCACCGCCGCCTACGGCACCATCGCGCTGCTGGCCGCCGCCGGCGCACCACACAAGGGCATCGCCTCCGGTTCCATCGCCCTGACCTCCGCGACCGGACTGGTCGGCCACGTGCTCTCCACCAAGTCCAAAGACATCCACCTGCACGGCAAGTCGGTCGCCGAACTCGCCGACCAGGTCCTGCCGAGCCTTACCGCCGCCATGCACCTGCTCACCAACCAGGCTCCCGCCGAAGCCGACAACTTCCGCGACACCATCCTGGTCACCGTCGAAGCCGCGACTCAGACCGGTAAGAGCGCACCCAGCCCGGCCGTGACCGCGATGGCACGCAAGATCACCGCAGCCCTCGACGCCTGACGAATCCGACACCCGCCCACCACAACTGGTGGGCGGGTGATGGTTTGATGCGCTACCACGATTCGATCAGCGGCACATCGTGCTCCTGCCGCCGCCATTCCGCGGAGAGGCGAGCGAGCCGGGCCGGGTTGGCGATGCCGCGCACTGCCGCGACCTTGTCCGCACGAATCTCCAGGATCGCGACGCTCAGGACGCGGTCGTCGAGCGTGAAGACCATGGCCGGGCAGCCGTTGACCAGGGCGGCGTAGATCGAGGGCGCGCCACCGGCGAGTTTGCGTTTGGCCGCAGAGGGTTTCAGGCCGGCGCTCAGCACGCCCGCGAGCCGCTGCGGGGTCGAGTGCACGATCAGCTTCCGCGCCAGGCCGCCGACGCCGTCGGAGGTGCCGGTCGCGTCGTCGGTCAGCAGCGCGATCAGCTGTTCGGTGCGGCCGGAGGAGGCGGCCTCGACGAAGGCTTGCACGATTCGACGGGCGGCGGCCTGGTCGATGTCCGTACTGGTGCCGGCGGCGGCGATTCGACGCCGGGCCCGGTGCAGGTGTTGCTGACTTCCGGATTCGGTGATGTCGAGGATCTCGGCGATCTCGGCGTGGCGGTAGGAGAACGCCTCGTTCAGCACGTACACGGCGCGTTCGATCGGCGAGAGGCGCTCCATCAGCATCAGCACCGCGAGGGTCACCGATTCGCGCTGCTCGACGGTGTCGGCCGGACCCAGCATCGGGTCGCTGTCGAGCAGGGGTTCGGGCATCCACGCGCCGACCGTGCGTTCGTGGCGCACCTTCGCCGAACGGAGCCGGTCGAGCGCCAGATTGGTGACGATCTTGGTCAGCCAGGCCTCGGGCACTTCCACGTACTCCCGGTCGGCGGCCTGCCATCGCAGGAACGCGTCCTGCACCGTGTCCTCGGCGTCGGCGGCCGAGCCGAGGAGACGGTAGGCGAGCGAGGCCAGCCGATTCCGGCTGGCCTCGAAACGCGTCACGGTGGCAGTGTCCATGAGGCGTGACTTTATGCGGTGACGACCTCGGGCGAATACCCGCTGGTAATGGCCAGGCGGTACTGGTGATTCGGCTTTCCGAAGGTCGGGCGGCTGATCGCCCAGCCGCTGACTGCCACGATCGCCGACTTGACTCCGGCCGCCGACCGGCCGCACAGCGCACCGGGCTTCGAGCGAGCGTCACCGTCGACCAGCTGGAAGATCGCGTCCTTGCGGCCGAGACTGATGTGGTTGCCGACATAGGACAGCCCGGCTGTCTTGATCTTGCGCCCGGTCCGGTCGCCGATGATCGCGGCCACCGCCTGCGTGCCGGTGAATCCCGCGGAAGCGCAGGACATCGGCAGCGGCCGGCCGTTGTCGCCGATGACGAAGGCGCTGTCACCGGCAACATAGACATCCGGGTGCGAGACCGACCGCATCTGACGGTCGACCCGGATCTGGCCGTTGGCTTCCACCGCGAGGCCGCTGGCGGCGGCGATCGGGTGCACGGCGAAGCCGGCGGTCCACACGGTCGCGTCGGCGGCGAACACGGTGCCGTCGGCGGCGATCGCCGCCGTTTCCTCGACGCGCTCGATACCGGTGTGCTCGTGGACGGTGATACCGAGCCGGTCGAAGGCGTTCAGCAGGTGACGGCGAGCCTTGGGGCCCAGCCAGCCGCCGAGTTCGCCTCTGGTGGCGAGGCTGACCTGAAGTCCTGGACGGGATTCGGCGATCTCGGTGGCGGCCTCGATCGCGGTCAGGTTGCCGCCGACGACCAGCACCTTCCCTTCCTCGCCCAGCTCATCCAGGCGTGCGCGCAGGCGCAGCGCCGCCGGTCGTGCGGCTACGTGGAAGGCGTGCTCGGCGACGCCCGCGACGCCGTGGTCGGCGGCGGTGCTGCCCAGCGCGTAGAGCAGGGTGTCGTAGCCGATCCGGCCAGCGCCCGCGCTGTCGGCGACTGTGACAGTCCGGTGCTCGACGTCGACGTCGGTGACCCGCGCGACCCGCAGCCGAATGTCGGTGCCCGCGAACACTTCCGCCAGCGGCCGGTGCCGGAGCTCGTGCCCGACGGCGAGTTGATGCAGGCGCAGCCGCTCGACGAAATCGGGTTCGGCGTTGACGACGGTGATCTCGAAGTCGTCGGAATGGAGTTGGCGAGCCAGGTATCCGGCGGAGAAGGCTCCGGCGTATCCGGCCCCGAGAACGACGATGCGGTGCTTCATGATGCGCTCCTGTCTGGTTCTTGTGCTCCCTGAACGAGACAGCCCCCGAGTTCCTGACAGGATCGATCAGTGACCTGCGTCACCCGCCGCCGCGAAGCTCATTCACACAATGCGTGGGTGAGGATCCCGCCGATGTCCACCGACGCGGGTTTGCCGGTGAAGGAGACGGTGACCGCGCGGCCCGCGGCGGTGGCCCCGGAGATGGCGGTGAAGCCGCGGACGCCGCCGATGTGGCCGACATATTGTGCGCCGCAAGGGAGTTGGGCGTAGCCGACGCCGAGCCCGTAGGACATGCCGTCACCGTTGCCCATATCGACCCCGTCGAGCATTTGCCGCAGCTGGGGTTGCGGGACCACCTGGCCGGACAGCAGTGCGGTGTAGAAGCGGTTCAGGTCGGCGCCGGTGCTGACCAGCGCGCCTGATGTCCAAGGAAGCGAGGGTTCCATCAGCGTGACGTCGGTGATGGTGCCGTCGACGGCGGTGTAGCCGGTGGGATGTGGGGCGCGCAGACCGGTTTCGGCGGTGGCCGGGAGGTAGGTGTCCGACAGGCCCAGTGGGGTGAGGATGCGATCGCGGAGCTCATCGGTGAAGCGGTGTCCGGTGACCGCCTCGATCAGCATGCCCGCGACGATGTAATTGGTGTTGGTGTACTGGAATCGGGCGCCTGGGGCGAATTGCGCGGGCAGCCGCAAGGCGATCTCGATCTCCTGCGCCGGAGTGTAGGTGTGGCCGTTGCGGGCCGCCGCGTGCTCGTTCAGTTCCGGGGTTTCCGCCGGCTCGGGCAGGCCGCTTCGATGGCCCAGGATTTGGCGGACGGTGATGGCGCGGCCGTCCACACCGTCGCCGGTGAGCAGGCCGGGCAGATAGGTGTCGATCGACATGTCGAGGTCGACGCGCTGTTCGGCGACCAGTTGCAGCACGATCGCGGCGGTGAAGCTCTTGGTGACGCTGCCGACCCGGACATACTGCGGACGATCGGCGGGAATCGTTGCGCCCGTAGCGATGTCGGCGCGGCCTGCGGTCGAAACGGTGGTGCCGCCGTTGTCGGTGAGCGTGGCGATTGCTCCGACGGCGCCCGCGCGGATCACCGCGTCGAGGTCGCCGCGCACCGCAGTCATGGGGGCGGCGGAGGGCTCGGCCGCGCTCGTCGCACAGGCGGACAGGAGCACCGCGGCAGTGCAGATCGGGAGGGTGAAGACTCGTAAACGCATGAGCCGACGGTAGGAATCGCAGGCCCGCGAACACATTGGACCGCAGTACTACAAGCACCCCGGACTGGAGTGCCAGGCGCGCCTGGCACTCCAGCTGTCAGCGGGTGGCGATGATCGCCGAACCGTGCCCGAAAAGCCCTTGGTTCACGGCGATTCCGGCACGCGCGTCCTCGACCTGACGGCCGTCGGCCTGCCCGCGCAACTGCCAGGTGAGCTCGCAGATCTGCGCGATCGCCTGCGCGGGGATCGCCTCGCCGAAACTGGCCAGCCCACCGCTCGGATTCACCGGGACGCGTCCACCCAATGTTGTTGCGCCACTGCGCAGTAGCGCCTCGGCGCCACCGGTTTCGCAGAGCCCGATGTCCTCGTACCAGTCCAGCTCCAGCGCCGTGGACAGGTCGTAGACTTCGGCGAAGGACAGGTCCGCGGGCCCGAGCCCGGCCTCTTCGTACGCGGCGTGCGCGATGGCCGAGCGGAACGCGCGCGGCGGCTCAGCGAAAGCCACCGCCGAGTCCGTCGCGAAATCCGGCAGATCGAGGACGGTTTTCGGGAACGTCGGGGTGACCGTCGACAGCGCCCGGATGCGGACCGGATCGGCGACACCGTGGCGGCGCGCGAACTCCATCGAGGTCAGCACCAGCGCGGCCCCGCCGTCGCTGGTGGCGCAGATGTCGAGCAGCCGCAACGGATCCGAGACGATCGCGGAGGCGGCCACCTCTTCTGCCGAAACTTCCTTGCGGTAGCGGGCATACGGGTTGTTCAGGCCGTGCTTGGCGTTCTTCACCTTGACCGCGGCGAAATCATCGAGCGTGGCGCCGTGCATCGCCATCCGGCGGCGGGCATAGAGCGCGAAATAGATGGGGTTGGTGGCGCCGAGCAGGTGGAAGCGCAACCAATCCGGATCGTCGCGCCGCTCACCGCCGACCGGCTGGAAGAAGCCCTTCGGGGCGGCGTCCGCGCCGATCACCAGCGCCACGTCGCACAATCCGGCCAGGATCTGGGCACGGGCGTTGGCGATAGCCTGCGCACCGGACGCGCAGGCGGCGTAACTGCTCGAGATCCGCGCGCCCGACCAGCCCAGCGCCTGGGCGAAGGTCGCGCCGGCGACGAAACCGGGGTATCCGTTGCGGATGGTGTCCGCGCCCGCGATGTAGCCGACGTCGCGATGGTCCACCCCGGCATCGGCCAAGGCCGCGCGGGCGGCGACCAGCCCGTATTCGACGAAGTTTCGCCCCCACTTGCCCCACTGGTGCATGCCCGCACCGAGGACGGCGATGTCGCGATTGGTGTCAGTCATTGACCGGCCTCCACATCCACACGGTGTGCTCCGCTTCCTCGTCGGCGTAGAGCGTGCCCAGGGCCAGCTCGACCGGCATGCCGACGGCCAGGTCGTCCACCGTGAATCCGGGCACGACCTGCCCGAGAATCACCATCTGCTCGACCTCGAGTTCCACTGCCGCAACGACATACGGCACGAACGGATCGGGCGAGATGTAGGGCGCGGGCGGTTTGTAGCGGGCGTCCGCGTACGACCAGATCCGGCCGCGCGTGGAAAACAGGTATTCGGCGAGCTCGGAGCCGTCCTTCGGCGCCGCGCAGTACGGGTTGCGACAGGCGAGGGTGTTCCGCGGGAAATACGGTGTGCCGCAGGTATTACAGCGACTTCCCTGAAGACGTATCGCGCCGTCTTCCGTGGTGAACCAGTCCGCCACGGCGGGGCGTTGTTCTTTCTGCACAGGGCCGACGGTATAGGAACACGTTCTACCTTGGGGGCGAAATCGGCTCCGGCGCCGCACGGGCGGCGGTACGGTGCTTGCGATGGGCACGAAAGCTGTTGAACCGCGGGCGATCCGTAACGTCGTTCTCTTCGGGGATCTCGACGGGACGACCGGCTTGGCTCAGCGGCTGGCTCGGCTGTCCGGAAACCGGCCCGCCCCGGCCGTGATCCATTGGGCGACAGATCAAGTCGAGCACACCATCCGGGTCGCCGACGTCTCGGACCACCCGCCGGAGCGGTCCATCCGGGTAGCCGATGGGGCGATCGCGGTCATCGATGCCGCCACGGGCAGCACCTCCCGGCTGGAGGCGATGTTGCGGGCCGCCGACGACTACCAGGTCGCCCGGCTGTGCCTGATCACCGGACTCGATCGGCCCGGCGCCGACTTCGACCGCTGCGTCCGCCGGATCACCGATATTCGCGGCGCGGTCCCGTTGCCGCTACAGATTCCGGTCGGCGCGGGCGTGGCGTTCGACGGTGTCATCGATCTGATTCGGATGCCCGCGTCCGCCGAAATTCCTGGGAGCAGTTGGCGAATCGCCGAGCCTTGGCATCGCGCGCTCATCGCGGCGGTGGGCGAGCAGGACACCGAGCTCACGCCCGAACGGCTGCACTACCGCATCCGCCGCCTCACCCGCCTCGGCGAGGTTGTGCCCGTCCTGTGCGGCGTATCGCCCGGCAGCGACGATCTCGCCTCGCTGCTGGACGCCGTCGTCCGATACCTGCCCTCCCCCATGGACGTCTGTCAACCCGAACACGCCCTCGACTATTGACCGCGGTGGCGTATCGGCTATTCGGCGAGCTGATCCGCCTTCGGCCGTCTCTCGACCTCGGTGGATCGTGCGGAAGCGATCGTCTGCTGTGCGCGCCGGCGAGGCTGGCATCGTTCCGAGCACGCGGTGTGGATTTCCGCGGCACGGATCGCATCGATGACGTCGAGTTCGCCCGGGTCGGAAAGGCAGTCGTAGAGGTTCTGGTAGAGCCGTAACGTAGGCGCGTACTGGAAGCTCATCGGCGTAACCCCTTCGATACTCGCAGCCTCGCGGCTTGTATCCGGAATTAGCGGGATAGTTACCGCCCGCTGTAACGCGACAGCCATGAAGGTTCTTTACCCAGATAATCAGCGTTGAACCCTCGTGATGCGGAGCTGTAGCCGAGGCGCCGAGTTGGACCGTTGAGCGGGACCGGCATCGCCGCGCGCGGTCCGGGCGAGGTAAGCCCGACGCATGAGTGAATCTATCGGCCCGCTGGTGCCCACCGACGAAGGTTTCCATCATCAGATCGTGGACACCTTCGCCACGGTGGCAAGCAGCGATCTGTCCTGGACCGAGAAGGTGTGCGCCATGGCGGCGGCTCGAGATGGCAGTCTGCAGTTGGGGTTCGGGCTCGGCAAATATGTGAACCGCAATGTCATGGATGGCTACGCGGGCATATCGCGCGGCGTCGAGCAGGTTACGGTGCGCGCCAATCGGGAGCTGCTGCCGGAGCCGGAGCGCACCGTGATCGGGCCGGTCCGCTACGAAGTGCTCGAACCGCTGAAGAAGATCCGGTTCGTGCTGGAGCCCAACGATATCCAGCCGATCGCCTTCGATTGGACCTTCACCGCGGAACTGCCCGCCCAGCTGGAGGACCGTACCCATATGCGCGCCGGCTATCGAGTCTCGGCGAATCTGGTGCGCTACCACCAGATCGGCGTCGCCTCCGGCTGGGTCGACATCGACGGCCGCCGTACCGAGATCACCCCGGAGGATTGGGTTTCCACCCGGGACCACTCCTGGGGCGTGCGCTACGACGTCGGCCGGCCCCGCCCCGACGTGCAGGCGATGGAGCTGCCGCCTGAGGTTTCCTTCCGGATGATCTGGTGTCCGGCGCTGCTCGAGCGCGCGGACGGCAGCCGCTACGGCATCCACCTGCACTATCAGATCATCGAGGCGACCGGGTTCTCGTCCAAGACCGTCATGGGCGGGCTGCAATATTCGGACGGACGAGTGCTGCGCTGGCGCGATCTGACTCCCGAGCTTCGATTCGATCCCGATAATCGGCGACTGCTGGGCGGCCGTATCCATGCCACCGACGTCGACGGCACCGCCCGCACCCTGGACATCGAGGTGGTCTCCGACACCGGATTCCACCTGGGCGCGGGTCTTTACCACGGTTACAAGGATCGCTTCCACGGCGAATGGCTCGGCCCCGGATCCCATCTCGACGGCGAGCGGATCGCCGACTGTTCCACCCCTGCCAACGCCCGCCAGTTGCACCAGATCCGCGATACCGTCGTGCGCATCACCGACCCGGTCGGCGGTGGTGTCGGCTACGGGAACTGCCAGCCGATCATCACCGGCGCCGACGCCGCGCTCGGGCTGAGCATGGACAGCAGCTTCATGTAGCGGGGCGCGACAGTGCGCGCGCCGGGCACCACTGCCGGGTTTCGACCCGCCCCTGACCGTTGCCGGTGGGGATCGCGAAACCCGCCAGCCCGAGCCAGGCTCCGTCGGTGCAGCGGGCCCAGGCGTAGAGCAGGCCCGGGACGGTCCCCGCGGCCAGGTGCAGGCCGCCTGCTTTGACGCGCAGCGACACCGCGTCGCGGCGGAAGGCTCCGGCGGCGGGAAGCGCGATCGTCAGGTCGACGAGCACCGGTTGCGGCGGATCGACCACCCGCCGCAATGGGCGGGTGAAGTCGTCACTCCAGTACTCGAACATGCGTTCGATGTTCTCATACCGTTCGGTCCGCTTGGCACCGGCAGCTCACCCTGTCCGGTGCAACCCGCTACGGGCCGACATGCACCGGGAGCTCCCGGTGCCCGTTGGAGATGAAGCCGATTACCGGCCGCAGCTCCGCCGGATCGACAGCGAAGCGGAGCGCGGGGAAGCGTTCGAACAGGGCCGGAAGGGCGATAGCGGCTTCGAGACGGGCCAGCGGGGCACCGATGCAGTGGTGAGCGCCGTGCCCGAAGGCCACGTGGTCCTTCTTGATTCGCGTGATATCGAAGGTGGATGCGGTGGGGCCGTGCAGCTCGGGGTCGCGGCCCGCGGCGGCGTAGGAGGCGAGAATGGCTTCGCCCTTGGCGATGCGGATGCCCTCGATCTCGATGTCCTCGACCGCGTAGCGCAGCGGCAGGTGAGCGACCGGCGATTCGTAGCGCAGCGTTTCCTCGATGACATCTTCCCAGGTGGCGCGGCCCTCGCGGACCGCGGCCAGCTGCTCGGGGTGGGTGAGCAGGTTGAAGATGGCCTGGTCGAGCAGGTTGACGGTGGTTTCGTGGCCGGCGTTGATGACCAGCATCAGGGTGTCGACCAGCTCCTTCTCGGTCAGCCGCTCGCCGTCCTCGGCGCGGGTGGAGATCAGCACGCTCGTGATGTCGTCGCCGGGGTTGTCGCGGCGCAGGGCGACGAGTTCGCCGATCAGGCCGAACATTTCGACGTAGTTGGCCTGTGCGGCTTCCGGGGTGATCTCGGTGTCGAAGAAGCGGGCGACGCAGGTGCGCAGTGCGGGCTCCATCTCATCGGGTACGCCCATCAGTTCGCAGATCACCTGGATCGGCACCGGGTAGGCGAAACCCTCACGCAGATCGACGCTTTCACCGTCCGGAGTCTTCGCGATCTCGTCGAGCAGCGTGGTCACCAGCTCTTCGATGCGCGGACGCAGCGCCGCGGTCCTGCGGTGCGTGAAAGCGGGCGAGACCAGCTTGCGCAGCCGCCGGTGATCGGCCCCGTAGGCGGTGAACATGTTGTCCACCGCGACCCAGGCGAAAAGCGGCCAGTCCGCGGTGATTTCGCCGTTGCTGAACGAACTCCAGTGCTGAGCCGCGTCTTTCGACACCCGCGGATCGGCCAGCAGCCGCTTGAGCAGGTCGGCATCGGTCACCGACCAGGCGGGCACACCCATCAACTCGACCAAGGCCACCGGTCCGCGCGCGCGGATGCGCTCGTTCTCGCCTTGAATGTCGATGCCGGTCAGATCCAGCGCAAGAGGTTGAAGGCTCACAGTTCTCCTACATCACATTCAATGGCGGGCTGGCCGGGAAGGCCACCGGCAGCGCCGCCAGCGCCCGATGGAAAGGCCCAGGGCGCCAAGACAGTTCATCTGCTCGAACAGCCAAACGCAACTCAGGGAGCGCATCGAGCAACTGATCGACAGCCTCCTGCGCGACCAGTGAGGCCACCGACTTGGCGGGGCAGGCGTGCGGTCCGATGCTCCACGCCAGATGCGAGCGGTTGCCGATGCGTTCGCCGCCGCTGATCGCGGGGTCGTTGTTGCACCCGGCGAAGCTGATCATGACCGGTTGATTCGCGGGCAGCCACACATCGCCGATCGGAATCGGCTGGCGCGGATAGGAGATGGCGAAGTTCGCCATCGGCGGGTCGTTGAACAGCACCTCGTCCAGAGCGTCCCGGGTGGACAGACTGCCACCGAGCACGTCGCCGGCGAACCGGTCGTCGGTGAGGATCAACCGGAGCGTGTTGATGATGAGGTTCTGCTGCGGTTCGATCCCCGCGCCGTAGATGCTGATGATGTTGTAGAGCATCTCGGTGTCGTCGAGCCCGGCGTTGTGCTGCAGCAGACGGGTCACCATGTCGTCGCCGGGTTCGCGGCGCTTCAGCGCGATCAAGTCCATCAGGGCGGCGCTGAGCATGGTCATGCCGTGGACGGCGTTGTCGTCGACCGAGTCGAACAGCATGGCCATGCCCGTGGCGACCCGCTGCCCGATATCCGCTGGGCAGCCCAGCATTTGGTTGAGTCCGGCGAAGACCAGCGGGAAGGCGTATTGGGTGACCAGGTCCGCCTCGCCGCTTTCGCAGAAGGTGTTGATCAGCGGGATGGCATCGCGTTCGACGATGGCGTGCAGACTGTGCAGGTCGACGCCCTCGATCGCGCTGACGTTGGCCTGCCGGTAGCGCAGGTGCGTGACACCGCTGTTGCGCAACACATTCGGGTACCACATCATCATCGGCTTCACCGGGCAGTCGTCGGGAATCGTGTCCTGCCAGGCCCGCGGATCGGCCGGGAAATGGTCCGGGTCGTTCAGGATCCGCACCGCCTCGTGATAGCCGATCACAAGGGTCGCCGGCACCCCTGGCGCCAGCTCCACCGGCGCCAAAGAGCCGTAGGTACGGCGCAATTCGCGGTAGCTACCGTGCGGATCGGCGGCGAACTCGTCGGAATACATCGGGAACCGCGGTCCCCGCACGGCGGTGGACGGACCGATCGCCCAAGGGGCGGCCTCCGGCGGGCTGGGTAGGCGCGAGCTGGCCAATGGGGTGACTCCTGACGCGAATGAAACACGAACTCGTGCCTGACACACTATGGCGAATCACCATGCGCTCGTCCACCAGGCGGGGCCGCTACCACCACGGCGCCGGTTCGGCCAGTCCCGAAAACCTTGGCCGAAGACTGTGAGTTGTCCGAATCTTCTACCAGCACAACGCTATTACGCTGGACAGTGGTCGTACGTCCATCCGATCCCCGACCGAGGAGTCCGGCACCGTGCCCCACCCGACGCCACCGCCTGCCCGCACTGTCGTCGTGACCGCGGTGGAGATCTCCACCTCGCTCGGCCCCGACACCGAAAGCACCTGGAATGCCCTGCTTTCCGGATCCAGCGGAATTCGGGCTTTGAACGACCCGAACCTGCTGCGCTACGAACTGCCGGTCACCATCGGCGGCAAGCTCGTCCACGATCCGACCGATGACGTGGACCGGATCAAGAAGCGCCGCATGTGTTACGTGCAGCAGATGTCCTATGCCATGGGAAAACGGCTGTGGGACAACGCGGGACGGCCCGAGGTCGACCCCGACCGGCTGGGCGTGTGCATCGGCACCGGCATCGGCGGCCCCGACGCCATCGTGGCCGCCAACGACGCCATGCGCGAGCACGGATATCGCAAGATGTCGCCGTTCGCGGTACCGATGAGCATGCCCAACGGGGTCTCGGTGGTAACCGCGCTCGAGATCGGCGCCCGGGCCTTCGCGGTCACACCGGTGTCCGCCTGTGCGTCGGGATGTGAAGCGCTGGTTCATGCCTGGCGTGCGATCACCCTGGGCGAGGCCGACATGGTGGTGGCCGGCGGCGTCGAGGGCTACATCCATCCCATGCCGCTGGCCGGATTCTCCATGGTCCGGGCGTCGAGCACGCGCACCGGCGAGCCCGAGCGCGCATCCCGGCCCTTCGAGCGGGACCGCGACGGCTTCGTCTTCGGGGAGGCCGCTGCGCTGCTGCTGCTCGAAACCGAGGAGCACGCTCGTGCCCGCGGGGCGAAACCCCTGGCGCGGCTGCTGGGCACGGGCCTCACCACCGACGGCTTCCATCTCGTCGCACCCGATCCCGAGGGCACCGGCAACGCCCGCGCCATGCGCCGCGCCATCGAAACCGCCGGTGTCACAAGGCAAGACGTCGACCACGTGAACGCGCACGCCACCGGGACGACCATCGGCGACTTGGCCGAGGCCAAAGGCATCGCCGCCGCGATCGGCACCCATCCCGCGGTGTACGCGCCGAAATCGGCCCTGGGGCATTCTGTCGGCGCGGTCGGCGCGCTGGAGGCGGTGCTGTCGGTGCTCACGCTGCGGGACCAGGTGATCCCGCCGACCCTGAACCTGGACAACCAAGATCCGGAGATCGACCTCGACATCGTGCACGACAAGCCGCGGCATACGAATATCGAGTTCGCGATGAACAATTCGTTCGGGTTCGGCGGGCACAATGCCGCGGTGCTGTTCGGCCGGTACTGACAGCCGCTAGCGGGCCTTGGTCGCGACCGCGATGATGTAGTCCGCCCAGGGGCCCCACAGGTTGACGCCGGTGCGGCTGAAGGCCAGGCGCAGTACCGGATTGACGCGCCGCATGTCCCGTTCCCGCAGGCGCACGCTCAGGTAGCGGGCCAGCGGGCGGTAGACGTGACGTCGGATGGAATAGACGTCGGCGGTGTCGAAACCAGCTTCCAGCAACGCCTTTCGGTAGCGCCGGGCATCGTAGGCGTCGCGTCCGGCCCAGGACAGCCGCGCGGTTCCCGGCAGCACCCGCGGCACGATGTCGGCGGTCACCAACCGGCCACCCGGCGCCAGCACGCGATGCGCCTCGCCGAAGAAGCGCGGGTAGGACGGGAAATGGAAGGCCGACTCGAGGGCCGTGACCTTGGTCGCCGAACCGCTGTCGATCGGCAACGCGTCGGCCGAGCCGTGGACGTACTCGATCACCTTGTCCAGACCCAGGCTGGCGGCCCGTTGGCGGGCGATATCGATCTGTTCCTCGGCTACGTTCACGCCGATGATCCGGCGCGGGCCGAATTCGCGCGCCCACAGGAAATCCTGGTCGCCGTATCCGAAGCCGACGTCGACCTGGACGTCATTCGCACCGAGCGCGGCTTCCCGTCCGACCAGCCGGGCCAGATCCGCGCTCGCCTCGTCCAAGGTGGCCGGATCATCGCGCCAGTAGCCGAGATTGATGAACAGCGACTCCTCGCCGAAGAGGTTCTGGGTCCCGACGATGTCGTAGAGCCGGCCCACCCGCTCCGGCGTCGACTTCGCCCATGGCAGCGCGGCCAGCTTGCCCCACTCCCCCGACCAGCGGCGCAGCCGGCGGCCGAATGCCTCCTCGGATAACGCTGACAAGGAGCTCACCATCGAAACCTCCTGCGCACGACCGACTCCGGCTGGAGAAGCTGCCCCCAGTCTCCGCCGTGGACGCCCGCCGGTCAACTGCTGTCCCAGACAATCGCTGCCGAGTCATGGCGCGGCCGACACTTGTATCGTCCACCCGCGCCGCGGCCGACACGGGCTTCGCCTCGGCCGGCCATGGTCACCGCCATGCGTGCGGCCGGACTGCCCGATCAACTGGTCGCGGACGCACCACTGATGCTGTTCGGCTTCCTCAAGGGGTACCTGCTCGCAGTGCTCAGCGCCGCACCCGGAAAGACCGGCGACACACCGGAGATCGATCCGACGCGCTACCCGACGATGGCCGGGCTCACTCAGCGGATGCTCGACGCTGTGCTCACCGGCATCCGGGGCCAGGCCGAGCAGGTCGGTACGGCTCGTGCCTGACTGCCTGTCCGTCGGTGAAGCTTTGAAGGTTTGTACTCCCGCATTGCATAAATCTTCGCGAAGTCTCAACCGAACCTTCAACGATAATGTTCAAGCCATGAACGCGGCTGACGAGAACCTGACGATCGAACTCAGCATGGCCGAATTGCGGGAGGTCACCCGCTATGCCGTGGCCTGCGCCGAGCCAGTTCTGGCAATTTTCGAACGGGACTGCCCCGAGGACACGCGTCCGCGGGCCGTACTCGACGAGGCGCGAAAGTTCGCCGCTGGAGGCAAGCGCACAAAGGCGCTCCGAGTGACCGCGTTCGATGCGCACCGGGCCGCGAAAGCAGCTGCGGAGACGGGACATTCAGCCGCAGCCGACGCAGCACGCGCCGCCGGCAATGCGGGAGCGGCCGCGTACCTGCACCCACTGGCGAAAGCGACCCAGGGCGGCCACATCCTCATGTCGGCTGCCCACGCCGCCCGCGCACTCGAACTCGATGCCGACAACGACCACGACATCGCCGCCGCCTACGTCGAGAAGGCAACAGGCCTGGCCACCCCCATCGTGGTCAGCGTCCTGACGCGTTACCCGAAGGCCCCTGACGGTAGCGGCCGCGTCGGAGAGCTCTGGCGGGAACTCGACGCCGCATTGCGACAGTCAGCGACCAGCGACCGATAGCCGCCCTGGTCGAGGTAGCGCGTTGCCGCCGACGCGGAACAGCCAAGTCCGCAGTCGCGGTATACGAGCACGCTTGACACGCCAGAAAATTCAAGTGCACGCTGGCAAACCAACAGCCCATGCCTGTGCGGCCCCGCCATCATCGGGACCGAACTCCACCGCCACATTCATCAATTCCTTGCAGCCCTGTGCGCCTCGGTCGCTGCCGACCAGCTAGAAGCATCCAACGGTGCCGCCGAAAATCCTTCTGCAACCCCCTCGCAGCCTCAGTCGCTGCCGGACTGGCCGAGATGCAGCCAACGGGGGCGTCCAAAATTCCCTTGCAGCCCTGGCGGCCTCGGTGGGTACCGACCGAGAAGCAACCAACGATGGCCGTGAATGTTCAGTGCTGCCAGGCGGTTTCGCGGGCGGTGGTGGATGCCTGGTCCATGAGGCGGGTGATTTCGGTGCGGAGGCGGTCGGCGGTGGCTGGGATTGCTTGGATGCGTTCGTCTTCCCGGATGAGGTAGCGGCCGTCGTCGCGGTAGTCGATCACGTAGATCTGGGTGCCGCCTTCCTCCCAGCCGTTGAGGGAGGGGCCGGTGGCCACGCGCAATTCGGCGTAGGTGCGGAAGGGGCGTTTGAGTTGGCGGACAGCCTGTTCCGAAGGGGAGAGACGGTAGGAGTTGATGCGTTTGGGGCGGTGCAGTTCGTCGCGGTGGATGTTGATGCTGGGGCCGGAACCCGGCGCCGTGTCGGGGAGGACGGTGAGCAGGCGCTGCACCACCGCTTGCGCGGGGCGCAGGTCGACGCGGATGTTGCCGCCGACACCGAAAGCCGCGCCCGGCTTCTGGGCGACGACCGCGCCGTTGCCGGATTCGATTGCGGCACAGGCGCGGACCATGCGGTCGCGGCCGTCGTGGCGGTAGCCGAACAGTTCGATCCGCACATCGGCGTGCGCCAACGCGTGCAGGGCGGTGTAGAGCGAATCGTCGTCACCCATGGTGCGCATCAGCGATTCTGCGGCCGCCTTGCGCTGGATGTCGAACTCGACCTGCGTTTCCACCTCCGCGGCGAAGGTGAGCGGGAAGGGCATGCGGTCGCGGCCGAGTGCCTCCCAGGCGACCCAGAATTCGATCGGGGTCAATTCCCAGGTTCCGGTCACGGCTCTCCACCGATCACCGGCGGGGTGGCTTTCCGGTCGGGGCCGAGGAGTTCCTCGTGCACGCCGTAGAGGTAGTCGGGCGCTTTGTGCTCGGACTCGTCGTCCTGACCGTTCTGACCGCCGCGGCCTGGCATACCCATGCCGGGCATGCCGGAGCGGGCCGCCGAATTCGCCTTGCCGGAGTTGGCTGCTGCTGCTGCCGCCGCCGGGTTGGCTCCCGTGCCGGGAACGCTGGTGCCTTTGCCGGGTGTGCCCGAAGACGGGGTGCCGGTTCCGGAACGCGGGGTGCCCGTGCCGAGTCGGCTCGGGTTGGTGCCGACGGGGTTGGTGCCGACCGGGTTCGTGCTCGCCGGGTTCGTGCTGGCGGGATTGGTACCGGCCGGGTTCGTGCTCGCCGGATTGGTACTGGCGGGGTTGGTGCTCGCCGGGTTCGTACTCGCCGGATCGGTGCTGGCGGGGTTGGTGGTCTCCGGGTTTTGGGTTCCGGGTTGGCTGGGGTTGCCGTTCCCATTTCCGTTCCCGTTGCCATTCCCGTTTCCGTCGCCGGTGTTGGGGATGTCGGTGCCCGGCTTTGCGGCGGGTGTGACCGGGGTCGGGACCTTCGGGACATTGGCGTCGGCCTGCTCCGCGACCTGCTTGTAGACGGTTCGCATCACCTCGTTGGCCAAATCCTCGGCGTTCTTTGCCCGCCCGGCATCGTTGCCGCTGATCAGGCCGGAGACTTTGCCGTCGCCCAGCAGCGTGTCGCCGACCGAGCCGACGATGCTGGCGACTGTGCCGCCCTCGTTAGCCTCGGACGGCTGCGGAACCTGAAACTTGACCTGGCTGAAACCGGTGGAGGCTTCCTGAATCTTGTTGGCGATCAGATTGGCCGCTTGCTCGACCTTGTCCACGTCGCCGAGGTAGGACTTGACGCTTGTCAAGGCGCTGGTGGCGGCCGAACCGGACCAGCCACTGTCCATTTTCAGCTTGGTGTCGTCATAGAACTTGTCGCCGTGCGTCTTGGTCGCTGTGGCGAGATCCTTCCAAGCCCCGACGCTATTCCAGATATCTTCCAAGCCAATGTTATCGATGAAATTCATGATGCGGGCATGAGGCATCCCGACGAAGACCTCCATCTTCGGCGGCACAACGGTTGGCGCGTATTCACCGTTGAATCCGTCAGCGAGAGCCTTGTTCTCAGCGTAGATGCGGTCGCGTTCGGCATTGCCGGCGGCCTGTGCGTCTTGTTCCGCCTTCACCGGCGAGATGCCGTCATTGAACAGACCGGCGACGGGGGTGGCCACAAGGGCCACGGTTTGCTTGAAAATTTCGAAAGTCATGCTCTTCCCCCCGGTGTACTACCAGTCGATCTTGTGGGTCTGCGCCTTGATCTTGGCTTGGGTCTCCGCATCTGCGGCTTCGTAGGCAGCGCCCGCCTTGACGTACATATCACGCAGGGCATCGAGAATCTTGATGTGCTCTTCAATCGAGGCCGTGTAGGAACCGCTGCCAGCGCCACCAACTGCAAGGTCATAGAACTTTTGACCTAGAGCTTTCGACGAATCAAGATTGCTGAACGAACCCACTCGGACGAGGCTGTTTGCGCTTGTGGCCAGCTCGCGCAACTGTCCCGCGTATGTCTCACACAGAGCTGCCAAATTTCGCGCGGTTTCTCCATCGATGGAAAGGTTACCGGCTTGCGCTTCTCCGGCCAGCCGTTGAAATTCCTTGACTTGCTCTGCGGGGGTTGCCATCCGCTTGCCTTCCGGTAGTTCTACGAGCCGCCGCCATCAACGCGGGAGAGAGTCCACGATCTTCTCCGCAGCCGGGACAGCCATCGCACACGGATCGGTCGCGGTCTCACTATCGATGAACTTGTCGATGTTGACAGAGATAACACCTTGACTGGTGTCGAATGCCAACTCGCACTGCTTGGACGGTTTAGCCGATCCTAGGTAGAACTGGAGCGCGTCCCTGCCCTTGACTTTGACATCTCGAAAGTCGTGGAAATAGGTGTTGCGACGAAAATCGTCCAAAGTATTGGTAGTCGACGACACCAACATGAAATGACCCGAAGGTCCGTCTGACCCCTTCGCGGTCCATCGACACAACTTCCAATCCGCCCGCTCGCGAAAAATTGGGTTGGTGTTCTTGGTGCCAGGGTCCGCACCCGTAGCCGCGATCACCGAGTCCGGAAGACTGCACGGATCCCACAGCTGATCCTTGGTCAACTTCGCACTACTAGGCGTCTGACTCGTCTCCGGTCCCCCCGAACCTCCGACGGTACTCGAGCACCCCGCAACCACAAGCACCGCGCACGCCCCCGCCACAGCCGCCATTACTCGCATGAAACCCCCGGCCCTCGATGGAATCTTCCCCGCGAGACTAGCAGGTAGCCATGGCCCTGCTTCGGGAGAGATCATCTGGGTATTGACCCCGCATGGCGGTCGTGTTGAAGCGTGCGGTGACCACCCCGCTGCTGTATTTCTTCATCCTCGGGGACATTCTGGGCGCGGGTGTGTACGTGCTGGTCGGGTCGGTTGCGGGTGAGTCGGGCGGTGCGGTCTGGCTGCCGCTGTTGATCGCGCTGGGGCTGGCCACGCTCACCGCCGGGTCGTATGCCGAGCTGGCCACCAAATATCCGCGCGCCGGCGGGTCCGCCCATTACGTCACGCAGGCGTTCGGTCCGGCGGCCGGTTCGTTCATCGGGTTCTGCATGCTCGCCGCGGGTGTCGTGTCGGTGGGCGCGCTGGCCAGGGGGTTTGCCGGGGACTATCTTCAGGCGCTGGTTTCGTTGCCGACCTTGATCGTCGTCGTGGTCTTCCTGGTGTTGCTCGCCGCGCTCAATATTCGTGGAATCAAGGAGTCGCTGGGCGCGAATGTGGCCGCCACGCTCGTCGAGCTCAGCGGTCTGCTGCTGATCATCGGCCTGGGCGCCTGGGTCATGTTGCGCGGTGACGCGAACCTGGACCGTCTCACCGAGGTGGGCACCGCGGAGCACGGCGCGGTCGGCGCGGTGCTGGCCGGCACGGTGCTGGCCTTCTACTCCTTCGTCGGGTTCGAGACCTCGGTGAATCTGGCCGAGGAGGTCAAGGATCCGCGGCGCTCGTATCCGACGGCATTGTTCGGGGCGCTGCTCACGGCCGGGGTGGTCTATGTGCTGATCGGTGTGGTCGCCAGCGCCTCCGTCCCCACTGACCAGTTGGCCGAATCCAGTGGCCCGTTGCTGGAGGTCGTGCGCGTTGCCGGTGGCATCCCCGACTGGCTGTTCAGCGTGATCGCCTTGGTCGCCGTGGCCAATGGTGCGCTGCTCACCGGGATCATGTCGTCGCGGCTGGCTTACGGGATGGCCAACGACGGACTGCTGCCCCCGGTGCTCGCGCGGATCCTGCCGAGCAGGCGCACGCCGTGGGTGGCGATTATCGCGACCTCGGCGCTATCCCTGATCTTGGCGCTGACCGGCGAAGTCGAGTCGCTGGCCGCCACTTTGGTGTTGTTGCTCTTGTTCGTCTTCACGAGCGTCAACGCGGCCGTGCTGGTGCTGCGCCGGGACGAGGGCAAGCCCGACCACTTCCGGATTCCGACCGTCATACCCTGGCTGGGCTTGGCGTCGTGCCTGTTCCTGTTCACCCGGATCGAAGGCGAGGTCTGGGTGCGCGGACTCATCCTGGTCGCGTTGGGCGCAGTGCTCGCGGTGGTGAACGCGGTCCGATCGAAACGATCCGAAACGGGTAAACCGAACCAACAGAGGAGGATTCCCATGGCAGACCCTGAAGAGACCAACGAAGAAGAAGCCAAAGAACCCAGGGGTGGCCGGCCAGGCCCCAGCGATCAGGGTGGCGAGGGCGGCATGGCCACGCGTGAGGTCGCCCCGGAACTCGCCGAAACCGAAGGCGCGCAAGAACCGCCCGACTGAGTGCGGAAGATGCCCTACGAACCGGGCCGCGGGATTGTGATCTGTCCCGCATCTGGGTCCTGATTACCCGTTGTTCGCCCGCACCCCTTAACGTCGCCAAGGCACGACTGTTGGCAGGGAAGGTGGCGGCGAAAGTGGTTGGGACCCAGGCGAAGCTGGACGAGCTGGAGAAGATCCTGGCGATCGCCGCGGAACCGGCAGGTGAGGCCGGTATCGCCAAGCGGGCGAAGAAGGGCATTCCGAGTGTTCGCGAGCGGGTGCACATGCTGCTCGATCGCGGGACGTTCATCGAAACCGGCGCGTTCGCGCGGCAGCCGGGGCAATCGGATGCGCTCTACGGTGACGGGCTGGTCACCGGGCGCGGGTCGATCGGTGGTCGTCCGGTGGTGGTGATCGCCCACGATCAGACCGTGTACGGCGGGTCGGTCGGCATCACCTCCGCGCGCAAGTTCATGCGGGCGTTGCAGCTCGCGTTCGACAACGCGTGCCCGGTGGTGACGATCAACGACTCCGGGGGTGCGCGGATCCAGGACGCGGTCGGCTCGATCGCGTCGTTCGGCGATATTTCCCGGGTGCTGGAGAAGCTGTCCGGGTATGTGCCGCAGGTGTCGATCATTCTCGGAAAGTGCGCGGCGGGTTCGGTGTACGGGCCGATCAACACCGACGTGCTCATCGGCACTCCGGATTCCTACATGTTCGTCACCGGGCCGGAGGTGATCAAAGCCGTCAACGGTGAGGACATCAGCGCCGAGGCGCTCGGTGGCGCCGAGGTGCAGGCCAAGCGCGGCACCCTGCATCACGTGGCCGAGTCCGAGCAGGCTGCCTACGACTGGGCGCGGCAGTATCTGAGCTACATGCCGACGAGTTGTCTCGAGCAGCCGCCGGTCGTCAATCCCGGCCTGGAGCCGGAGATCACGGCTTATGACCGCGAGCTCGAGAAGATCATCCCGGATTCCGATCGCACCGGGTACGACATGCACGAGATCCTGCTGCGGATCTTCGACGACGGTGAATTCCACGAGGTCCGTGCGGCTTTCGCGCCGAACCTGATCACCGGGTTCGCCCGGGTCGACGGCTGTCCGGTCGGGGTGATCGCCAATCAGCCGCTGGTGCTGGGTGGTTCGATCGATGCCGCCTGCTCGGACAAGTCGACCTACTTCATCCGGTTGTGCGACGCGTTCAATATTCCGCTGGTGTTCGTGGTCGACACCCCGGGCGTGCTGCCGGGTCTGGAGCAGGAAGCCAACGGTGTGATCATCCGCGGCGGCCGGGTGCCGCGCGCGATCATCGAGGCGACGGTGCCGATCATCAATCTCGTGGTGCGCAAGTCCTACGGTGGCGCCTACGGCATGATGGCGGCCCGGCAGGTCGGCGCCGATATCAGTTTCGCGTGGCCGACGGCCCGGATCGCGGTGATCGGCGCCGAGAGTGCGGTCGATCTGATCGGTAAGCGGCAACTGGCGGCGGTGCCGGAGGAGCAGCGGGCGGCGGCGCGCGAGTTCATGGTCAATCACTACAACGAGACGATCGCCACTCCGTGGATCGCGGCCGAGCGCGGGTACATCGACGCGGTCATCGAACCGGCGTCCACCCGGCTGGAGATCCGGCATGCGCTGCGGCTGTTGCGCGACAAGCAGCCGACCAAGCCGGAGTTCAATCCGCGCAAGCATTCGGTGTATCCGATGTAGACATGGTGGTGCATCGTTTATGCATCAATGCGCGAGTAGGCTGGAGGCATGACGGTCTCTATCGCGCTGTTCACCCGTGACTTGCGCCTGCGGGACAATCCCGTGCTCACCTCCGCCGCCCGCGAGGCGACGGAGGTGGTGCCGCTGTTCGTCCTCGACGAGGACATCGTGCGCCGGACCCGGCACGCGCCGAACCGGCTGCGGTTCCTGCTGGCGGCGCTGACCGAGCTCGACACCGAACTACGGGCCCGGGGCGGGCGGCTTGTGCTGCGGCGCGGGCGGACGGTCGACGTGGTCGAGCAGGTGGCGACCGAAGTCGGCGCGACCGCCGTGCACATCGCCGAGGATGTCAGCCGGTACAGCCAGAGCCGGGAAAACGCGCTGTGGGAACGGCTTTCGCAGGGCGGGTTCAAGGTGCGGACGCATGCGGCGTCGATCACCGCCGTCGATCCGGCCGACGTGAAGCCCGATACCGGCCGCGGGCACTACGCGGTGTTCACGCCGTACTTTCGGAAGTGGCTCGAGACGCCCATGCGGCGGCCGCTGCCGGCGCCCGACCGGCTCGTCGTGCCGGCGATCGCGAGCGATCCGATTCCCGACCCCGGGGACCTCTGCGAAGCGCCCGGGTCGCCCGGTCTACAGGTCGGCGGCGAGATCACCGGCCGGAAACTGCTGGCGCACTGGCTTTCCGGGCCGGTGCTCTACTACGCCGAGCGAAAGGATTCGCTGGCGATCACCGGCACCTCGGGACTGTCCCCCTACCTGCATTTCGGCTGCCTGTCAGCGGCCGAAGTGGTGTATCGCACCGATGCCGCGACCAGCGGCGGGCATGCCTTCGTCCGGCAGGTGGCCTGGCGGGACTTCCATCATCAGGTGCTGGGCGACCGGCCCGAGGTCGCGACGCACGATTACCGCTCCGAGAACAGGTCGTGGGTGCATGAGCCGGATGGTCTGGCGGCCTGGCAGGCGGGCCGCACCGGATATCCGGTGGTCGACGCGGCGATGCGACAACTGACCGAGGAAGGCTGGATGCCCGGCCGTGCACGCATGATCGCGGCCAGCTTCCTGAGCAAGACGCTGAAGGTGGATTGGCGGCTGGGCGCGGAGCACTTCGAACGCTGGCTGGTCGACGCCGATATCGCGAACAATCGCTTGAACTGGCAGTGGGTTGCCGGGACCGGCACCGATACTCGATCGAGCCGGGTATTGAATCCGCTGCGTCAGGCCGACCGGTATGACCCCGACGGGGTCTACGCGCGGCGCTGGCTGCCCGAACTCGCACACCTGCACGGTGGCGAGGTGCACCGCCCGTGGCGCGCCGACGTGCCGGGCTCGGTGTATCCCGCGCCGATCGTCGAATTCCGCGGCATGTAGCTCTGCATCAATTTTGCATCGTTTGTTCGGTACGGCGGCGGGTATGTCCTCCGTCGATCAGCTCACTGAATCTCAGTTGGAGGAACGAATGAACAGCAATCGCATTCAGCGGACGGCGGCCGTTCTGGCCGGAATGGCGATCGCGGTGGCGGCGGCCCCCGCGTTCGCCGCGGCGGAGCCGGTGACGCCGGTGCCGCGGTTGGACGTCGAGCGCTACCTGGGTACATGGCAGCAACTCGCCGCGATTCCACAGCCGTTCAATCTCGTCTGCGCGCGCGACACCCGCGCGAACTACAGCCTGAACGCCGGCGGTGACATCGCCGTCCGGAACTCGTGCACGACCTGGGTGGGTGGCGGGAACGAGATCGCCGGGGTGGCGAAGGTGACCGACCCGCAAACTCAGGCCCAGCTGGCGGTCAGTTTTCGCGGCGAGGCCAATCCGCGCACCAATTACGTTGTGACAGCGATTGATCCGGACTATTCCTGGGCGCTGGTGGTCAATCCGGAACGCACCGCCGGGTTCGTGCTGTCGCGCGCGGCTGCCCCGAGTACCGAGCAGTGGACCGAGATCCGGACCGCCATCGCGGCCGCGGGCGTGGACTCCTGCCTGTTCCTCACCTCGCCCACCACCGGTGGCGCCGAGGAGATCGTGCCCCTGTGCACCCGCTGACCGGCTCAGCCGAGCTGTTCGACAGCGGCACTGAGGCTGTCGATCCGGGTGACCTCACCCGGCAGGATCAGGGTGTCCCAGCCGGGGCCGCCGACATAGACCGTCGCGCCCGCGTCCGAGCACACCCGCAGGGCCGAGGTGAGCGCCGTGGCTTCCTGTTGCGACCACAGCAGGACCGTGGCCGGGGACGGAAGGCGGGCCAGGGTGTCGCGCAAAGCGGCGGTCGGCACGTCCGGGCCGAGCATGTGCGCGCCGACGCCGCGTTCGGCCAGCGCGGCGCGCAGGACTTCCACTGGCAGCGAATGTGTTTCGCCGCTGGTACAGGCGAGTACCAGGGGTCTGGGTGGGGTACCGGGCGGCGGCGCGGCGCGATGCAGGGTGGCGATGATGCACCACGACAGCAGGTGCTCCACATCGACGCAGCCTTCGCCGCCGAGCTGCCGGTCCACGATGTCGGCGAACGCGGGTCGGCACAGTCGATCCCAGGTATCGACCACACCGTAGTCGCGCAGATGTGCCTCCAGCAGCGCGCAGACCGACCAGCTCTCCAGGGCGAACGCCGCGGTCAGCAGCGCGGCCTTGTCGCCCAGCGGCAGCGCCGGACCGCGAGCGGTAGCCGCGGCGCCCGCGGCGGTCGCGCCGGCCTTGATCAGATCCACCATCCGGGTCAGCACGGCGATATCGGCCTCGGTGTAGAGGCGGTGCCGGCCGGGTCGCTCCTGCGGCGGGCCGATCCGGTAGCGCTGATTCCAGCTGCGCAGCGTGGCGGTCGGAATCCCGAGCCGTTCGGCCACCACGCGCACCGAGTAACCGGCGTGCTCGGAAGTGGGTTTCGGACCGTCTGGCATGTCCTGATTGTGCCTGCCGTAGGGCAACGGTCGCGCGCCTGGCTAAGGTCGAGTGGCGTGCTGCTCGACCAAGTCGACGGCAATCTGCCCGTCGGCACCGAACGGGAGAGGTGATCCGCGTGCGCTGTGTCGTGTTCGGGGCGACCGGATATATCGGCGGCCGTCTGGTTCCGGAATTGCTGAGCGCGGGGCATTCCGTGCGAGTTCTGGCTCGGGATCCGCGCAAGCTGCGGGAAGTCCCGTGGCGAGATCAGGTCGAGGTGGTGCGTGGTGATGTCACCAGCGAGGAGGACGTGCGGGCCGCCCTCGACGGTCAGGAAGTCCTGTACTACCTGGTGCATTCGCTGACCCGGGCCGATTTCGACAGTGTCGATCGGGAGGCGGCGCGGATCGTCGCCGCCGAAGCCGATCGGGCGGGGCTGTCCCGGCTGGTGTATCTGGGTGGGATCACGCCGGACGGTCAAGCGCTGTCGCGCCACCTCGCCTCCCGGGCCGAGGTCGGCGAGATCCTGCTCGGGGCGCGCACGCCCGCCGCGGTGTTGCGGGCGGCGGTGATCATCGGATCCGGATCGGCCAGTTTCGAGATGCTGCGCTATCTCACCGAGCGGCTGCCGGTCATGGTGACGCCGCGCTGGGTGCGCAACCGTATCCAGCCGATCGCGGTGCGGGACGTGCTGTACTACCTGGTTCGAGCGGCGGAACTGCCGCGCGACGTCGACGACGCCTTCGATATCGGCGGGCCCGATGTGCTGACCTACCTGCGCATGATGCGCGACTACGCGTCCGTCGCGGCACTACCGCAACGGGTGATCGTGCCTGTTCCGGTGCTGACCCCGTGGCTGTCGGCGCAGTGGGTGAACCTGGTGACGCCGGTGCCCCGGTCTATCGCCGTGCCGCTCATGGAATCGCTGGTCAACGACGTCGTCTGCGCGGACCATCGTATCGCCGAGCATATTCCGGACCCGCCTGACGGACTAACACCCTACCGCCGGGCAGTCGCGTTGGCGCTCAACAAGATTCGCGATCTGGATATCCCCACCCGATGGTCGGACGCCAATCTCGCGGGCGCACCATCGGATCCGCTGCCCACCGATCCGGACTGGTCCGGTGGCACGCTGTACTCCGATGTGCGCGAAGGCGAAACCAGCGCGGATCCGGCCACACTGTGGGCGGTGCTGGAGGCCATCGGCGGTGAAAACGGCTGGTACTCCTTCCCGTTGGCGTGGTCGCTACGCGGCTGGATCGACCGGCTGGCGGGCGGAGCCGGGCTGCGGCGCGGCCGGCGTGATCCGCATCGCCTGCGGGAAGGCGAGGCGCTCGACTGGTGGCGAGTGGAACATCTCGACCGCCCCAACCTGCTGCGGCTACGTGCCGAAATGAAAGTGCCTGGCCGAGCCTGGCTGGAGCTCTCCGTCGCCACCGGACCGGACGGGCGCACCCGGTATCACCAACGCGCGCTGTTCGAACCGCACGGACTCGCAGGGCATCTGTATTGGAAAGCGATTTCGCCGTTCCACGCCGTGATCTTCGGCGGCATGGTCCGGAATATCACCGGCGCTGCCGAGCGGGCAGTCAGTTAGGGCTGGACTTTCCGGAAAGCCATTCGCCGTTTCACACTGTGATCGTCGGCGGCACGGTCCCGAATATCACCGGCACTGCCGAGCGGGCGGTCAGTTACGGGCTCTATTTCGCGGTGAAGCGGTGATCAGGGTGCGGTCGCCGACGCGGGCGGTGAGTTACGGCTCTACATCGCGGCGGTGGCGGCGATCCAAGTGCATTCGCCGACGCGGGCAGTGAGTTACGGCTCTACTTCGCCGCGATGGCGGTGATCAGGGTGCGGTCGCCGACGCGGGCGGTGGTGATGGTCTGGGCGTATTTCTGCGGTTCCCGGTCGCCGGGCCATTTTTCGTGCAGCTCGACGTTCCAGACGTGGCCGTCCTTGTCGGCCTGGGTCAGGTACACGCAGTACTGGGTGCCGTTGGGTTGCTTGTCGATTCCCTTTTGGATCGTTTCGGCGGGCGGCAGTTTGGCTTCGGCGGTGGTGTAGGCGCGGGCTTTGGCGGCGCTGCGGTCGACGTAGTACGCCCATTCGAAGCCGAAGATCGCGTCGACCGGGGTTGCGGTGGAGCCGGGTTCGGCGCCGACTGCGGCGCCGGGGGTGCGGGTTTTGGTGCAGCCGGTGGTGGCGTGGCCCCAGGGTGAGGATGGAACGGAGGATGCCGCCGGTTGCGTCGCAGTCGAGCTGGGGCCGGTCGCGGTGGGCGGTTGCTCGGTGCGGGTGTTGGCCATGATGACCAGCACCACGACGCCGATCACCACCACCCACACCAGAATTCCGATCAGCACGCTGACGGCTTTCGAGGCTCCGCTGCGCGCGGACCATGCGCTGCGGTTGCGGTCGGCTGTCGCGCGGAGGATGCCGCGGCCGCCGGAGCGGTCTCGGAATGCGGCGCGGGCGGCGGTGCCGTTGTCGGCGTAGTCGATGGTGTCGTCGTAGTTGTCGGGGAGGTCCCAGTCGGGGGCTTCGCCGTCGAAATCGTCGTCGGGCAGGTCGGGATCGGCTTCGGCGGCTTCGGATTCCGGGGCCTTAAGGGCGGGATCGCTCATCCAGTCCTCCCATTCACCGGCCCAGCTGGCGGCGCCGTCTTCGGGCGGCAGGGGCGGCGGTGGGGTGGAGTGGTTCCATTGTTCGGCGAATTTGGCCGCGTCGAAGGGTTCCTCGTATTCGCGTTCCTGGCGACGCCGCCGTTTCGCGGCGCGCTTCAAAGTTCCGGAGCCAGGACGTTTCAGGCCCGGGAACGCGGGCAGGCCAGGCAGGACGAACGGGTTGTCCGACGCCGGTGGCGTGATCGCGGGTGGGGGTTGGCGGCGGTTCTTCCGGCGCCGGGAGGTTGGTCGGGCCATCCTCACCTCACGACGGTTGCGGTGTGACGCCGAGTTGGCCGGTGCGCGGCCTCGGGTGCTCCTGGTCCTGGCCTTGCGCGTTCGGCTTCGCGATGGGTGGCACCACGACCCCCGGACCCGGGTTGGTGTTCGGCGCTGGATTCGACGGAGCCGGTGTGTTGGGTTGATCCGGGGTGGTGGGCGTGACCGGAGCCTGCGTGGTGGGCTTCGGCTGGGTCGAAGGCGTTGTGTCGCTGGGTTTCTGGGAGCCGTTGGTGTTGGCCGCGAACGGGCCCTGGCCGCCGTTGACGCCCGGGTTGTTGCTGGACGGCGAGTTCGAAGTGGATGGGTTGGTGTTGTTCGTGGTGTTGGTGTCGGGACTGATCGCCTGCTGCGCGGTGGTGGCGGCCTGATCGATCACCTTCTCCCCCAGCCCCGCGGCCTTGTCGATGGCCTCGGTGCCCAGAGACACCAGCGCGTCGATGATCTCGGTGCCCAGGGTGACGCCGGCGCTGATCACCTCTTTGCCCAGCGTGACCCCGGCGCTGATCAGCGCCTTCTGCAGCGCGGTATGCGCGTCGGAGACGTCGTCGTCGTTCTCGCCGTCGTCGAAGTCGTCGCCGCCGATCCCGCTCTGCGACAGGTACTTCTGCAGCGTCGAGCTGTCCGCGGTGCTGTCGTTGGTCAGGGCGTTGGCCTGGCGCTGCAGGGTGGACATCTCGTCGCGGGCGGTGTCGACGACGGCGATACCGTCGGCGATATAGTCGCGGGCCAGCCTGATAATTTTGTCGACGTCGGCCTGCGACTGCGCGGATTTGGCCATCGGGTTGGCCTTGTCCCGGAACGCGGCGATCAGTGCGTCCAGTTTGCCGGCCGCCGTCGCGCGGGTGTTGTAGGCCTTGGTGAGCAACGTGCGGAGCTGGGTGGTGCTGGCGCCGAGGGTGGAGACCTGCGAGCCGGTCTTCTTCACCGTGGGCAGCACCACTTCGGCGCTGTCGGTTGACTCCAGCTGGTAAATGCCGGTGCGGACCGGAGATTCGGTGGACTCGGCCGCCGAGGCTGCGGCGACCAGGGCGGCGGTGGTTTCCGCGCTCGGCTCGGTACCCTCACCGACGGCGTCGCGCAGCTGTAGCAGCGGGGCGATCAAAGCCTGCACGGTGGCGTGGTCGTTGGTTTTGGCCATCGCTCAGCTCTCCTGGTCGGTGAGCCGGGCCATCGCCGCGGCCGTGGCGTCGTCGATGCCTTGCACGCGGTCGGCGAAGGCGCTGATGATGGTGGCGTGCGCGTCGATCAGCGCGGCGGCCGTGCGGACGGTGTCGGCGTGCGATTGCGCCGCACCCGTCCAGGCCTTCGCGAAATCAGCGCCGAGCAGGCCGAGGCCGGACAGATCCGCGCCGGCGGCGGTGTCGGTGTGGCTCGCAGTGGTGCCCAGCAGGCCCGAAACCTCAGCGGCCGCAGCGGCATAGGTGGCGACGGCCTCGGGGTCGACATTCAGCTCAGACATGAACCCCCCTTGAAAGCATGATCAATCAACAGGTCGTGAATTACCACCTTACTGCTCCCTTCGCCGGGCGGGAATCTCTGGAACTACCTGGCGAGTGAGATCCGGTGAGGCTCAGAATATCCTGCGACGCCGACAACCGAGCGGCGACTGCATCATGTTCTGGTTATTCGGGTTTCCCAGGCTGGCTGCCGCAGCGCATGGGCCGCCACGCGGACGAGGGGCTCGTTCATTGCGCCCTCGCGTTCGGGTCTCGACGCCGCCCTCTGATCCCCGGCTGACCAGCGCTCCACCCAAGACTTCACTGTCGAATCTTCTTCGGATCTCGAAACGCGCCCACAGTGGGGCACCTGCGACGACATCGAGCGTTCGAGCGGATTTTGCGGCAGGGAAGCCCGGTCGGGGCGCCCAACGTAACCAGCATCTTTGGGGTGGCGGTGCAGGAGGCACCGGAGGTCCGGTCCTCAAACGTCTACCGGGCAGCGACGGTTGGGCAACCGTCAGGTGGGCGCTCCAGCACGCCCCTGCGAGGTGGTGACTGTTCGGTGCCCGGCAGAGGGCTGGTTTCGGTGCGTCCGCGGGGTCGGCGGTTGGGGATCGAAAACCTTCCCGGACAGAGTGGTCTAACAGGGGCGCTGGTGACCGTTCGGTACCCGGCAGAGCGCTGGTTGCGGTGCGTCCGCAGGGTGGCGGCGGTCGAGGGATCGAACAACCCTCCCGGACAGGGTCGTCCAGGAGTGGTGCTGTGGTCCAGAGATCTAGCCCAATCATGCGGGGCGCGTTGACAGCCCTACCGGACTTACCACTCACCTTTAGTGCCGACGCTCGATTCGGTCCTCGGTCACCCGGCTGTGGTCCGGTCCAGAACATTCCAAAAAGACAGAAAAGAGAATCGGTGCGGATGAACAGCTTCAGAGGCACTGTGGAGACAAACCGAAACAGTCGCATCACGTAACACATTGTGCAGCAGTGACTTTCGATCGCGTGTCCAGTGTGAAGAGATCGAATTCAGACCCGATTATCGATAGCTATCGGCTTTGAACGGCGATAGAATTCACACATGCGTTCGACCAGCCCAGTGGTACCAGTACAGCGGGTCACCGACCCGCTACTGACCGCCGCCACCAACCTCGGCGACACCACGGTGACGCTGCTCTCGGATGAGGCTGTGCTCGAAGCGATACGCGAGCTCGAACGCGCCCGGCGGGTGCTGGATTCCTTCGCCCACAAACTGATCGTGCGCGCCACCGAAGGCGGACTCCCCGCCCGCACCGGTGCTGGCACCACGAAAAAACTGCTGATCCAAACCCTGCGGATCTCCCATGCCGACGCCGCCGCCCGCATCGCGGCCGCTGCGGCTTTGGGTGTGTGGCATGACATCCCGGGCGAGGATGTCGAGCCCCGCCACCCCGCGACCGCAGCCGCCCAAGCCGAAGGCGAGATCTCCACCGATCATGCACGTGAGATCGCGAAAGTGTTGAAGCGTGTCCCCGGCTCGATCACGAACACCGATTTCGAAGCCGCCGAACACATCCTGGCCACCGCCGCCCGCGCTGTCACGCCCGAAGACGTCACCAACATCGGCCGCGACATCCTGGCCCGCCTCGACCCTGACGGCAGCCTCACCGACGACACCGACCGCCAACGTCAACGCAGCCTGCGCATCGGTAAGCAACGCGCTGACGGGATGTCACCGATCAGCGGCGACATCACCCCCACCCTGCGCGCCCTGCTCGACCCTGTCCTCGCGAAACTGGGCCGCCCGGGCATGAACAATCCCGACGACCCCGACAGCCCTTCCGGCAATATCGAACACATCGACCGGGAAGTGTTAGACGCGGCCGCCAAACGTGACACTCGCAGCGCCGCGCAACGCACCCACGACGCGTTGGTCGCGCTGTTGTCGCCGGGCACCGACCCTGCCAACCTGGGAACCCATCGCGGACTGCCTGTCTCGACGATCCTGTCGATCAGCATCGAGGACATCGAAAATGCTGCCGGGGTCGCCACTACCGCTACCGGGGGCACGGTCCCGATCGGGGAGGCGTTGAGGCTGGCCGAACGGGCTCTGCCGTGGCTGATGGTTTTCGACCATGCCGGTGTGCCACTGCATTTGGGGCGTACCAAACGCCTCGCCTCGGCTGGTCAACGCCTTGCGTTGATCGCTGCCCTGCGGGGCTGCACCCGCCCCGGCTGCGACGCACCGGCAAGTCTTTGCGCGGTCCATCACGTCACCGACTGGAACAAAGACGGCAACACTGACATCGACAATGAAACCTTGGCCTGCGACCGCTGCCACGCCTTGGTCCATGACGGACCCGGCGGCTGGAAAACCGTTGTCCTCAGCAATGATTCGGATTATCCGGGTCGGACCGGGTGGATCGCACCATCCCACATCGACCCCACCCAAACACCACAGGTCAACCACCGCCACCATGCCAGCGAACTCCTCGCCGAAACCCTCGCGCGCATCCACGACCACCGCGAACGAGACCGTGAGCAACGCCGACGCTGGCTCGATGATCTAGCGCCAGACACACCTGCTGCCTGAACCCGTGGTGCCGCCGCCGTCGGGCACCACGGGAAACTTGCGCGCATCCACGACCACCGGGACCAAAGCCGTGAACAACGCCGGCGCTGGCTCCACGACCTAGGGCCAGACAAACCTGCCGCCTGGCCGCGGAACCGTCCCGTCCGTGCGGTGGATTCCCGCGCATCGATAGCAAGTCCACCAGCCGAATGATTTGGCGCCCCAACAGCATCCATCAGGTGGGGACCGTTGTATCCGAGTGGCATTCGTGGATCGCGGTCGAAAATGAGTGGATCGCTCCACCCACGTCCCAGACAGAACCGCCTACCCCTTCGGCGACCTGCTCGTCCCACTCGGAGAGCGCATGGGCGCTTCCTCTTGCGGGGCGGAATTCCGCACTCGGACAACCGTAGTGGCCGGGGCATGCCACCCTCGATCCTCATGAACGAGGACTATGTCGCTGACATCCGGAAGCTTGCCGGATTGGCCACGCCTATGGCTTTGCGGGTGGCGGTGACCCTCGGGCTGCCGGATCGGTTGCGTGGAGATGGTGTCGCCGTCGAGCGCGTCGCGACTGAGCTCGAGGTGTCAGTCGTGGGGCTCGAATTGCTTGTGGGCCATCTTGAAACACTCGGCATCGTGCGGTGTGTACCGGCCGGGTATGTGACCACCGGCCTCGGTGCGGCGCTGTGTAGTGACGCGGGCAACGGTCTGACCAACTTTCTGCATCTGGACATGGCCGGTGGTCGTGCCGAGTTGGCGTTCACTGAGCTCCTGCACAGCGTCACCACCGGTGCGGCGGGTTACGGGCGGCGCTATGGGCTGGATTTCTGGGCCGACCTCGCCCAGAACCCCGAGCTGCGTGCGTCTTTCGACCAGCAGATGACGGATCGATTCCGCGAGCAGGTCCCCCGGATCGTCGCGGGCTACGACTGGGGCCGCTTTCCCAGCATCGTCGACGTTGGCGGCGGTCACGGCACTCTGCTCGCCGCGGTCCTCGACCACTATCCCGGGATCTGTGGCCACCTGATTGATCTCGAAGCGACTGCGACCGAGGCCCGCCGCGTCTTCACCGAACGTCAGATCACAGACCGAGTCCACGTGACCGCCCAGAGTTTCTTCGACCCTCTCCCCCGAGGCGCACAAGCCTATTTGCTCTGCGACATCCTGCATGACTGGGACGACGAGCACGCGCACCGAATTCTCGCCCGCTGCGTCGAGGCCGCCGACCCCACCAGCCGCGTCCTCGTCATCGAACCCGTCGGCGGCCGCCATGCCAATACCGAATTCGATCTGGCCATGCTCGTCATCTTCGGCGGCCGTGAACGCCGAATCGACGAATTCCGCACTCTCGCTGCGCCGCACGGCTTAGTACTCGACACCGTGACCGACCTGACCGATCAACGCTGCCTGCTGGAATTCCGCCTCCGCGCCCTGCAACCTGGTGACGAGGTCACCCTGGAGTAGACACGCGGGCAGGAGCTGCGGCAGCAGGCGGTCGCGATTCACAATGTCCACTCATCACTGAAATCCGCGTGATCAGCCCACGTGTGCGCCAAGAACCTCAGCATCGAGTCGCCGAGCAAACCCCCGTGCCGCTGGGCAAACACCAGAATGTGCCGTTTGCCGACGATCTCGCGTAACTCCCGTGCCCGCTTGATCTCGCTCGCAATGCGCAGTGCGGCGAGTTCGTCCTCCGAGATCCGCTCCCGAATGAAGGCCTCGATTTCGAGATGCTGTGCTCTCACGAATCATTGGACGCAACCGCGGTCGACACGGTTCCATCGGTGCGAACCGCGTGTCCTTCAGGTTTCCAGAGGTAGCGAATATCCGGTTCCCGCTCCGCATTTCGCATGCCATCTGTCCGCTCCACCTCGACGAACCCATGCCGGACATAGAACCGCCGCGCCGCACCATTCACCTGAAATGTCCACAGCTCCAACCTCTCCGGCCGCCGCTGCTTGGCCAACTCCATGAAATGGTCGCCGAGTCCGCGCCCACGCCAGTCCGGCGCCAGATAGAGCTGCTCCAGCTCCACGTCCGCCAGGACCAGCATGCCGCGTACCACGCCGTCGGCAACCGCCACCCACGTCTCACGCTGCGGCACAACGACACTGGCGAACCATCGCCGAACGTCGTCGTCATCGTGGGCACGCCGCACCGTAGGCAACGCTGCGTCGAAGGACCGCAGCCATACCTCGGCTACCGCGGCAGCGTCCGAATCCTCCGCACGCCGCAAGAAAAGATCCACGGCCCCAACCTAAGTCACCGGCTCCGTACTCGAAACGATGTGCCCGCCGCAGCGGCTCGTACGCGAGCTCTGCCTTTCGATACCCGAAACGACGGCCCCGCAGCAGCTCATAAGCGAACTATGCCTTTTCGATACCCGAAACGATGTGCCCGCCGCAGCAAGTCATAAGCGAACTCCGCCTTTTCGATACTGCTCCGCCCGATGATCGAGCCGCATGACCGATGCTCACTGATGCGCAGCTGAACCGCAAGCAAGCCGGACCAGCAGCCGTTGCTGAGATCTAGGCGACCATCACTTGCGGGGATCTACCGAACCGAGTTCCCAGGTCTTGCCCGCCGGCCAGTCGGTGCCTGCCGGTGGCTCGGGGTCGTATTGGATGCCGCGGCGGACCCATTGGGCGCGTTCGTCACCGGCCAGCCGTTGCAGCAGGTGCAGGGCCATGTCGGTGCCGGCGGAAACGCCCGCGGAGGTGATGATGTCGCCTGCGTCGACGTAGCGAGCGTCGGGGCGCACTTCGATGGTGGGGTCGAGGTCGGCGAGGACGTCGAGGGACAGCCAGTGGGTGGTGGCCGGGCGGTCGGTGAGTAGGCCGGCGGCGGCCAGGACCAAAGCGCCGGTGCAGACGCTGGTGATCAAGGGAATTCGCGGGCGCTGGTCACGGAGCCAGGTCAGCATGGGCTCGTCGTGGATCAGGGGGCGCGTGCCCATTCCGCCGGGGAAAACTAACACGTCCAGGTCGGGCACGGTAGCGAAGGAATGGTCCGGGATGACCCGTAATCCCTTGGCGCACTGCACTTCTACGCCGTCGCGAGAAAATGTGAGCGCTTCCCAGCCGTCCTCCGGCGCTGTTCGCGTCCAGAAGGCGAGTACCTCCCAGGGCCCGGCGAAGTCGAGTTCCTCGACGCCGGGGAACAGCAGGATGCCGATCTTGCGTGTGGCCACATCCCGATCCTGCCACCGGAACGGTCGGCGACTCGCGAACCCGCGAGTCGCCGACGCGTTGGATCAGTAGTCGATGCGGTCGGTCTTGGCCAGCCACGCATCGAAGGGGGCGTTGCGGTTCGGCAGGTCCAGCTGCTCGACGCGGGTCGGCCAGTTCGACTTCGGCTTCAACTCGAACAGGTCGTAGAACTTGAGGTCGTCGAAGCCGGCGACGGCGGCGTCGTGCCGGTCGGCGGAGTAGACGATGCGGTCGACGCGCGCCCACAGGGCGGAGGACAGGCACATCGGGCACGGCTCGCACGAGGTGACCAGCACACAGCCCTCGAGGGAGAAGGTGTTCAGTTCCTTGCAGGCGGCGCGCATGGCGCTGACCTCGCCGTGCGCGGTCGGGTCCAGGGTCGAGGTGACCTGGTTGTGGCCGATCGCGACAATCTCGGTGCCCTTGGCGACCAATGCACCGAACGGACCGCCGCCGTTCGCCACGCTGGTGGTGGCCAACCTGATCGCCTCATCCATCCAGGCGCGTTCGAGCTCCTGAATGTTCACTTCTTGCGTCGCGGTCACGGTCACTCCATTCGGATCGGTGGGGCCGTCGCATCTTTGCGATTGGGCCCACATCCCTTGCTTGTGCAACTGGTGTGAAGGAGTACACAGCCAAGCAAGTGAAGTCAGCTAGGGGTGGAAGACATGAAGACCTCCACAGGCTGACACCGCCTTTTCGTAGTCTTTGACAAGAGCCTATCCGCGTATCCTCCGAGAAACGTTCCTGTCATATCCATTCGTAGGAAAAGCCTAGCCATTCGGAGACCAATGATCTCCCGGTCGGAGCTTCCTACAAACCTTCCGGGCCGACGCATGTCAGCTTGACCTATGGCCTACGTCACCCGTACTTTCGAGCTGACCGACTCGTGAGCTACCGAAGGGAGGCAAGTCGGATGTCCACTATCTCTGACCTGCGTCGCCTCGCTCACCGGACCGTTTGGGTCCCGGGTCGCGTAGCGCACGGCTGCTGAGCAGTCCCCCGCTGTCCGGCGGGCCCGTTCGCGCCCCCGGCACATTTCGATCTCTGTCACCGCCCCGCGGCACATCTTCGTGCCGATTCGCGCTCCGGATTCTCGGGTTGCGCCATCGAAACAGAAAGCTCTGAAATGGCGACTAGGATTATCGTATCGACCGCGTACCGAAATGAGGTTGTGCCATGGTAGCGGCGCGAATCACGGTCAATGGGAAGGCCGAGCCGATTTCTCCGGCGGCCCCCCACACAACGGTCTTGGATTTCCTGCGGGACCGCGGCTTCACCGGGAGCAAGGAAGGCTGCGCCGAGGGTGAATGCGGCGCCTGTTCGATCATGGTGGCCCGCCCGGGCGTCGACCAGCCCACCGACTGGGTAGCGGTCAACGCCTGCCTGGTCCCGGTCGCCGCCCTCGACGGCCAGGAGATCGTCACCGCCGAAGGTCTCGGCACCATGGACGCCAGCGGCACGCCCACCGAACTGCATCCGGTGCAGCAGGAGATGGCCGTGCGTGGCGGTTCCCAATGTGGTTACTGCACACCGGGATTCGTTTGCAGTATGGCTTCCGAGTACTACCGTCCCGGCCGCTGCCCGTCCAAGCAGGAACCCGCCGAGGCCGAAGCGCACGACCACGAGCACGGCCCCAACGGCTTCGATCTGCACTCGCTGAGCGGAAACCTTTGCCGCTGCACGGGTTACCGCCCGATTCGCGACGCCGCTTACGCCCTCGGTCAGCCGAGCACCGACGACCCGCTCGCCCAGCGCCGGGAGCAGCCCGCCCCCGCGCCGGTCGCCACCGAGTACACCCAGGACGACCGCACGTTCCGCCGCCCGGACACCCTGGCCGAAGCGGTGCAGCTGTTGCGTGAGCGCCCGGACGCGGTGCTCGTCGCCGGTTCGACCGACTGGGGTGTGGAAGTCAATATCCGCGCCCGGCGCGCGGATTACGTGATCGGCATCGACCGGCTCCCCGAATTGCGGGAGCTGAAAGTGGCATCCGATCACATCGAGATCGGCGCCGCGGTGCCGCTCACCGAGATCGAACGCCGTCTCGACGGCAGCGTGCCGCTGCTCGCGCAGCTGTTCCCGCAGTTCGCTTCCCGGCTGATCCGCAACAACGCCACCTTCGGCGGCAACCTGGGTACCGGTTCGCCGATCGGTGACAGCCCGCCGGCGCTGCTCGCGCTCGGTGCGTCGGTGGTGCTCTCCTCCGCCGACGGCGATCGGGAGATCGAACTGGCCGACTACTTCACCGGCTACCGGCAGAGCGTGCGCCGCCCGGACGAACTGATCCGCTCGGTGCGCATCCCGCTGCCGCTGGCGCCGGTGACGGCGTTCCACAAGATCGCCAAGCGCCGCTTCGACGACATCTCCAGCGTGGCAGTCGCTTTCGCGCTGGACATCGAGGACGGCATCGTGCGCTCGGCGCGCATCGGCCTGGGTGGCGTCGCCGCCACCCCGATCCGCGCCCGCGACACCGAGGCAGCCCTCGTCGGCAAGCCCTGGTCGGCGGAGATCGTCGAAGCCGCTGCCCTGGTGCTGAGCTCGGAGGGCACGCCGATGAGCGATCACCGCGCGAGTTCCGAATACCGCTCCGCGATGCTGGGCCGGAGTCTCGAGAAGCTGTACGCAGAAACCACCGAGGCGGTGCTGTCATGAGTCAACTGTCCGAGCGGCCGGAGCGCCCTGTAGTCGGCGTTCCGATGCCGCATGAGAGTGCGTCGCTGCACGTCACGGGTACCGCCCTCTACACCGACGACCTGGTGTACCGCACCAAGGACGTCCTGCACGCCTTCCCGGTTCAGGTCATGAAGGCCCACGGCCGGATCACCGCCCTGCGCACCGAGGCCGCGCTCGCCGTGCCCGGTGTGGTGCGTGTACTCACCATCGCCGACGTGCCCGGCGTCAACGACGCGGGCATGAAGCACGACGAGCCGCTGTTCCCGGAAGAGGTCATGTTCCATGGCCACGCGGTGGCCTGGGTGCTGGGCGAGACCTTGGAAGCGGCCCGCGAAGGCGCGGCGGCCGTCGAGGTGGACCTCGAAGAGCTGCCCTCCATCGTCTCGGTGCGGGAAGCGATCGAGAAGGAAAGCTTCCACGGCGCCCGGCCCACCATGATTCGCGGCGACGTCAACGAAGGCTTCGCCAACTCGGCGCACGTCTTCAGCGGCGAGTTCGAGTTCAAGGGCCAGGAGCACTTCTACCTGGAGACGCACTGCGCCCTGGCGCTGGTGGACGAGTCCGGGCAGCTGTTCATCCAGAGCAGCACCCAGCATCCGTCCGAGACCCAGGAAATCGTCGCGCACGTGCTCGGTCTGCACAGCCACGAGGTGACCGTGCAGTGCCTGCGCATGGGCGGCGGTTTCGGCGGCAAGGAAATGCAGCCGCACGGGTTCGCGGCCATCGCCGCGCTCGGCGCCAAGCTGACCGGTCGCCCGGTCCGGTTGCGGCTCAACCGGACTCAGGATCTGACCATGTCCGGCAAGCGGCACGGCTTCCACGCCGAGTGGAAGATCGGCTTCGACGCCGAGGGCCGCATCCAGGCTCTCGACGCCACGCTGACCGCCGATGGCGGCTGGAGCCTGGACCTTTCGGAGCCGGTGCTGGCCCGCGCGCTGTGCCACATCGACAACACGTACTGGATTCCCAACGCGCACGTCGCCGGTCGCATCGCACAGTCGAACACGGTCTCCAACACCGCGTTCCGTGGTTTCGGCGGCCCGCAGGGCATGCTCGTCATCGAGGACATCCTGGGCCGCTGCGCGCCGCTGCTGAACCTGGATCCGGCGGAGTTGCGTGAGCGCAACTTCTACAGCCCGGGCCAGACCACGCCGTACGGGCAGCCCGTCGGCCAGACCGACCGCATCGGCCGGATCTGGCACGAGGTGCAGAACGGCGCCGACTGGGCGGAGCGGCAGCGCGAGATCGCGGCCTTCAACGCCGCGCACCCGAACACCAAGCGCGCCTTGGCGATCACCGGCATCAAGTTCGGTATCTCGTTCAACCTCACCGCCTTCAACCAGGGCGGCTCGCTGGTGCTGATCTACAAGGACGGCTCGGTCCTGATCAACCACGGCGGCACCGAGATGGGCCAGGGCCTGCACACCAAGATGATGCAGGTCGCCGCGACCACGCTCGGTATCCCGCTGCACAAGGTGCGCCTGGCGCCGACGCGAACCGACAAGGTGCCCAACACCTCCGCCACCGCGGCCAGTGCCGGCGCGGACCTCAACGGCGGCGCGATCAAGAACGCCTGTGAGCAGTTGCGCTCGCGGCTGCTCGAGGTCGCCGGGTCGCAGCTGGGCGTGAACGCCTCGGATGTCCGCATCGTCGAGGGTGTGGCCCGGGCGCTGGGCAGCGACAAGGAGCTGGACTGGGACACCCTGGTGCGCACCGCTTACATGCAGCGGGTTCAGCTTTCGGCCTCCGGTTTCTACCGGACCGAGGGCCTGCACTGGGACGCGAAGATCTTCAAGGGCTCGCCGTTCAAGTACTTCGCCTACGGCGCCGCGGCGACCGAGGTCGAGGTCGACGGCTTCACCGGCGCGTACCGGATCCGGCGCGTGGACATCGTGCACGATGTCGGCGACAGCCTCTCGCCGCTGATCGACATCGGTCAGGTCGAGGGCGGATTCGTGCAGGGCGCGGGCTGGCTGACGCTGGAAGACCTGCGCTGGGACACCAGCGACGGACCCAACCGTGGCCGGTTCCTCACCCAGGCCGCCAGCACCTACAAGCTGCCGAGCTTCTCGGAAATGCCCGAGGAATTCAATGTCACGCTGCTGCAGGACGCCACCGAAGAGGGCGCGGTGTACGGGTCCAAGGCGGTCGGCGAACCGCCGCTGATGCTGGCGTTCTCGGTGCGCGAGGCGTTGCGGCAGGCCGCCGCGGCCTTCGGTCCCGTGGGCACCAGCGTGGATCTCGGCTCCCCCGCGACCCCGGAAGCGGTGTACTGGGCGGTCGAAGCGGCTCGCCGCAGCGATGCGCACAGCCTCGCGGCGACCAACGGTCACGCCGCGGGCAATGGTCATCGCAAGAGCGCCGCCATCCCGGCCGACGCATTGAGCAGTGCCTGACATGATGAGCTGGGTCGCCGCGGTCGCGCGGTTACGAGCTCGCCGGGAACCCGGCGTACTGGTGACCGTCGCGACCGTGCGCGGCCACGCACCCCGCAAGCCCGGAGCGAAACTCGTTGTGGGACAAACAGAAGCGTGGGGTTCGGTCGGCGGCGGCAACATCGAGGCCGTCGCGATCGACCGGGCCCGCGAGCTGATCAGCACCCCCGGTGCGGAGCCGGAACTGATGGAGTTCGCGCTCAACGACAAGGTCACCAACCGGCACGGCGTGCAGTGCTGCGGCGGCGTGGTCACCGTGCTGCTGGAACCGCTGCCGGTGTTTCCGGCGGTAGCGCTCTTCGGCGTCGGCCACGTCGGCCTGGAGCTGGCCCGAATCCTGGCCCGCCACAACCTCGATCTACATCTGATCGACACCCGTCCCGAGCAACTCACCGACGAACGCCTCGCCGTCCTCGCCGACGCGGAAGCGCAGATCACCGTGCACCGCACCCTGCTGCTCCCGGAAGAGGTACTCGCGGAACTACCGCCCGGCACCCACGTCCTGATCATGACCCACGACCACGCCGAGGACGCCGCCCTGTGCGATACCGCCTTGCGCACAGCGGATCTCGGCTCGATCGGCCTGATCGGCTCCTCCGCCAAGTGGGCGCGGTTCAAACAGCGCCTGGCGACCGAGGGCGGCCACGACGAAGCGGCCATCAACCGGATCAAAACCCCGATCGGCCTGCCCGACATCACCGGCAAGGAGCCCGCCACGATCGCGGTGAGCGTCGCCGCCGACCTACTGCTGGCCTTCCAGAAAGACCTCTGAGAACCGGTACATCACGCGCCAGGGCCTGGGTCCCCGCCGTGGCGGCGGAGGTAAGCCAAGACGGCGCGGACCCGGCGGTGGCCGCTGTCGCCGACCGACAGGCCAAATTTGAGGAAGACGTTGCCGATGTGTTTGTGGACAGCGTTTTCGGTGATGAAAAGCCGCTGAGCGATAGCGGCGTTGTCGTGCCCTTCGGCCATCAAAGCCAGCACCTCGCGTTCGCGGGGAGTGAGGCCGTCGACTGGATCGTTGCGAACGGCGAGCAGCTGTGCGATGACCTCGGGGTCCATGGCGGTGCCGCCTGCAGCCACGCGGCGCAATGCGTCGGTGAACTCCGCGATACGGCTGACCCGGTCCTTGAGTAGATATCCGATGCCGCCGCGAGTATCAGCGAGAAGACGGCCCGCGTATTCCGGCTCGACGTACTGGGACAGCACCAGGACGGGTAGTCCGGGATGGTCCCGGCGGGCCTGGATGGCAGCGCGAATGCCCTCGTCGCGAAAGTCCGGAGGCAGCCGCACGTCGACGATGGTGACATCCGGGCGGTGCGTCTCGACGGCGGCGAGGAAGCCGGGGGCGTCCGCCGCGATCGCGGCAACCTCGAAACCCTGGGAGTTCAGCAGAAGTTCGAGTCCGGCGGACAACAGCACGTTGTCCTCGGCGATGACTACACGCACGGCAGCTCCACGGTGATGGTGGTGGGCCCGCCCGGCGGGCTGCTGATCTGCATGGTGCCGTCCAAGGCGGCAGCGCGGCGGCGAATTCCGTCCAGGCCGCTGCCTCGAGACGCGTCCGCCCCACCGGACCCGTCGTCGGTGATCTGCGCGGACAGCAGCGCACCGTCGCGGGTCACGCGGACGGCGGCCGTGGTGGCTCGGCTGTGCCGGGCGATGTTCGCCAGCGCCTCGGTCACGGCGAAGTAGGCGATCACTTCGACCGCGGCCGGGACCTCACCGAGCTCGCCGATGTCGATGCGGGTCGGCACGCCGGCCCTGGTAGCCAGGGCGCCGAGCGCACCGGCGAGACCCTGGTCGGCCAGCACCGGCGGGTAGATGGTGCGGATAACGGAGCGCAGCTCGGTCATGGCTTCCTCGGTCTCGGCCTGGGCTTGCCGGACGAGCACGGCGGCCGCGTCGGGATCCTTGGAAAAGGTCTCCCCGGCCACGGCAAGCCGCATGGCGATGGCCACCAGCCGGGCCTGGGTACCGTCGTGCAGGTCGCGTTCGATCCGGCGGAGTTCCGCGCCGTGCGCCTGTAGGACGCCCGTGCGGGTCTGGGTGAGTTCGGTGACGCGCGCGGCCAATTGGTCCGCGGGCGACAATGCCAGAACTGCCTGGCAACAACGCGCGTGCAATCGGGCGAGCGGCGGCAGGGCCATGACCACTAGCGCCGCAAGGAGCAAGAACTGCACCAGACCGATCGTCAACGCGGCCGCCCAGTCGTCGATATGAACACCGAGCAGCGGCAACCGTGGCGGCTCCGACGCGGGAAAAGCCCACCACCCCACCGTGATCGCAAAGGTGTGGAGCACGTCGGCCAACAGCACCAAGGCGAGTAGGCCCGCGGGCAGGCCGGTGGCCACCTGAGTTGCCAGCCACGCGAGGTCGCGGCGTAGGGCACGCGGACGCGGCTGCACCGGCCGGCCCAGCAAGACCCCGGCCCGACGGCGATGACTATCCGCCCAGGCAGCCGCCAGCGACGGCACGCACAGCAGCGGGGCCGCCACAAGCGTCACCACCGCTGTCACCAGGGTGCCGAGCAGATAGCGTGCACTGCGCCCGGCCCGGATCAACCGGACGCGAGCCGCGCCGATCACACTGTGCACACTGGTCGCCTCCGTCTGCCGTCCGGGCTCGTCAGCGGCCCTCAGACGCCCTACGGTACGTGCCGGAAAACCTTGCGGCGCTACAGCCAGCTGTAGGTTTCGACCGGCAGCCCGCGGTAGCGACTTGCCACCAAACGCTTACCTAGCTTGAGATCCATGAGATCCACAACCCCGGCCGCCGCGCCGCAGCACCGGCCGTCCCCGCAGCGTCGCCGCCGGATCGGCCGAGGATGGCTGACTGTCGCGGCGGCCGCACTCGCCGCCGCGGGTGTTGCCGCAGCGGTCCAAACCCCGGACGACGAGGCCGCGCCGCCAGCGCCCGGCTACCAGGAGGTCGACCTGCTCCAGGACACCGATGCCCTTGCGGCGCTGGGCATCACCGGTGTCCAAGCGCGGGTGACCACCGCCTCCGGCCACGATCTGGTCGCCACCTCCGGCGTCGCGATAGCGGGCACGAACCACCCGGTGCCCCGCGACGGCTACTTCCGGATAGCCAGCACCGGCAAGGCGCTCATGGCCACGGCGATCCTGCAATTGGCCGACCAGAACAAGCTGTCCCTCGACGACTCGGTGGACCGCTGGCTGCCCGGAGTCATCGACGGCAACGGCAACGACGGACGTAAGATCACCGTGCGCCAACTCCTGCAGAACACCAGCGGCCTGCACGACGACCTCCCCGGCTTCGACACCCCGCAGGAGTATTACCAGCACCGCTACAACACCTACACCCCCGAACAGATCGTCGCCCGATCGATGAAGCACCACCCGGACTTCCAGCCCAGCACCGGCTGGAGCTACTCCAACACCGGCTACGTCGTCGCGGGCATGATCGTCGAAAAGGCCGCCGGCCGTCCGTGGCAGGAGCAGATCGAAAGCCGAATCCTGCAGCCGCTCGGCATGAACCACACCTACCTTTCGGGCACCACGTCCACTCTTCGGCACCCGCACGCGAACGGCGACCAGGTCTTCGCCTCTGGCGAACGGATCGACGTCACCGAACAGATCGTCCCCGACCTCGGCGGCTATATCTCCACCACAGCGGACGTCAACCGCTTCTTTCAGGGACTGCTGCGCGGCGAGCTGCTGTCCGAAGCGCACATGACCGAGATGCGCGACACCATCCCGGTCGACAAACAACTCGAGGCGATCTGGCCCGGTGGACGCTACGGCCTCGGCCTGGTCAACCGCCCGCTGACCTGCGGCGGCAGCTACTGGAGCCACCAGGGAGGCGAAGCCGGCTACATCACGCTGAACGGCGCCACCGGCGACGGCAGCCGCACCGTCACCGTCTCGATGACCACCAGCTTCAACGACCCAGAGAAAACGCTCAGCCAACAGCAGGCCGCCAGCGACCTCGTCGACCGCGCGCTGTGCGATACCTCCAGCAACAGATAGGGAAGGGACGCTGCCAGCGGAGTCGGCACCTCGCTTACAGTGGGCGGCGATGCACCAGGACCATGCCGCCGCGCAGGCGGCAGCTCAGATCGCCGCTGTACAGGATGAGCCGCACCGCAGGCTGGCAGTGGCCGCGGATTTCTATCCGGCCCATGTGCGGGACTACCAGCGGGCCGAACTGTATTTCCTGCGTTGGGAATTGGCGCGCGGGGTCCTGCATCCGAAGACGGGCAGCGGGTGGTGGCGCGCGATCAACGACCGGCTGCTGCACGACAAGCTGGCCGCGCGCCTGCTGTGGGATGCCGGGGCCAGGAGCGCGGTGCCGACTGGTGTGCGGCACTGGCTCGAATTTCTCGACCGGCCCTCCCCCGCCGCCTGGTATCGGGCACACAATCGGAGCGTCGTCACCGGCTATCTGGACAGCGCGCCGCTGGCCGAATCCGAACTGCTGCCAGAGCGATTCATGATGAACGTGACTTTGTCGCGAGCGCTGTTCACCCAGGCGCTCATCGAACAGCCCGCGCTGGCGCTGGGCCGGTTCGGACGGCTCGGTCGCCGCATCGGAGATCCGCGCGGCCATGCCGTGCGGGTCTTCTTGGACATGCGCAACGTCTTTCCGGAGCTCTATCCGATGCACGGCCTGACCATTGCGCAGATCCTCGCCGAGGAGGGCCGCGCCGCCCGGGTCATCGACTACGGCCTGATCCTGCCCAGGCTTTCGGAGCTCTACGCCTTCGCAGCCACGAGTCTCGGCGAGCCGCGGCTGACCACCCTGATCGACAACGGCATGTTCAGCTACGGCGACCACAGCGTCGGCCGCGCCGAGTTGCGGCCGGACGCGCTGAGCCGAATCATGACCGCTGCCACCGGATTCAGCCGTGGGCGCCGTCGAAACCCACCAGGAATCGTTTGAGCACCTTCCCGGTTTCGCCGCGCGGCAGCTGACTGAGGAACGCCACGTCGCGCGGCACCGAAACGCGCCCGAGCCGGTTGCGGATGTAGTTGCGGACCATCTCCGGATCCAGGCCCACCCCTTCGCGTTTCACCACGAACGCGGCGAGCCGCTGCCCGAAGTCGCGGTCCGGAACACCCACCACCGCGACCTCGCTGACCTGCGGTAGCAGCGCGAGCGCTTCCTCCACCGGGCGCGGGAAGACGTTCTCGCCGCCGGAGATGATCATTTCGTCGTCCCGGCCCGCGATGTAGAGCCGCCCGGCAGCGTCCAGATATCCGACGTCGCCGGTATCGAGCAAGCCCTCGACCTCCTCCGGCGGCGCGGCGCTGACGTAGCCGTCGAACAGCATGTGGTTGCCCACGAAGATGCGGCCCACCACACCGATCGGAACCGGTCGCCGATCCTCGCCCAGCACAGCCACTTTCGTGCCCAGCGGCGGGCGGCCCGCCGTCATCGGCGACAGGCGCAGGTCCTCCGGGGTGGCGATGGTCGCCCAGGACACCTCGGTGGAGCCGTACACGTTGTAGAGCAGGTCGCCGAAGCTGTCGAAGAACCGCAGCACCGTCGCGGCCGCCAGCGGCGCACCACAACTCGCCACCACGCGCAGGCTGGACACGTCGTAGCGGGCGCGCACCGCGAACGGCAGGTCGAGGATGCGTTCCACCATGGTCGGCACCACCAGCAGGCTGGTGACCTGATGCTCGGCGATCAGGCGCAGCGTGTCCTCGGCATCGAACTGTTCCGGCAGCACCGTGGTCGCCCGCAACGCCGTGCTGATCTGCAGCCCGGCCAGGCCCCAGGTATGGAACAGCGGCGCCGGGATCAGCATGGTTTCGTGCATGCGCAACGGGATTCGCGACAGCAGCGCGGCGATGGTGCCGAATCCGCGCGGGTGCGGCCGGCGCGCACCCTTCGGGGTGCCGGAGGTTCCGGAGGTCAGCACGACCAGCCGGCCCGGCTGGGACGGCATCCGAAACTTGCGCGCCCCCTCGGCGATCAGGTCGTCCACCGTGGTGCGGTCGGCTCCCAGCGGAGACTCGTCGGTATTGATCCGGGGAATCTCCACGCGCAGATATTTGACGAGGTCCTCGAGCTCGCTGTCGACGAACAGCGCCATCAACCGGTCGCGCTGCACGATCTCCTCGAGCGTCCGACCGGACAGTCCCGCGTTCATCAGCACCACATCGACGCCGAGTTTGCCTGCGGCGACCATGGTTTCGACCATCCCGCGATGATTGCGCGCCAGCAGGCCGATCGCGTCACCGGTACCGAGCCCGAGCGCGGCCATGGCGCCCGCCAGTGCGGTGGTGCGCTCGTCGATCTCGGCGAAGGTCCGGCTCCCCTGCTCATCGATGACAGCGAGGCGTTCGGGTGAATGCGCCGCTCCGGCCGCGTAACCGCCCGCGAGGTTGAATCCCCAGCGCGCCAACCCCCGCATCTGTTTGATGCCCAGATCGGGTCGGCTGGTCACGACGCCGCTGGTCACCATCTGCCGCGCCACGCCCGCCCGCCGCCGCACCGGGGAGTCCTCCCCGTTGACCACAACCGAGGTCGGCTTACCCCGCACGATGTCCACAGCCCGGCGGAGCCCGTCCTGAACCCACTGTGCCAGTACCGCTTTCGTGACCTCGGCGAGGGCCGGATGCACGCGGCCCACGGCGAAGAAGGTGATGATCACCCGGGTCTGTTCGCCCTCGCCGCGCAGTCGTATCGAGGCAAAGCTCCCCTCGGCCGCACAGTGCAGCTCCAGCCGCTCGTACCAGCGCACCACGCTCGGCCGCACATCGATGGTCCGGATCCCGGCCTGGATCGACCCGATCCGGAACCGCACCATCGGCTTACCGTCTACCGGCTCCAGCGGTTCACAGGCACCTACCCCCAACAGCATCCGCGGGTAGTTCTGCGGATCTACCAACAACTCATAGAGCGCGCGGCGGGAGATCGGGACCTCCGCGACCACTTCGACAACATCGGTAATCAAGCTTCGTTCATCTTCTCTGACGACCGGCGCCCACAGCGGACCCGACTGTCAGGATAACCCTCAGCAAACCTGGGACCGGGCGCATTTCACCGACTACAGGACAGTTCACAATGGCCTCGAAGGCAGCATGTGAGGAGACGCAAAATCCGCTGGGCGGCCCCGGCCCGCTGTTAGCGTCTGGAGGTGGCCATGTCCGAGGAGTTCGATTTCGATGTCATCGTCGTGGGGTCCGGGTTCGGGGGTAGCGTAACGGCCCTGCGGCTCACCGAAAAGGGGTATCGGGTCGGCGTTTTCGAGGCCGGCCGGCATTTCGCCGACGCCGATTTCGCGAAGACCAACTGGGATCTGCGCCGCTACCTGTGGGCGCCGCGGCTGGGCTGCTATGGGATACAACGGATTCACCGGCTGCGCGACTGTTTCATCCTGGCGGGCGCCGGCGTCGGCGGCGGTTCACTGAATTACGCGAACACGCTGTACAAGCCGGGCCCCGCGTTCTTCGGCGACCCCCAGTGGGCGGATATCGCCGACTGGGATGCCGAGCTCAGCCCGTTTTACGAACAGGCGCGAAAGATGCTGGGCGTGGTCCAGAATCCGCACCTGACCCCCGCCGACGCGGTCATCGCCTCGGTCGCCGAGGACATGGGCGTCGGCGACACCTTCGTGCGAACCCCGGTCGGGGTGTATTTCGGTGAACCCGGAAAGACCGTGGCAGACCCGTATTTCGGTGGCGCCGGACCGGCTCGGACCGGCTGTATCGAGTGCGGCGAGTGCATGACCGGCTGCCGCCACGGCGCCAAGAACACCCTGGTGAAGAACTACCTCGGGCTGGCGCAGGCCGGTGGCGCGCAGGTGCGGGCGATGACCACGGTGACCGCGATCCGGCCACACTCCGATGGCAGCTGGGAGGTCGAGACCCGGCGCACCGACGGCCGAATCCGGCGTCGCCGCACCACCTTCCGAGCCAGCCAGGTGGTGCTGGCGGCTGGCGCCTGGGGCACCCAGCACCTGCTGTTCGACATGCGCGACCGGGGCATCCTGCCCGCCCTCTCCCCCCGGCTCGGCGTCCTGACCCGCACCAACTCCGAAGCCATCCTCGGCGTCGGCCGCACCACCATCGATCCAGCACTGGACATCACCAAGGGCGTCGCCATCACCTCGTCGTTCCATCCCGCGCCGGACACCCACGTCGAGCCGGTCCGCTACGGCAAAGGCTCCAACGCCATGGGCCTGCTGCAGACCTACCTGATCGACGGCGGCCATCGAATCCCGCAGTGGCTCCGCGTCTTTCCGCTGGCGCTGGCGCATCCGATCCGCACCGTCCGGTTGCTGCGCACCAAACAGTGGAGTGAACGCACGCTGATCCTGCTGGTCATGCAGAGCCTGGACAACTCGATCACCACCTACACCCGGCGCGGACTGTTCGGGCGGCGCTTCACCAGCAAACAGGGCTACGGCCAACCGAATCCGACCTGGATCCCCACCGGCCACGAGGCCACCCGCCGGGTCGCCGACAAGATCGGCGCGACCCCGGGCAGTACCTGGCCCGACTTGTTCAATGTCCCAATGACCGCGCATTTCATCGGCGGATGTGTTATCGCCGAGGATCCGGCGCAGGGCGTCATCGATCCGTACCACCGGGTGCACGGCTATCCGTCGTTGAGTGTCGTTGACGGCTCGGCGATTTCGGCCAACCTCGGGGTGAACCCGTCGTTGACCATCACCGCGCAAGCCGAACGGGCGGCGGCGCTGTGGCCGAACAAGGGCAGCGCTGATTTACGGCCGGAGATGGGCAGCGCTTATCAACCGGTTGTGCCGAGCCCAGCGGAGAATCCAGTGGTCCCGGCACATGCCCCGGTCGTGCTCGGACTGCCAGTCGTCGTGGGCGACAAAGCCACAGCCGTCTTGGGCGACAATGGCAAACCCACCGCAGGTGTGCAGGCTGTGTAGCCGCGGCCAAATCCAGTGGGTGCGCGGTTGATTCAGTGGTCGCACACCCACCGCGCAGGGTCAAGACAGCGTTGTGACAGCCAGCTCACCGTCGGCGTGCTGCGCGCGCAGCCGCTTCTTGTCGTACTTGCCGACACTGGTCTTGGGCACCTCGGTGACGAAGCTCCAATATTCCGGCAGCTGCCATTTCGCGAACTTGTCCGCCAGGAAGTCACGCAGTTCCTCCGGCTCGGCCTTCTGGCCCTCGGCGAGCACGACAGCCACCAGGGGCCGCTCGGCCCACTTCGGGTCGGGGATGCCGATGACGGCGGCTTCGGCGACCGCCGGGTGGCCGATCACCGCGTTCTCCAGGTCGACCGAGGAGATCCATTCGCCACCGGACTTGATGACGTCCTTGGAGCGGTCGACCAGGGTCAGGAAGCCGTTGGGGCTGATCTTGCCGACGTCGCCGGTGCGCAGCCAGCCGTCGTCGAACTTGTCCGGCTCGATCTCGGCGCCGTCCGGCGAGTAGTAGGCCCCGGTGATCCAGGCACCGCGAACCTGCAACTCACCCAGCGACTTTCCGTCGTTCGCGACGACATTGCCCGCGTCGTCGACCAGCCGCGCCCGCACCCCGGCCGGGAAACGACCCTGGGTGTAGCGGTACGCCCACTGCTCGTCGCCCTCGACTCCGATCGGCGCGTGCGCCACCGAGCCGAGCGGGGAGGTTTCGGTCATACCCCAGGCATGGAGCAGCTTGACGCCGAACTTCTCCTCGAACGTGTGCATCATCGCGGGCGGCAGCGCGGAGCCGCCCACCAAACAGGTGCGCAGGTGCGAGATGTCCTGCGGCGCGGCCTGCAGTCCGGCCAGCACCCCGCCCCAGATGGTCGGGACCGCGGCGGCGAAGGTGGGCTTGACCACGGCCATCATCTCCAGCAGCGGCTGCGGCTGCAGGAAACGGTCCGGCATCAGGATATTCGCGCCCGACATCAGTGCCGCGTACGGCAGGCCCCACGCGTTGGCGTGGAACAGCGGCACGATGGCGAGCACGGTGTCCGCGGCGGAGAAGCCCATACCGTTGGGCGCGCACACTTGGCTGGCGTGCAGCCAGTTGGATCGGTGCGAGTACACGACACCTTTAGGATCACCGGTGGTACCGGAGGTGTAGCACATACCGGCCGCCGAGCGTTCGTCGATGACCGGGAACTCGAAGCTATCAGGCTGCGCGCCAAGCAGTTCGGTGTAGGAATGCACCTGCACACCGTCGGGGGCCTGCAACGCAGCAGCATCGCCGTTGGCGACGATGACATGTCGCACGGTCCGCAGGCTCGGCAGATACTGCGCGAACATCGGCAGCAGCGTGCCGTCGACGATCACCACCTGATCCTCGGCGTGGTTCGCCACGTAGACCAGCTGCTCCGGGAACAGCCGGATGTTGAGCGCATGCAGCACCGCGCCCATCGCCGGCACCGCGACGTAAGCCACCATGTGCTCGTTGTTGTTCCACATGAAGGTGCCGACCCGGTCGCCGACACCGATCCCGAGCTCACGCAGAGCGTTCGCCAATCGCGCTGCCTCCGCGCCCAATTCGCGGTAGGTCATGGTGCGCAGACCATCACCGGTCCAGGTGGATACCGTGCTGTCGCCCTGGAAGGTGGACGCGTAGTTCAACAGTGTCGCCAGCGACAGCTGCTCGTCCTGCATGGTGCTCAACATCGGGAATGTTTCCTCTCAGAACTTGCGATACATCAGCCGTGCCGGAGCACGGTCAGGGTGGCGAGCAGCTTGTCGACCTTGGCGGTACGAGCGAAGGTGGTCAAAGCCATCAGCGCCGGAAGCCGGCGGCGGGCAACGGATTTCGCGTAGGTGAATTCCTTGAGGCCGTCCGGGCCGTGGATCCGGCCGAAACCGGAATCGCCGACGCCGCCGAACGGCAGCTCCGGCAGGGCCGCGAACAGATAGACCAGATTGACGCCGGTCATGCCGGAGCGGATCCGGCGCGCCAGCTCCTCCCCGCGCTGCTTGGAGAACACCGCAGAGCCGAGGCCGTAGCGCGAGTTGTTGGCCCGCTCGATCGCCTCGTCCATGTCGCGAACCTTGTTGACCGCCAAGGTCGGTCCGAAGGTCTCCTCGGTCATGGCGAGCGAGTCCTCCGGCACGTCGACGAGCACCGTCGGCTGCACCAGCCGCTCGCCCACCGCGTCGGGTCCGCCGACCACGGCGCGCGCACCCCGGTCCAGCGCGTCCTTGATGTGGCTCGCCACCACGCCCGGCTGTGACGGCATGGTCATCGGCCCGATCTGCGCGTCCGGATCATCGCCCGCCCGAAGAGTTTTCGTCAGCGCGGTGAGCTTGGCGAGGAACGGCTCGTACACCCGCTCGTGCACATAGACGCGCTCGGTGCCGATGCAGGCCTGCCCCGCGTTGGACAGGCCACCCCACACCGCGGCCTCGGCGGCCGCGTCCAGGTCGGCGTCCGCGTCCACCAGCAGCACGTCCTTGCCGCCCGCCTCGATCAGCACCGGGGTCAGGGTGTCGGCACAGGCGCGCATGACTTTCTTTCCGGTCTCCGTCGAACCGGTGAAGGCGACCTTGTCCACGCCCGAACGGCACAGTGCCGCACCGGTTTCACCGCGACCGGTCACCAGTTGCAGAACCGGATGCTCGGGCACCACCTGAGCGAACGCATCCACCAGCCACTTGCCGACGCCAGGGGTGTATTCGCTCGGCTTGAACACCACCGCGTTACCGGCGGCGAGGGCGTAGGCGATCGAACCCATCGGGGTGAACACCGGGAAGTTCCACGGCCCGATCACGCCGATCACGCCCAGCGGCAGGTACTCCACCGAGGCGCCGAGGTCCGCCGCCATCAGGCTCGGCGAGATGCTCTTGCGGCCCAGCACCTTTCGCGCGTTGCCCGCGGCCCAGGAGAGGTGGTCGAGCATCATGATGATCTCGAGCTGGGCGTCGCCGGTCGGCTTGCCGGTTTCCGCGTGCGACAACTCCGCCAGCTGCGCCATCCGGCGGGCGATGACGCCGCGCCACTTCTTCAGCCGCTCCGCCCGCTCGTCGAAACTCAGGCCCGCCCACCACTGCGCGGCTTCCCTTGCGCGAGCGACAGTTTCGTCCACCTGACCGGCGTCGAGAATGGGATGCGTGCCGACCACATCGCCCGTCGCGGGGTCGAGCGAATCGAATGTCGCCACAGCTGTCGCAGTCACGGTCACTTCCTGAATGTCGTCGGTCCGCGTCATGCCTGCACTCCGCGAATCAGATCGGATGCCTTCTCGCCCACCATGATCGCGGGGGCGTTGGTGTTGCCACGGGGCACCATCGGCATCACCGAGGCGTCGGCGACACGCAAGCCCTCGATGCCGCGCACCCGCAGCTGCGGATCGACCACAGCGTCTTCGCCGGTGCCCATCGAGCACGTGCCCACCGGGTGGTAGAGCGTCTGAGTCCAGGCCCGGATGTGGTCGCCCAGCTCGTCGTCGGTCAGCCCGGAGACCTGACTCGGCAGGTACGGCCGAGAAAGGAAGCGCGCGAACGGCTTTTCCCGCACGATCTCGAACAGGCGGCGCGCACCGGCGACGGACGCGGCCAGATCGACGGGATCGCTGAAGTAGGCGGGGTCCATTTCCGGCTTCCACGCCGGATCCGCCGACCGCAGCCGCAGCCGACCGCGGCTGGCCACGTTCACCAATGTCGCGCCCGCGGTGAGCATCTGGGCGGTCGGCTCCTGGAATCCGTTGTCGTAGAACCCCGTCGGCGCGGTGATGATCTGGATATCGGGCCCAGCCAGGCCGTCCCGGGAGGCGAAGAACGCGCCACCCTCGCCCACATTCGACGACAGCGGGCCGCGCCCGGACAGCTTCCACTGCATGAGCCGGGCCGGGTTCGAGAAGTCGGTGAGGTCGGAGGTGTCCTTGCTGTACCAGATGAACGGCGTGACCGGATGGTCGTGCAGGTTCTCCCCTACCCCCGGCAGATCTACCACCGGCTCGATACCGTGCTCACGCAGATGCGTGGCGGGTCCGATACCCGAAAGCATCAGCAGCTGCGGGGAATTGATGGAGCCGCCGGACAGCACCACCTCGCCGTCCGCGTAGGCGATGTGCTCGACGCCGCGCTGCCGGTAGGCGACGCCCACGGCCCGGGTGCCCTCCAGCACCACGCGGGTGGCGAACGCGCTGGTCCGGATGGTCAAGTTGGGCCGCCGCAAGGCCGGACGCAGATAGCCGTCCGCCGTCGACCAGCGCCTGCCGTCCTTGCAGGTCACCTGGTAGCGGCCGGCGCCCTCCTGTTCAGCGCCATTGAAGTCGTCGTTGCGCTCGAGCCCGTGCGCGACCGCCGCCTCGATCCAGGCATCGGTCGTCTCATGGTTGAAGCGACGGTCCTCCACGTGCTGCGGGCCCGCACTGCCGTGGAAGGAATCACTGAGCCGCGTATTGCCCTCGGCCCGAACGAAATACGGCAGCACATCGGCGTAACCCCAGCCTTCGGCGCCGAAATCGTCGCGCCAGCTGTCGTAGTCGGCGCGATTGCCGCGGATGTAGATCATGGCGTTCATCGACGAACACCCGCCGAGGCCCTTCATCCGCGGCCAGAAGGCGCGGCGACCCGCCATGTGCTTCTGCTCGGTGGTCTCGTAATTCCAGTCCCACTTGGTCTTGAACAGGTTCGGGAACGCGGCCGGAATATGGATCTCGTCGGCATCGTCTTCGCCGCCGGCCTCCAGCAGCAGCACCGACACCGCGGGATTCTCCGACAGCCGGGCCGCCACCACGGCCCCCGCGCTTCCGGCCCCGACGATCACGTAGTCGAAGCGGTTCTTCTCGCTCAAAGCTCTCCTTGTATCGAGCCGTCGCGCCTGCATGCTGGTCGCTAGACGGGTCCGCGCGCTTACGTGACCGGGATCACGAAGTCGTCACCTGAAGGCTATGGCGGGTCAACTGGGGATTCCTATGTCCGCCTGGGCCGCATTTTTGATATTTTTGGCCAGTGGATACCGCAGGTGCGAAGCAGCGCACAAACGTGCTGATCGGCATGCGCGCGCCGACGAGCGCCCTATTGGTCACGCGACTGGCCGCCGAGCAAGGCTTGGCCGAATCGGACTGTTTGCGTGGCACCGGCCTCGTCGGCACGGATCTGCGCAAGCCGGGCGCGCTGGTGACCGGCGCGCAGGAGATCGCGATCATCACGAATGTGCTGCGCGCCCTGCCCGACAGTCCCGGCCTCGGCTTGGCCGCCGGTCTGCGCTACCACGCCACCGTGCACGGCATGTGGGGTTACGCGCTCATCGCCAGCCAGTCCATTCGCGATGCGATCGATATCGGCCTGCGGTTTCTGGAACTGTCGTATTCCTTCTGCGATATCACCGCAGAGGAGACCGGCGACGAGATCGCGCTGGTGATCCAGCCCGCGGTGACCGATCCGGTAGTGGCCCGATTCGTCGCCGAACGCGATATCAACGTCATCGCGACCCTGCTCCGCGATATCGCCGGACCGGCCCACCGGTTGAGCGCGGTGCGGCTGCCCTACCCCGAGCCCGCGCCCGACGCCGTCCAGCGCATCAACGAAGCCCTCTCCTTCGCACCGCAGTACGACTGCGACCACTACGCGACCGTTTTCGACAAGAGCATCGTCGACGACCCGCTGCCCCAAGCCGACCCGTACACCGCCGAACTCGCCACCCAGCAGTGCCGCGAACTCGCCGCCCAGCGCCGCGCCCTCACCGGCACCGCGGGACGAGTCCGCGACCTGCTCTTCAGGCAGACGCGCGGCCCGCTGACCGAATCGGAAGTCGCAGCCGCGCTGCATCTTTCGGGCCGCACCCTGCGCCGCCAGCTGGCCGCCGAAGGCCACTCCTACCGCTCGCTCCTCGACGAGGTACGCCACACCCTGGCCTGCGAGTTGCTCACTGGCACCGACCTGCCGACGGCGGCCATCGCCGACCGCCTCGGCTACACCGAGGCCGCCAGCTTCACCCGCGCCTTCCAACGCTGGTCCGGCACCACACCCTTGCGCTGGCGCAAAGCCCAATAGCGCGTCGCCCCGCTACGGCGTGACGATGGCGAAGTTGGGGTCGGGTTTGTCGACGACGCCCTTGATCTGGGCCAGCACCGACGGGTTGCCGCCGACTTTCAGCGCGCCGGATTGCACTGCCGCGGCCGGGTCCTGGCCGCCCATGAGCATTCCGATGAGCTCCGGCCGGGTCAGGGTGAAGGTGGCGTCCGGGGCGGGTGCGCCGTCGTCGGGGGTGCGGTCCCAGTGCACGAGTACGCCGTTGCGGAGTTCGGCTCGGTGCGTGCGGTTCTCGTCGGTGAAGGTCCAGTCGGTGGTGAGGTGCAGGTCCCAGGCTTTGGGCCCGTTGATCTGCAAGGCCAGCGCGTCGAAGACCTGCTCGACGGTCAACCCGTCGAGCATGCTGGGTGACGGCGGGCTGGTCGGGGTGCCGAACGACCCGTTGCGCAATTCGTAGGCGCCGCTGAGGTAGAAGTTGCGCCAGGTGCCGGCCTCGGCGCCGTAGCCGAGCTGCTCGAAGGTGCTGGCCTGCAACATCTTCGCGCGATCATTGCCGGGGTCGGCGAAGATCAGATAGTTCAGGATCTGGGTGGCCCAGCGGTAGTCACCGTCGTCGTAGGCGCGTTGCGCCTTGCTCAGCGCCTCACGCGCCCCGCCCATGGCGGCCACGTGCCGCTTGGCGGACTCGACCGGCGGGTGTTCCCACAGATGCGCCGGGTTACCGTCGAACCAGCCCATATAGCGCTGATAGACAGCCTTCACGTTGTGGCTGACGGTCCCGTAGTAGCCGTGGGTATTCCATTGCTTCACCAACGCCGGTGGCATCTGCATCATTTCGGCGATCTCGCTGCCGACGTAACCCTGATTGAGCATGCGGAGGGTCTGATCGTTGAGGTAGCCGAACATATCCCGTTGCGAGGACAGGAAATTCACGATGTTGTCGGTGCCCCACGTCGGCCAGTGGTGCGAGGCGAACGCGACATCGGATTTCCCGGCGAACATGTTGATCGCTTCGGTGAGATATTTCGCCCACTCGTGCGGATCCCGTACCAGCGCGCCGCGCAGGGTAAGCACGTTGTGCATGGTGTGGGTGGCGTTCTCGGCGATGCACATCGCGCGGTGCTCGGGGAAATAGAAGTTCATTTCGGCGGGCGCTTCGGTGCCGGGTGTCATCTGGAAGACGATCCGCACTCCGTCGAGTACTTCTTCCTGGCCGGTGGTGGCGATATCGCGGGTCGGCGGAATCAGGGTGGTGACCCCGGTGGAGGTCGTCTGACCGAGACCTGCGCCGACCTGCCCCTTCTCGCCGCGCGGCAGGGCGGCGCCGTACATATATGCCGAACGCCGCGCCATCGCCGTACCGGCGTAGATGTTCTCCGACACCGCATGGTCCATGAATCCGGTCGGCGCCAGCACCGGAACACGGCCCGCCGCAACCTCTTCCGGCGTCGTCACGCCGTAGCCGCCGCCGAAGTGATCGACGTGGGAGTGGGTGTAGATCATGCCGGTCACCGGCCGATTGCCACGGTTGTCCCGGTACAGCTTCAGCGCCGCCGCCGCAGTCTCCTGAGAAATCAGCGGATCGATCACGATGATGCCGGTCGCGCCCTCGATGATCGTCATATTCGACAGATCCAGGCCACGCACTTGATAAATCCCGGGAACCACCTCGTACAGCCCCTGTTTGACCACCAATTGGGACTGCCGCCATAGGCTCGGATGCACCGAATTCGGGCAGGTGCCGCGAATGAACGAGTAGGAATCGTTGTCCCACACCACTTTACCGTTGGCGTCTTTGACGACATCGGGTTCCAGCGCAGCCACGAAACCCCGGTCGGTGTCGGCGAAATCCCGGGTGTCGTCGAAAGGCAACGTCTTGGCGAGCTGCTGTTGCTGGTCGACGATGTGATCGCTGGGCTCGACCTGATCCTTCGTCGATTCCTGGGTCGCCGGAGTCGATTCGCAGCCGGTCACCGTCGATGCCACGCCGGTCGCCAGCAGGGCGGCCGCCCCGGCCCCGATTACCCCGCGCCGGGAAAAATTCCCGCCATTGTTGCCGTCCATCGCCCGCACTCCCTGCCTCGAACCGGTTGAAGCCCTGACAAAGCCGCACTAACTGGAATTGGAATTCGCGCTGGTCATCCTATGGGCGCGAGGCGTCCGCCGCGGGGAGGCCGCTCCGCAACAAGATCGATTACCGAGAGCAGATCGCTCTGCAACATTGCCATACTGTTTGTTGCTCTGTACATTCGCTCTATGGCTGCGACTGCCGGCGCGACGAGGCGCCCCTACCGCGAGGAAGCGCACGCGATCCATGCTCGCGACGTCCACTTCGACTTCGAATCCGTTCCGATGCACTACATCCCAGGCGAGGTGCTCGCGACGCACATCGTCAACGTGATGCACCTGGTCTTGCCGGAAGGCGAGCGCGCGATGGCCCAGTGCCTCGCCGAGGCGTTGCCCCTGATCGACGACGAGCGACTACGGGAAGAGGTCCAGGGCTTCATCGGCCAGGAATCCATGCACGCCACCAGCCACGAGGGCGCGCGCGAGCATCTGGCGTCGATCGGGCTGGACGTGGATTCCTACGTGTCGACGATCGCCTGGCTGGTCGACCGCATCCTCGGCGACCACGGCCTCACGGGCCGGGCCCGCCAGGAATGGCTCAAGGAACGGCTCGGATTGTTCGCCGGGATGGAGCATTTCACCGCGGTGATCGGCGAATGGCTGCTCAACGCCGACATTCTCGAAGAACGCGGCATGCATCCGGCGATGCTGGATCTGGTGCGCTGGCACGGCGCGGAGGAGGTCGAGCACCGCAGCGTGGTGTTCGACGCGTTCATGCACGTGGACGGCAGTTACGCGCGCCGGGCGCGCACCGCCGTGCTGGCCACCGCGACGCTGCTGCCGCTGTTCATCGTCTCGACGGCGCACCTGTACCGCCGCGACCCCTCGCCGGACAAGGGTCGCTACTGGGCCATGCAGTTCCTCAGCGCCACCCGGCGCGGCGTAATCCCCAGTTGGACCACCTTCTTCACCGAGATGCCCCGCTATCTGCGGCGCGGCTTCCACCCGTCACAGCTCGGGCCGATGGACAAGGCGCTGCGCTATCTCGCGCACTCCCCCGCCGCGCGGGCGGCCGGGCACTGATGGAAACCGCAACGGCAGCACAGCCATTCGTTCCCTCCCGCGGCCTGCGGATGCTGGGGACGGTGATGGACGCGTACAAACAGATCTTCGTCGCAGGTTCCGCCGCGCCGCTGCTGTCACCACCGGATCCGCTGCGCCGCAACGGCTTCGACCTGACCCTTGTGGTCGACCGGATCGTCGCCGAAGCCGTCGATGTCCTGTCCTTCACACTGCGCGCCGCCGACGGGACAGCGCTGCCCGCGTGGCGACCAGGCGCGCACCTGGATGTCTTCCTGCCCTCGGGAATGCAGCGCCAATACTCGCTCTGTGGCGACCCTGGCGAGCTGACCAGTTATCGGATTGCGGTGCGGCGCATCGCAAACGGTGGGGACGGGTCGATCGAGATGCATCGCCTGCGCGCGGGTGACCCGCTGCGGGTGCGTGGTCCACGCAATGCTTTCACCTTCGTCGAGGCGCCGTCGTATCTGTTCATCGCGGGCGGTATCGGCATCACCCCGATCCTGCCGATGGTCCGGGCGGCCGGGTCTCGCGGCCGCCTGATCTACTTCGGCAGGTCGCGAGCGACGATGCCGTTCCTGAACGAACTGCCCCGGGCGGAGATTCGGGCCGACGACGAAGTCGGGGTCCCGGATGTGGCCGAGTTGATCGCACGCGCCGAACCCGGTGCGGCCGTGTACGTCTGCGGTCCCCCGCCCGTTCTGGCCGCCGCGGAGCAGACCATGTTCGCGATCAATCCGACAGGTTCACTGCATACCGAACGGTTCTCCGAACCACCCGTGACCGACGGCCGCGAGTTCGAGGTCCGGCTGGCCCGCACCGGCCGAACGCTGCGGGTCGGCGCCGGGGAAACCGCGCTCACCGCCATCCAGCGCGCGATCCCGGATGTCGTGTACTCCTGCCGCCAGGGTTTCTGCGGCACCTGCAAAACCCGCGTTCTCGCCGGAACCGTCGACCACCGCGACCGGACCTTGCTCCAGGCCGACCGCGGCGACCACATGCTCACCTGTGTCTCCCGCGCGGCGGACGACGCACTGGTCCTGGACCTGTAGCCCATCGAAAGGGACGAAAACGTCCATGGCACAAAGCTCTAAGCACGCATCCACGCGCTCGCCTCGCATCGTGATCGTCGGCGCCGGCTTCGGCGGTATCGGCCTGGCAATCAAGCTGCGGCAGGCCGGATTCGACGATCTCGTCATCTTGGAGCGGGCCGGCGACCTCGGCGGCACCTGGCAGGCCAACACCTATCCGGGCTGCGCCTGCGATGTGCCGTCCCAGCTCTACAGCTACTCCTTCGCGCCGAACCCGAACTGGTCACGCAAGTACGGCAGGCAGTCCGAGATCCTCGAGTACATCCGCGCGGTGGCGACGAAACACGATGTGCTGCAACATATCCAGTTCAACACCGAGCTGCTGGAGGCACGGTGGGACGACGCGGCGGCGCAGTGGCGGATCATCACCTCCCAGGGCGACGTCACCGCCGATTTCCTGATCTCGGCGACCGGTTTGTTCGCGGAGGCCAAATACCCGTCCGTGCCCGGCCTGGACACCTTCGAGGGCAAGACCTTCCACTCCCTGCACTGGGATCACGACTACGACCTCACCGGCAAGCGCGTCGCGGTTATCGGCACCGGAGCGTCAGCGGTGCAGTTCGTGCCCGAAATCCAGCCCGAGGTAGCCGAACTCGTGCTGTTCCAGCGGTCCGCACCCTGGATCGTGCCCCGCATGGATCGGCGCACTCTCGGCCTGGAACGCCTGCTGCTGCGTCAGCTGCCGTTGGTGGGCAAGGCGATTCGAGGCGGCTGGTTCACCGCGATCGAGGGCTTCGGCCTGGTCGGGTTCGTGGACAAACGCTTCCGGCACCCCTATGAGCTGCTCGGGCGGCTGCAATTGTTGCGCCAGGTCCGAGATCCGGAGCTGCGGCGGACCCTGACCCCCGATTACATGATCGGCTGCAAGCGCGCCATCTTCTCCGACTCTTATCTGCCCGCCCTCGACCAGCCCAATGTCGAGGTGGTGACCGACGGCATCGCCGAAGTGCGGCCGCACTCGATCGTCCTGCGTGACGGCAGCGAACGGCCCATCGACGCCATCATCTTCGGCACCGGATTCACCGCCACCCCCAGCGCTTTCGAACGATTCATCAGCCGGGACGGTCTGTCGATGGCCGAGCTCTACCGCAAACAGCCGCAGAGCTACCTCGGCGCCACCCTCGCCGGATTCCCCAACTTCTTCTGCACGCTCGGGCCGTTCGGCGCCGCGGGCAACCAGTCCGCCATCTTCATGATCGAATCGCAGATCGCCTACATCGTGGACGCCCTGACCACCGTGCGGACCCGGGGCGTCCGCCGTGTCGAAGTGAAACCGCAAGTCCAGCAAGCTTTTCTGGACGAAATGGACCAGCGCAGCGCGGCCACGGTCTGGGTCACCGGCGGCTGCACCGGCTACTACCAAACCCCCGACGGCCGCAATGCCGGGCTCTATCCCAACTGGAGCTTCCAATATCGGCAGCGCACCAGCCGATTCGATATCGACTCCTACGAGGTGAACGCATGATCGACATCGGGCCACTACGCCGAATCACCGGTGCGCGCTACGACATCCGCGGCAAGACGGTGCTGATCACCGGAGCGGGCCAGGGCATCGGCAGCGCCCTCGCCGGCGTCCTGCATCAGCGCGGCGCTGCGCTCGCCCTGGTCGATATCGACGAAACCCGCGCTCGCACAGTCGCTTCCGAGCTCGGTGACCGCACCTTGCCGATCGGCGCCGACGTCACCGACCGGGACGCCATGACCGCGGCGATCGCCCGCACGGCCGAGCACTTCGGCCGCCTCGACGTCGTGGTCGCCAACGCCGGGGTCGTGCCGAAACCGGCCACCCTGCGCACCATGGACGCCCGCAGCTTCGATCACGTCCTCGGCGTCAACCTCACCGGCGTCTTCAATACCGTCCACCCGGCGCTGGACCACATCGTCAGCGCGCGTGGACATGTCGTCGTCGTTTCATCGTGCGCCGCCTTCGCGCCGGGCATGGGCGGCTCCCCCTACATGATCAGCAAGGCCGGGGTCGAACAACTCGGCCGGGCCCTGCGCGTGGAACTCGCCCCGCACCGGGCGACCGCGGGCATCTCCTATTTCGGCATCGTCGACACGGAAATGACCCACGCCACCCTCGATCGCGACGACCTCGGCCGCGCCATCGACAACCTGCTGCCCTGGCCGCTGAACGTCCGCATCACCGCGGCCGAGGCCGCCCGCGTCATCGCCGACGGCATCGGCCGCCGCGCCGCCCGCACCATCGCCCCCGCCGGGTGGGAACCCTACGCGCTACTGCGCGGCATCATCAATATCGCGCTGGATCATCAGCTGACCCGCGACCCGCGCGTAGCCCGGCTGATCCGTGTTTTGGAGAACGCGGCCTGACGTTTCAGCCGGCGACGATCGGCAGCAGGTAGGTCCGAGCGAAATCGGCCATCTCCGAATCGGATTCGAAGCGCACCGTGATGTCCGGCAGCAGGATGAAGGAGTGCACCACCCGGCAGGCGACCTCCATACGCGTCATGACATCCGGGATCTCGGGCAGTAACCCGAGTTCGGTGGCCTGCTGCGCCGCCGCCGCGGCGGCCGCGACCGACAGGGTGAACGCGGTCGAGCCCTCGGTGGTGAGGCTCGCGATCACCCGCTCCGGTTCCAGGGTCATCATGCGCTGCGCCAGTGCGTGCTGACGCCAGCGCGACAGCACGGTGACGAACATGTCGGCCACCAGGTCGGCGGCGTTGTCGTGCCGACCGGGGAGTTTCGCCAGTTCCGCGAGCACCGCGCCGACCTCGCGACTCACTACGGCCTGCACCAGGTCGTCGCGCGACCCGACCCGGCGATAGATCGTCACCCGATCTACCCCGGCCCGGCGCGCGACATCCTCGATGGTCGTCTTCTTGAACCCCACCAGCTCGAACTGCACGAGCGCCGCGTCCAGGATCCGCGATTCGATGCTGTCTTCGGCATCCTTCGGGGTCACAGGGGGTTTCGACGCAGCGGGCACCTGGCCGACACTAGCAAACCAGCCAGCTTCTGCAACACTCACCACCCATTTGTTGCTTATACGCCGATCCGCACCCACGAATGGGCGCGGATCGGCAGACAGGGCGTGAGTTTCTAGCTCGGCAGACCCGCTTCGATGGCCTCGATGATGCGCGGGCGGAGCTCGTCGGCGCGGATGACCGCGTCGACCGAACCGACCTCGACGGCACGGCGAATGTCGTGCACCTTGTCGAATTCCGCCGCCACATTGGCGATCTTCTCCGCACGGACCGAGGACCGGAGCTCACCGAGCTCGGCCGTCAGCGCCGCCCGGTCGGTGCCCGACGCGCTCGAGGCGCGGGTCTCCAGCTCCCGCACGCGCGCGTCGGCCGCGGTCCGCGTGTTGACCTCACCGGCGAACACCACCGCGGCGGCCGGAGCGCCACCGAGCACCGAAGCGAACGAGCCGTCCACCGCGAGCACCGTCATGTTCGGGTTCAGCTTGTTCGAGAACACCACGAACGCGCCGCCGTGATACCGCGAGATCACGCAGAACACGATGGGGCCCTGGAAGTTCACGACCGCGCGGCCGATCTCGGCGCCGTACTCCAGCTGCAGCTTCCGCAGCGACTCCGGCGAACCGTCGAAGCCCGACAGGTTCGCCAGCACGACGAGCGGACGATTTCCGCTGGCCGCGTTGATGGCTCGCGCCGTCTTCTTCGACGACCGCGGGAACAGGGTGCCCGCGGTGTAGGTGTCCGGGCCGTCGGTGGACGGGAAGCCCCGGCGCGGGATCCCGCGGGACTCGATGCCCAACAGGCAGACCGGGATGCCGCCGAGATGCGCGTCCAGCACCACGGACGTCTCGGCGTCGGCCATGCCCGCCCAGCGTTCCAGGACCGGGTGGTCCTGGTCGGCCACCGCGCGCATCACGGTGCGAATATCGAAGGCCTTCTTGCGATCCGGATTGGCGGTGGCGGAGAAGATCTCGCCGACGGTGCTGAAGTCGCTGCCCGCGAGCTCGTGCGGGAAGCTCGAGACATCGCGATCGACCGGGTCGCTGGTCTCGGACCGGCGCGGACCGGCCTCGCCAGGTGCGACGTAGGTGTGGTCGTAGTGCGCCATCAGCACGTCGCGCGCGGCGGGCAGGCTCGGCGCCCAGTACTGCGCCTCACCGTTCGGGCCCATCACGCGGTCGTAGCCGCCGATACCGAAGTTGTCCTCCGCCGAGACGCCGCCGGAGAAGTCCAGCGCCTGCTTGCCGGTGAGCACCATCGCGGAATCCGGGGTCATCACCAGGATGCCCTTGGTGTGCATGAGCATCGTGGCCTCGGCGTTCCAGTACGGCTGCGCGCCGACGTTGATGCCGGCGACCACGATGTTGATCTCACCGCCGTCCTGGGTGAACTCGACGATTCGCTTCAGCGCGGCCGCCACCCAGTCCATATTCTCGGTGCCGGACTCCATGGAGATCCGGGCGCCGGAGGACAGCGCGTACCACTCCACCGGCACCTGCATCCGCTCGGCCAGGTCCAGCGCGGCGATCACGCGGCGGCACTCCGGTTCCGACAGCGCGCCGAGCGATTTCGTCGGGTCGCCGAGCAGCGCCACCCGGGTGACACCCTCGGGATACCGCTCGGTCTTCGTCGAGACCACACCCGTGACGATCGCCGCGGTGTTGCGTCCCCGGGGCCGGTCGACCGGCACCAGCGTATGGCTGGCATCGAGGTCGTACTCGGCGAATTCGCCCAGCAGGCCGGTCAATTCGTACGGGTACACGGTGTTGCGGCTGCTGGCCCGCAGCACCTTCTGCCGGTATTCGTCGATCGGCTCGACCACGTCGTCGGTCGGCTCGCCGACGGTCACCTCGGTACCGCCGTGCGAGTCGAAGGAGATGCGCAGCGCGACCTTGGTCAGCTCGCCCGTCTCCTGATCGCGCTCGCGTGCGATGAGCAGGATCTCCTCCAGCCCGGCGCCCGCGGTCGTCGGCAGCACGTGCCCGCCGATGATCGACTGCAGCTCCGCGCGGGTGACATCGACCGGCGGCCAGATGTACATCACGATCCGGTTGGTGTTGAACCGCTTGGCCGAGGGCCGCCGCGACTGCGCCCGGCGGATGGAATCCAGGCAGGTGGCGATGGTGATCTCGGCGGTCGGCAACGCACGCAGGTTGCCGTCCTGGTCGCGCAGCGTGGCCAGGTCACGGACCTGGGCGAAGGCGATCAGGCGGTCGTCGCCCGGGTTGTCCTTCGCGACGCAGCGGTACAGGTACACCTCTTCGTCGTCGGAGGACGGCAGGCGGGTGAGGTCGAACTTGCGCAACCGCTCCATCTGCATCCGCTGCGCGATGTAGGGATGCAAGCCGCGGATCAGCCGCTCCTCGGCCATGCCGGTGGCGGACGGACGGAAGGTGACATGGTGGTGCATGACCGCACCGCCGCTGCCCGCGACCGTGGCGGTGATCCGGTGCACCTGATTCGGCAGCGGATGCGCGCCGATGGCCTCCTGCAAGGCAGCCGCCATCGCGTCGAAATCGTCGGGCTGGTCCTCCCAGCTCAGGTAGATGTCGACGTCCACTGACGCTGCGCTGCTGGCCAATTCGCTGAGTCCGCGCAGGGTGGCGCCCAAGGCGTCGTAGCGCACCGCGGCCGACACCAGGCTCAGGCCCTCGCGTTCGGCGATCACGAAGGTGCAGCCGTCGGCCTGCTGGGTGCGCAGGCCGGTGAGGCCCTTGTTGCCGTAGTACCGGCGGGTCAGCACCTCCAGCATGACCGTGTTGTCCTGGCTGCCGCGCTCGAGGCGCTGGCCGAGCAGCCGCACCAGCGGCTCGGTGCTGCGGACCATGTCGGCGACCCGGTCGGCGCGATCGGCCGAGTCCGGATGCGCGTCCAGGTAGGTCAGGTGCTTACGGACGTTGGTATAGACCCGGGCCCGGTTGCGCCGCAACAGCGGACGGCCGTACCAGGCGTAGACCACGCCGCGCGCAAGATCGGCGATCACCGGGAAGCGCACCTGCGTCGCGGCCATCAAGCGCTCCAGCGCCAGACCGACCGGGTCACGCAGCACACCGTCCGGGACCGGCTCCTGCAGCCATTCGCGCAACAGCGTCGTGATGACGGGAACCGTCTCCGCAAGACGTTGCTGGGCCAGGAAGACCCGGAACACCGCGGCTTCCAGCTCAGGAGAACGATCCAGCTCGGCGATGCCGTAGTGGCCCAGCGCCTTGGCGAGCTTGTCCTGGAACGACTCCGGCAGTCCGGCCCGCTCCACGTCCAGGCTCTGCAGGTAGGTGTGGAAGAACTCGCGGGCGCTGTGCACGTGCCCCTGGCTGTCCTCGCCGAACACCCGGCTGTGGCTCAGGTCGGCGAGATCGGCGAACACGTCGACGAGTTCGAGTTCCTCGGCCAGCGGGCGGCGGCCCTCCTGGATCGCCGTGCGGCGGGCGACGAGGTAATCGTCGAGCACCCGGCGTTCGTCGTGCGGGTCGACGTCGAAGCCCAGCAGCAGGCTGCGCAGGTTCTCCTGGCCGCGGGTGGTGCGCTCCTGCTCGATCTGCGCGGGCCCGTCGGGCAGGTCCAATTCGACGGTGCCGACGGCGGTTTCGTCCTCGGCCTCGTCGTCATCGGCAATCGGCTCCAGCCGCAGCAGCGGGGCACCGGTCTCGACCTGGGTGCCGACGGAGACGGTGCATTCCTTGAGCCGCGCCTTGAACGGCGCGCGCAGCACCGTTTCCATCTTCATGCTCTCCAGCACCAGAACCGGTGCGCCCGCCTCGACCTCGTCGCCGACCGCCAGCGGGGTGGCGACGACCAGCGCGGGAGCGGGCGAGCGAACGACACCGCCCTCGTCGCGGCTGACCCGATGCGTCACGCCGTTGACATCGACCAGGTGGATGGTGCCGTGCGTGCCGGTGACCAGGCGGTACCGGATGCCGTTGACCACGATCTGGCCGGTGAACTTGTCGACCCGCTCCAGATCGACGTCGGCCGTGCGCATTTCGGCGCCCGCCTCGATGCCGATGCGGAACCGGTGCGCGCCGATGCGGGCGACGCGCACCCGATAGGTGACGCCGCGCAGCTTCAGGTCGAGCGGCCGGCCGCTGTCGTGCTGCACCTGGGGGCGACCGCCGGAGGCGGTGGACAGCAGGCGCTGCTGCTCGAGCCGTTCGTCTTCCTCGTAGGCCTCGATGGCGGCAGCGGCTAGCGCGACGGCCGAATGCCGATGCGAGACCAGCCGGCCCTCGCCACGGACCCGATCGATCCAGCCGGTGTCGGCGCTGCCGTCGATCACCTCGGGCTGGTTCAGCAGGTCGAGCACGAAACTCTTGTTGGTGGCGCCGCCCTCGATGATCACGCGGGTCTGCGCCATCGCCCGGCGCAGCCGGCCCAGGGCCTGCTCCCGGTTCTGGCCGTAGGCAATGATCTTGGCGATCATCGAATCGAAATCGGCGGGGATGGTGTCGCCCTCGCTGACGCCGGTGTCGACGCGGATGCCGGGTCCGGCAGGCAGATCCAGTCGCTGGATGCGGCCCGGCGCGGGCGCGAAGTCCCGATCGGGGTCTTCAGCGTTCAGGCGCGCCTCGATGGCGTGCCCACGTTCGGCGGGCGGCTCACCCTCCAAGCGGCCACCGGAGGCCACGTGCAGCTGCGCGCGCACGAGGTCGAAATCGGTGGTGACCTCGGTGATCGGATGTTCGACCTGCAAACGGGTGTTGACCTCGAGGAAGGCGAACAGCTTGTCCCCGGGGTGGTAGAGGAATTCGACGGTCGCCGCGCCGCGGTAACCGACCGCGATCGCGAGCCGCTCGGCCGAAGTCTTGAGCTCGGCGACCTGCTCTGGGCCCAGCACCGGCGAGGAGGACTCCTCGATGACCTTCTGGTTGCGCCGCTGCACCGAGCAGTCGCGGACGCCGAGCGCCCACGCGGTGCCCTGACCGTCGGCGATCACCTGCACCTCGACGTGCCGCGCGCCGGTGACCAGGCGTTCCAGGAACACCACGCCACTGCCGAACGCACGCACCGCCTCCTGGCGGGTGCGCTCGTAGGCATCGACGAGGTCGCCTTCGTTCGTGACGACCCGGATGCCGCGGCCACCGCCACCGGCGGTCGCCTTCAGCATCAGCGGGTAACCGATCTCGGTGGCGGCGGCGAGCGCGGCCTCCACGGTCTCGACCGCGCCGCGGCTCCACGGCGCGACGGGCACGCCGACCTCCTCGGCGATCAGCTTCGCGCCGATCTTGTCGCCGAGTTTGCGCATCGCCTCCGGGCTGGGGCCGATGAAGGTGACGCCGATCTGGTCGCACAGTTCCGCGAACGCGGGATCCTCCGCGACGAAACCCCAACCGACCCACGCGGCTTCGGCGCCGGTCGCGACCAGCGCTTTCTCCAGCGCTTTGAGGTCCAGATACGGGCGCGCCGAGGCTGGGCCGAGGTCGTAGGCGTGATCGGCCTCGCGCACGAATGTCGCGGTCCGATCGACATCGGTGTAGAGGGCGATGGTTTCGATCGACCGCCCAGTCTCCGCGGCGAGATCCCGCACGGCATGGATGAGCCGCATAGCGGCTTCACCCCTGTTGACGATGGCGATGCGGTTGAACACTCGCCGGCTCCTTCCGTCCATTGGCTTAGATTGCCCCTAGGTAAGCACGTTCACTGCATGATCTGCGAGTTACTCGTCGGTCACCTGCAGCACTTCACGGCCGATTTCGCCGGCCATCACCTCGGTCGAGTAGGCCATCAGCTGGCCGGCTTCGGCATCGCGCAGGTGGCGTTGGATCGGAGATTGTTTCAGGTAGCCCGAGGCTCCGCCCACTCGGACGCCCAATTGCGCGACCTCGACGGCGACCTTGTTGGCCAGATACTTCGCGCGCATCAAGGTCGGAAAGAAGCTGGGAATTCCGTTATCCGCCTCGACGAGTCCGCGGTCGTAGAGCGCATGTGCCGCGGCCAAACGAGATTCGACGTCGGCCACTTCGAATTGCACCCACTGCTGATGGGAGAGCGGCTTGCCCAGGATCACCCGCGAACGCGCGTGCTCTGCCAGTGCGCTCAATGCCGCGTCGGCGATGCCGAGCGAGATGGCGGGCAGACCGGCCGGAATCGTCTGGAAGTCGGTGTAACCCGGTGCGCGGCCTCGGTACTCGGCGCGCAACACGGTGTTGTCGAAAGCCAGGAGCTGGCTACGGGTGGCGCGCAGGCCCAGGGTGTCCCAGATCGGGATGACCGATACCGACGGGTCGGGCAGCGGGACGCCGAAGAAGGTCGGCACGTCGTCCACCCGGGCGTTGACGATCAGGTAGTCGGCGATCTCGGCGCCGGAGACGAATCGCTTCGCACCCGTGAGGGACCAGCCGCCTTCGGCTGGAAGTGCGTCCTGCTGCGGGTTGAGGAAGCGGTTGCCGCTGGCCGGTTCGGACAGCGCGTTGGCGAACCGCTTTCCGGCCAGGAATTCCTGGGCAAAGAACGGCCCCAGAGTCTCGGCGGTGAATTCGGCGAGGCCGACGCCCGCTCCCGCGTGCATCAACCAGATCGTCGCGGTGGAGGGGTCGGCCTTGGCGAGAATGCGTAGTAGCTGTCCGAATGCCAGATAGCTCAGGCCGGTCCCGCCGACCGACTTCGGCAGTACCGCCGCGTCCGCCCCGGCCTTATGTAGCGCCTCCAGATGCCCGACCGCGATCTCGGCTCGGTCGTCGTACTCCGCCGCTTCGGCGGCGAATCCGACGGCAAGCTCGGAGACCCGCTCGAGCAGGTGCTTTTCGGCTGCGGGTAACGACATGGGGTGCTCGTTAATGGTCACGAATTGCATTCTGGCCTAAGGGAATCGACCGTCGGCCCGTTCGGCGTTAATCCTCCCGGCTCGCCGACTCCGACACCGCGGTCGGTAGTGCCAGCACTACCCGAGATTCGGGCGGTAGCAGGCTGATCGCTGGGCGTCGTTTTCCGTAGCTTTGATGCCGTGAAGGTGAAACTTGCGGTGCTGGTGGCGGCGGTTCTGACGGCGATGTCGTGCGGAGTGGACGATTCGATCGAGGTGCGAGATACCGGGCGGGAGCAGGTGACCACAGCGCTGAATGATGCGGTGCGGTTGGGGCATCCGGGTGCGCAGGCGGTGATCAGCGAGAAGGGCCAGAGCTGGTCGGCCACCGCCGGAGTCGGCGACCTGGCCACCGGCGCGCCGTTCCCCGACGATGCCAGGGTCCGAATCGGCAGCGTCACAAAGACATTCGTGGCCACGGTGATGCTGCAACTGGTAGCCGAAGGCAAGGTCGAACTGGATGCTCCGGTAGAGCGATACCTGCCCGGCGTGGTGCACGGGCCCGGCATCGACGGCCACCGAATCACCATCCGAAATCTGTTGCAGCACACCAGCGGACTCCCCGAGTACGCTGCCGAATTCGGTGCGACACCCGAGCCCTGGCAGATCGACTTCCTCTCCGAACAGGTGCGCTGGCAGACCGCGGACCTGCCCGCGATCCTGCGCACGGCCCTGACCGCGCCCGCCGAGTTCGAACCCGGCACGAAATGGCAGTACCGCAACACCAACTACGCCTTCGCCGGAATGGTGATCGAAAAGATCACCGGAGCTCCGGTCGGCACCGAGATCACCCGCCGCATCATCGAGCCGCTCGGACTGCACGACACCTACTACCCGGCACCGGACGAAACCGGCATGCGTGGCCCGCATCCGCACGGCTACAGCGAAGTCCGGGGCCAGCGCATCGATTACACCGATCAGAACGTATCGGCCGCCGGAGCGGCGGGCGCGATGATCGCCAGCGGCGCCGACCTCAACCGCTTCTTCGCCGCGCTCCTGACCGGCAAGCTCATCCCGCCCGCCCAACTCGCGGAAATGCAGAACGTCCGCGCCATCGGCGAAAGCACCACCATGGCTTACGGTCTCGGCCTGATGCGCCTGACAATGCCGTGCGGACAAGACTTCTGGGGCCACAACGGCGGCATCCCCGGCTCGGTGACCTACGCCGGCCAAACCGCGGCCACCGGCCGCGCCGTAACCGTCAACGTAAACCAAGATTTTACCGACAAGGAGCGAGCCCCCGCCGCCAGCCGCGCACTCACCGCGGCGGTCTGCCCGGCATCCTGAATGCTCAGATCGGCATCGTGTACTTGATGAAACCCCGATTCTCGGCGACCTTGTCATAGAGCAGGCGGGCGGCGTGATTGTCTTCCTTTGTGTGCCAATAGACCTGGTCGCAACCCTGATCGACGGCCCAGGACCGGACTGCGGAGATCAGTTGGCGGGCAATGCCTTTGCCGCGGGCATTCGGGGTGGTGAACAGATCCTGGAGATAGCAGAGATCCGAGGACGTGGTGCTCGGGTGGGCGAAGAAGTGCACGATGCCGACGAGTTCGCCGTCGAGTTTCGCGCCCAGCGCGTGCATTCGAGCGCCCGACCGGAACTCGGCCCAGACTCGATCGTAGAAGCCGTCCGGCATGGTCGCGCGACCGTAGAAGGCGTTGTACCCCTGGAACAGTCGCTCCCATGCCGCACGGTCGGCAAGCTCCAGCGGTCCGATGGCGATCATCCGGCCACGATACGGTTACCGGCAACAACGAGGCCAGCCCCGGAGAGGAGCTACTTTTGGGCGTCGCGCGCACTCCACGCCAGGCATGGATCGAACAGGGTCTGCAAACGCTGTCCACCAACGGTGTGGACGCGGTCCGCGTCGAGGTGCTGGCCAAGGCACTCGGCGTGACCAAGGGCGGCTTCTACGGCTACTTCGCCGACCGCAATGCCCTGCTGGAAGCGATGCTCGACCAGTGGGAACGCGAATGCACCGACGATGTCCTCGAACGCGTCGCGAATATCGAAGACCCCCGCGCCAAGGTCGTCCTCGCCGGTCGCCTCACCCTCTCCGGCGACCGCCTGCTGGGCATCGACCTGGCGATTCGCGACTGGGCCCGGCGCGACCCCGCGGTCACCGAGCGTTTGCGCCGAGTCGACGACGTACGCATGGGGCTGCTGCGCGACATGATCGGCACCTTCTGCTCCGACCCCGACGAAATCGAGGCCCGCAGCCTGCTCGCCTTCTGCCTGGCCATCGGCAACCAGTTCCTCGCCGCCGACCACCAGGGCCGCACGCGCGAGGAGGTACGGGCCCGAGCTTCGGCCATCGTCCTCAACCGGGCTGCGGGACAGAATCTTTCGGGTGGCGGCACGCCGGAGTAGGACGGCTACCGCGGCGGGTGTGGGCCGCGGATGCGGTGCGGCTTCGGCCGCGATGCTGTGCCGCGTGGACCGCGGATCCGGTGCCGCGTGGATGCTGTGCGGCGTGGGGCCCGCGGGTCTAATGCAGGCTTCCGCTGACGTCCAATAGCGCCGAACGCCTGCGCTGGAGTTCGTTCAGTTGTTCGTCGACACGGGAGAGCTGCTTGTCTAGCACTTCGACCGAGTGCGGGCAGGCCAGGAGGCCGGGGCCTGGCTCGGTGCACGGGAGCAGGGAGCGGATGGCCTCGGTGGGGAGTCCGGTTTCGAGCAGTTCGCGGATGCGGGCGACGCGGGTGACGGCGTCCGGTTGGTACCAGCGGTAGCTGTTCGAATCGCGTTCGGAGGTCAGCAGGCCCTGCTGCTCGTAGTAGCGCAGCAGCCGGGGGTTGACTCCGGTGCGGTGCGACAGCTCTCCGATGCGCATGTGCGGGGATTCCCTCCGACGGCTTGACCTTGACACTGATGTCATACGGCAACCTCGCGGCCATGACACGAATTCCCGCACTCGCCACCACCACCCACGGCACCGGCCCCGGCATCCTGCTCGCGCACGGCGCGGGCGGAAGCATTGCAGGCAATTACGCACCGATCATCCCGGCATTGGCCGTCGGCCACACCGTGGTCGCTCCCGATTACCCAGGCTCGGGCGAAACCCCTCGCTCGGAAGGCGAACTCACCGCCGACCACCTTGCCGAGGGGATCATCGAAGCCGCCGACCGGGCAGGCCTGGAAACCTTTACGCTGCTCGGCTATTCGCTGGGCAGCTTGGTGTCGCTGCGGGTCGCGTCGCGCTGGCCGGAGCGGGTGCGCGGACTGGTGCTGACCGCCGGCCTGGCTCGGGCCGACAACCGGACAGTGGCCTCGATGGACCTCTGGCAGCGCCTCCTGGCGGCAGGCGACCTGCAAGGTTTCGCCAGATTCGTCGCCCTGACAGGCTTCGGCGAGGACTTCTACAACTCGATACCGCGCGACCAAGTCACCGGCCTTCTCGACACCATCGCGGCGGGCATACCCGCTGGCACCTTCGAGCAGGCGGGCGCTGTCCGCGGCGGCGACACCACCGCTGATCTGGCCGGCATCTCGGTACCCACGCTGGTCATCGCCACCACCCGCGACACGCTCATCTCCCCCACCAATTCCCGATATCTGGCGGCGCACATCGCCGGGTCGGAGTACGCCGAGATCGATTCGGGTCACGTCCCGATGGCCGAGCGGCCGCAGGAGTGGCAGAAGCTGATCACCGACTTCCTGAATCGCCACGGCCTATAGAGGTGGAGCGCTAGACGCCGTTCTCCAGCACCAGGTGCGCGCCTCATGGCACGCCGGCGACCACGTCCTCGGCGCGACCTCTATAGGCAGCGCGCGCTAGACGCCGTTCTCGGCCCAGGTCTCGGGCAGCGCCAGCGCGGACACGTCCGCGATCTCCAGCAGCCGATCGCGGGCAATTCCCAAGCGGCTCAGTTGAATCAGGCCCTGCGCCACCACCACGACGGCGGCGCTGTGGGCAGCCACGGTTTCCTCCTCGACCGGGGTGCCCGCCGCGCGCGCCGCTGGGCGCAAACGTTCGGCGACGCCGTCCTCCATGGCCTCGGTCGTCCGGGCGCCGATGGTGAGCACCTCGGGAATCCGGCTGCCGAGCTGGGCGATGCTGTTGATCATGAGGCAGCCGCGGCGGTCCGGATGCGAGGTGCAGTCGTCGACGACCGCCTCGAACAGCGTCCGTACCGCGGCGCGCGCCGAACCAGGCGCTGCGACGACAGTGTCGCGGACGAATCGCCCGCGCCCCTCGCAGTAGCGCCCGAAGGCGGCGAGGAACAAGCCCCGCTTGTTGCCGTAGGCGCCGTAGATACTCCCGTTGCCGACGCCGGTCGCGCGCGAAACGTCCTCCACCGACGTGTCGTCGAATCCTTGCGACCAGAACAACTCAGTGGCGGCGTCCAGCAGGCTCGATTCATCGAACTGTCGTGGCCGTCCCATTCGGTCACCGTACCAATACACGTGGGTTGGCCCACATCGCTTGTTCTGGAGGCACGCCTCCAGAATACTGGTCGGCATGGCCACCACTTGCTCCGAGCAACCCCGCCGACGCGTCGGCGTCCTGGTCTTCGATGGCGTGAAAATGCTCGACTTCGCCGGTCCGGCGGAGGTCTTCGTAGAGGCCAATCAGGCCACGGCCGGTTACGACGTGGTGCTGATCTCCGCCGACGGGAACAGTGTGCAGACCTCCATCGGCGCGAAGATCGAGGTGAGCGTCGCGGCCGCCGACGCGGGCCGATTCGATACGGTCATCGTCCCCGGCAGCGAATTACCGGCATCGCAGTTCGTGACGCCCGAGGTGCTGGCCGCGGCCCGGCAGCTGGCGGCGCGGACACGGCGGCTGGCGTCGATCTGCAGTGGCGCGGCCGTGCTGGCCGAGCTGGGCCTGTTCGACGGCCGGCGGGTGACCACCCACTGGAAATTCGCGGCGGATCTGGCCCGGCGCTATCCCGCCGCCGTGGTGGAACCGGACCGGATCTTCGTGCGGGACGGCAACCTGTACAGCTCGGCGGGAGTCGCGGCGGGAGTCGATCTCGCGTTGGCACTCGTCGAGGAGGACTTCGGGGCCGACGTCGCACGCCGGGTCGCGCAGCTGCTGGTGGTGTACATGCAGCGCTCGGGCGGGCAATCGCAGTTCTCGGCGTCGCTGACCGGGCCGGTGCCGCGCAGTCCGCTGGTACGCAAGGTCGTCGACCTGATCTGCGCGGATCCCGCGTTCCCGCATACGGTTCAGACGCTGGCCGTCCATGCCCGCGTGAGCGTCCGGCACCTGACGCGGCTGTTCCGCGCGGAGCTGGAACGCTCGCCCGCCGAGTATGTGGCATTCATCCGATTCGGCGTCGCGCGCGACCTGCTGCACGCCGGGCACAGCGTCACCGACGCCGCCATGTCGGCCGGATACGGCAGCAGCGAGGCGCTGCGCCGGGCGTTCGTGGCGCGGCTGGGCATTCCGCCGCTGAAGTACCAGCAGCGATTCCGGTCCACCGGGCCGGTCGAGCTGCGAGAGCCCGCGCTGGTGTCCTGATCGGTGGTATTCACGGCCCGTGCAGGGGGGCGCGGAGCGGGTTGCCCGAGGGAAACTGTAGATGGCCCAATCCCGTTCAGGAAGGAACTTTCATGTCTGGAAATCCGCTCGGAATCGCCCTCGAACCGGCCGCACAGGAGTTCGTCGACGCGACCTCCCAGCCGCCGTTCCTCTACCAGCTGCCCCCGGCGGAGGGACGCAAAGCCGTTGACTCGGTGCAGGATTCGCCGATCGACAAGCCGGATATCGACGAGGAGTGGGTCACCGTCGAGGGTGGGCCGACCGGGTCGGTGCGGGCGCGGATCGTGAAGCCGCAGGGTGTCACCGAGGCGCTGCCGGTCATCATCTACACCCACGGCGCCGGTTGGGTTTTCGGCGATGCGCACACCCATGACCGGCTGGTGCGCGACCTCGCCGTCGGCGTCCGCGCAGCGGTGGTCTTTCCCGAATACGACCGCTCGCCCGAGGTCCGGTACCCGGTCGCCAACGAGCAGTCCTACCGTGTGGCGCAATGGGTTTCGACGCACGGCGCGCAGCACGGCCTGGATGCCGCGCGTATCGCCGTCGCGGGCGATTCGGTCGGCGGCAACATGGCCATCGCGCTGACCCTCATGGCCAAGGAACGCGGCGACGTGTCCTTCGCGCAGCAGGTGCTGTTCTACCCCGTCACCGACGCCAACTTCGACACCGGCTCCTACCAGCAGTTCGCGACGGGCTACTTCCTGACTCGGGAAGGCATGCAGTGGTTCTGGGATCAGTACACCACCAGCGCGGCGGACCGCGCCCAGATCACGGCGTCCCCGCTGCGGGCGAGCACTGAGCAGCTGACAGGCCTGCCGCCCGCGCTCGTCATCACGGCCGAGGCCGATGTGCTGCGGGACGAGGGCGAGGCGTTCGCCGGGAAGTTGCGTGCGGCCGGTGTGCCCGTCGTCCAGGCGCGCTACGGCGGGATCATCCACGACTTCGTCATGGTCAATTCGATGCATGACACCCACGCGGCGAAAGCGGCCGTCGCCCAGGCTGTCTCGACGCTTCGTGCCGCCCTTTACGCCTGACATCCAGCCCCGGAAGGACCTTCACACATGAGCACCGAACCCACCGTCGTCCTGGTGCACGGCGCCTTCGCCGACTCCTCCAGCTGGAACGGCGTCGTCGAAAACCTGCGGGCGCAAGGCTATTCCGTCCTCGCCGCCGCCAACCCGCTGCGGGGACTGGCCTCCGATGCCGCCTACATCGCCTCGGTCCTCGACACCATCGAGGGCCCGGTCGTGCTGGCCGGCCACTCCTACGGCGGCAGCGTCATCACCGTCGCCGCGGCGGGCAAGGCGAACGTGACAGCTCTGGTCTACATCGCCGCCTTCATCCCCGCCGTAGGCGAAAGCGCTCTCGAACTGACCGGCAAGTTCCCGGGATCCACCCTCGGCCCCACCACCAGCCCTGCGGAATATCCACTGCCCGACGGCAACTCGGCAACCGAGCTCTACATCCGGCAGGACGAGTTCCCCGCGCAATTCGCCGCGGACGTGCCCGCCGCCGTCGCCGCGACCATGGCCGCCACCCAGCGCCCCGTGGCCCTGGACGCCCTGGAGCAGCCGGCCACCGCGGCGGCCTGGCAGTCCATCCCGTCCTACGCCCTGCTCACCACCGAGGACAAGAACATCCCGATCCAGGCCCAGCGATTCATGGCCGAACGCGCGGGATCGCAGGTCGTGGAGATCGCGGCCTCGCACGCGGTCAGCGTCGCCGATCCCGCCGCCGTCAGCGACCTGATCGCGCTCGCGGCGAAGAAGTAGCGGTTACCCAGGGGGTCGCGCGGCAGCCGACCGCGCGACCCGGAATCCGGTGTCGTCGATGCGAAGGCTCGGGTGGCTGCGGCGGCGCACCGACGCGCGGCAGCTCCAGTGTTCGTCGAACCAGCCGCCGCCGCGCAGCACCCGGTACGAGCCGTAGACCTCGCTGTCGTAGAGGTCCCAGCACCATTCCCAGACGTTGCCGAGCATGTCGTGCAGGCCCCAGGAGTTCGGGAGTTTGCCGCCGACGTCGTGCGGACGTTCGCCGGAATTAGCTCGATACCAAGCAATTTCGCCGAGCTCGCCATACCTGGGGCCGGTACTGCCGGCGCGGCACGCGTACTCCCACTCGGCCTCGGTCGGCAACCGGAAACCATCGGCGGTGGTGTCCCACTCGACCTCGTCATCGAGGAGCCGGTATGCGGGCCGTAGACCCGAGCTGTGCGACAGAGCGTTGCAGAAGCGCACCGCATCGGTCCAGGACACACTGTCGACCGGCAACTGCATTCCCTGCGCGGCGCTCGGCCGCTCGCCGGTGACCTCCGCGTATCGGCACTGGGTGATCGGAAACACAGACAGCGCGAAGGACGCCACCTCGACCGCCCAGCTGCGCTGGGTCCGCCGATCGGTCAGCGTCACATCGCCCCCGGACAGGGCAACCATCTCGATACCTGCGTTCATCGGTGGCCATCGTAGGCGTCTTCGCAAACCCTCGAGTTTGCCCGGGCCCGGTCGTTCGACAGCGCCACCGCCTCGCCGGGGTACATCGACGAGCGCACCCCTGAACTACGACATCCTGCGCAAACAGTTCATCGCCGGCTCACCCGACGGGGTACAGGATGAAGCGGGGGTAGGCGCGGCGGCTGGGTTCGTCGCCGATTTCGGTTAGCGCCGTGCGGATTTCGCGCAGGTCGTCGGTGGTCATCTCGAGCGGGAGTTCGTCGGGCTGGTACGCGGTGCGGACCGGGTAGTCGATGCCTGGTTCGGTGGTCATTTCGATATGGCAGCCGAGGATGTGGGTGATCGGGTGGTGGTCGCAGAAGTCGATCAGGCGGTCGATGCTTCGGGTGAAGGCGGGCCAGTCCTGGATGTAGAGGCGGCCGGGATAGACCGTGTCGCCGGTGAGCAGGAATCCGGTCCACGGGTCGTAGAAGGTGACGGCGGCCTCGTGGTGGCCAGGTGTGAGCAGGCATTCGAGGACTCGGCCGCCCAGGTCGACCTGTGCCACCGCGTCCGGATTTTCGTTGAAGCCGAAGTACTTCGAAGCGGTGGCCAGGTCGGCGCCGACCAGCGTGGTGGCGGGGCGGTCGGCGAACTGGCTGTCGCCCGCGATGTGGTCGGTGTGTGCGTGGGTGTGCAGCACCAGCAGCCGATATCCGGTGCGGGGGTGACGCTCGAGCCAGTCCGCGATGAGCTCGTCGACGACGCGGCGCAGCGGGAAGAACTCGGCGGAGGCGGTGGCGCCGGTGTCGATCAGCACCACTTCGGTCTCGCCGAAGAGCAGGAACAGAAAGGGTGCCTCGTAATTGACCGCCATGTTCTGGCGGAGGATGACCGTGTGCTCATCGTAGGTGTGCACCTGGATGTCGGGATCGGTGTTGTGCTTGGCCGACGGTGAGCCATGGATCCAGCGGACATCCAGCGCGCGAGGCTGCGGGGTATTCAATGATGCCCTCCCTTTCGAAGTCCTCCGGTGACCGTACCGGGTGCCCGTGACAGCCCGAATCCGCGAATTCCTGGTGCACACCGAAATTCGATTGAGCCGCGCAACACGCGCGCCCTACGCTCGGCCGATGACTACCGGACTGCTCAACGTCGTCGACGTGGAGGCCACCTGCTGGGAAGGCGAAACCCCGCCCGGCGCGGTGAGCGAGATCATCGAAATCGGCCTGACCGTCGTCGATCTCGATGCCCGCACCCGAATCGCCAAGCACCGCATCCTCGTTCGCCCCGAACGCGCCACCGTCAGCGAATTCTGCACCGAACTGACCGGCCTCACCCAAGCCGAGGTCGACACCGGCATCCCCTTCGCCGACGCCTGCCGCCTCCTCGCCACCGAACACCAAGCCGCCCTCCGCCCGTGGGCCAGCTGGGGCGACTACGACCGCAAACAATTCATCACCCAATGCGAGTCCACCAACACCCCCTACCCCTTCAACTCCCACCACACCAACGCCAAAATGCTTTTCTCCGAGGCCTACAACCTCCGCCGCCGCCAAGGCATGTCCGGTGCGCTCGGCATAGCCGGCCTCCCCCTGGAGGGCCGCCACCACAGCGGCGCCGACGATGCCTGGAACATCGGTGCCTTGGTCCTGGAGATCGTCAACCGGAATGTCTGGCGCCCGACCACAACAGACTGACCCGCCCACAGGCTGCCGCACCGCTGCTCGTCTGCCGAATCGCGTGCGCTGCCCCACTCGCTTTGCAACCGACGCGCTATGCAACGGCCACGCGAATGGGCCCGCCGAATGGCACGTGGTTGCGGCGAACACCGAGTGGGCTCTCAATGGGGTGCCACTCGGTCGGCTTTCGGGCTACCTGGCTGTGTCTTCGCGGCGTTGATGGCGAGAGCCAGGAGAGCCAGGGCGGTTAGGCCGAGGATAGCGGCGACGGCCGGAAGGAGTTGGGGGGCAAGGGTTGTCAGAGTCAAGCCGCCGAGCGCTCCGCCCAGGGCTACGCCGAGGTAGGTGCCTGAGGTGTTGAGGGCGAGGGCTTGGGGGGCTACGGGGCCGGCGAGGGTGTAGAGGCGGGCTTGGATGGCTGGGGCGTTCCAGAAGGCGACGCCGCCCTGGATTGTTCCGACCAAGATGATGATGGGCAGTGGGATGGGGCGGGCGAGGCCGAGGGCCCACAGGGTCACCATCGTGGCGATGAAGAGGGTGATTCCGATGCGCAACGTGCGGTCCGCGCCCCAGCGGTCGGTGGCGGCGCCGCCGAGCCAGATGCACACGATGCCGGCGAAACCGGAGAGGCTGAAGGCGAGAGCGCGCTGGTCTACGGTGGCGTGGCTGACAGCGGCGAGGTAGGGGGCCTGATAGGTCAGCATCATCATCGATCCGGTCATGAGGGCGCAGTTGGCCAGGAGGCCGAGGGAGACCGGCGGGCTGGCGAGGGCGCGGAGCTGGTCGATGATCGCGGGTACATCGGTGGGCTGGTCGCGGTGGCGCGGCAGGGCGGTGAGCAGGAACGTCAGTGCGGCGGCACCGGCCACGGCCATCGCGAGAAACGTTGCCTGCCAGCCGAAGTGGCCGCCGATCCAGGTGCCGATCGGAACTCCGGCGGCGATCGAGCCGGTGACCCCGAGTGCGACGACGGCGACGTATCTGCCGGTGCGGCCTTCGGGGGCACGTTCGGCGGCGAAGGCGAAGAGTGCGGGGGTCGAGGCCGCGGCGGCGAGGGCCGCCAGTACCCGCAGCACCATCAGGAGGCCGAAGGTGTTCGTCATCGACGCCATCAGGTTCGCGGCGACGAAAACCACGAACGAGGCAGTGAAGAGCCGCCGCCGCGACACCCGCGCCAACGCGACCCCGGCGACCGGCGCGGCGAGTGCGACAGTCAGGGAGAAGACGGTCACCAGCTGACCGGCCTGCGCTTCGCTGACACCGAGATCCCGGGCGATCTCCGGCAGCACACCGGCGATCACATAGTCGTCGGTATAGAACACGAATGCGGCAGCGAGCAATGCGAACAGCCACGCGGGCACAGCGGATCTCCTTCACGCAGGACGAAATCCCCGATGCGTCGACGACGAATCGGGCAGGTATCTGGGTTTTCAGGCTGACAGCACCGAATTCAGGTGTGCCCGAAGGGTTTTGCGCAGACGATCGACGCCGAGGGAGCCGTGTGGCGTCACCGCGTCGATCGCCAGGCCGCCGATCAGCGCAGCTACCTGTTCGGCGTGCTCGGCCGGGCCGGGCACCGCGAGAACACGCAGCGCCTCGGTGAGCACGGACCGCATGTCGGCGGCCATCTGTTCGGTCACCGGACGGAAGATCGGATTCACGCGTGCCGCGAGAATGAATTCCAGCAGTACGATCGATTCGATCCGGCGTTCCTCGTCCACCGGCAGCAACTCCTCGACCAGCGCCTGCAGCGCGTCGACGGCCTGCTTGCCGGTGAGTCCGCGCAACGCTTCAGTGGGGTGACGGATGAGCCGCTGCCCCATGCGGTCGCCGACCTCGGTGGCCGCCGCGACCAGGAGGTCGCGGTGATCGTCGAAGTAGTGGCGCACCGACCCGATGTTCAATCCGGATTCAACGGCGACCTTGCGCAAGGACAAACCGCTGAATCCCTCGGCGACCAGCAGCCGGAAAGCAGCTTCGACGACATCTCTGCGTCGTTGTTCCGCGTCGATCCGAGCTGGCATGAACCCAATGTATCACAGCTGTGATAAATAGCTAGCGCAGACCGGGAACACTGGTCGCCAGCATCGCTTCCCACTCCCGCACACCCTCGGTCAGACGCCGGGCGACAAGTTCCCTGAGCACGTCCGGCACAGCGCTGAGGACATCGGTGGTCTGGTCGGCCCCGGAGCCGTAAGTGTGTGCGGCGACAGTGAATCCGATGCCGTAGGACGCGGAGGCGACCTCTTCGGGTTCGAAGTCCGACCAACCCCACTTGGTGCCCAATGCGCCCGGGAGCCAGGTGGTCCCCCAGTCCTGGACGGTGCCGTCGGCGGCGACCGCACCCGGCGAGGACATCCAGTCGAAGATCGGGGAATCCGGGTCCTGATGCCGCTTCTTGTTCAGGAAATCGGCGACATCGGCGGTGCTGGTCGTGCTGGTCTGCCAATCGTTGCCGGAATGTGTTGAACTCAAGTGGTATTCGGCCGCGATCAGTTCAATTGCCTTGGGGTACTTCGCCTCCATCGCACTTGCCGCGCTGTCGTCGGAGTAACGGATCATGCGTTCGGCGAGGGCCCGATCCTCGGCCGAGTTGTCACCGTGGCGCAACGCGTAATCGACGATATACAGCTTCGACAGGGACAGCGCCCCGCGCTCCTGATGCTGGTTGGTGGTGCCCCATTGCATGTTCGGCACGTTGGTTCGCACCGATATCGAGGAACGCGGCGGCACCGCGTTCGGATCCAGCGGATCCGCCCAGGCGGCGGGCGCACCCATCAGACACGCGAGGGCCGCGGTTACCACGGCTAGTCGCACCGGACTGCTCATTCGGTCACCTCCGGATCCGCTGGTCATCCGTACCGGACCAGCTTGCCCACCGGCGCCGCGCGGCAAGCCCCGACACGCGGTAGCGAAATGACACCGTTCCGCATCACGTCGAGCCCGCTCGACCAGCAATATCTAACGCCGCCGCCGGCAACGCGATGGACTGGACAGAGCACATTCGAAACCACCGCGTCTTCCGGCGCGCACAGGCAGCAGGGAAAAATCATGTCCAGCACAAGAATCCGCGCCATCGCCACCGCGATGACGGTCACTCCGATACTCGTTCTCTCCGGCGTCGGCGTCGCACACGCCTACCACGACCCCTATCCCGGCGACTCCAAAGCGACCTGCCAGTCCGTCGGCGGCCGGGAACGCATCAAGGTGACCGTCAACGGGAGACCTGGCGGCTACTACATCATGGGAACGAACCCCGCCGGCGCCCACTTCCACCTGGGCAACATCACCGTGGGAGCGTCCGGCTCGGGCTCCGCGGTCTTCACCGGCCACAGCGCCGGCAGCTACGGCGTCGAAGCCTTCGAGAACGCCCTCGGCAGCGGCGGCCGCGCCCCCGGCTGCATCGGCTCGGTCACGGTGTCGGCGGCAAACCCGCTCCTGGACGCCGTCGACTCCGCCCTGGCCGGAGCCGGCAGCAGCGCGCTGGTCACCGACCCGACCCGGCGCTGACCCCCGCCGTCCCGAGCAACTCGACCCACCGCCGCAACACCAACTCGGTGTACTGCTCGGCGGCGATGTCATACGCCCCGAGCGCATACCCATCATTGACTTCGACCAGAGCCGTCGCACCGCTGGCCAGGACCCCGAAGTCGATGCCGTATGCGCTCGGTGCGGTCCCGGAGTGGTCGTACGCCGCGACCGCGGACCGCACCACGTCCATGTCCAACAACGCCGATCCGGCATAGCGGTCCACGGCGACGACTCCGCCGCCGATCACGTAGACGCGGTATTCCGCGACCCACTCGACCACCTCCGAGCACCACACCCGCTGCCGCCGGCCGACTCTTCCCAACGCGGCGAAGTCGCGTTCGGAGTAACACACGGCTCCGGTGAAGCCTTTGCGCCGCTCCGCCGGTTTGACGAAAACCGGTGGAGCCGAACCGGTCTCCATCACCCGCTCGATCTCGCCCAACGTCGAGGTCCACACCCGCCGCCGGAGAAACTCGCGCAGGCTCTCCGGATAATCATCGGGTTCCGGCACGGGAATTCCGAGTTGCCGCATGGCCCCATGCATCGCATCCATGTCACCGGCGATGAACGTGTCCGGCCCCAGCGGCAACTGCCTGCGATGGATTCGCTTGATGCTGTAGTACCGCACCGGCGCAATCCTTCGTCGAGCAGTTTCTCCTCGTGCCGCATCGGGCCCGATCCGGCGTATTGGAGGAACGCGGTGGTGATCATCCCCGCAATTTTGCACCACCGGATTCCGTTGCTCACCGGCCGATTTCGTCCGCGTCGCGCGGCTCGAGGATCACGATCGGTATCTTGCGGCTGCCCGCGTTGCGCTGGAAGAATTCATAACCCGGATAGAAGGCAAGACATTTCAGCCACAAGCTGTGTCGCTCCGCATCCGTCGCGACTCGCGCCCGTACCCGGCGCACCTCCGAGCCGATCTGAATTGTGGTGTCCGGGTGTGCCTTCAGGTTGTGAAACCAGGCCGGATGAGTCGGCTGCCCGCCCTTCGAGGCCACCACGGCAACGAATTCACCCTCGTCGTGGTACATCAGCGGAGAGGTCCGCTGGATTCCGCTCTTGGCGCCGATGTGATCGAGGAGCAGGATGCGAGCCGGTGGCCACCCCGGGAGGTGGCCACCGATTCTCCCGTTTGATCGCCGATAGCCGGCCACATGCCACTTCGTCGAACGTCGCCCCAGGTAGACCCCGTGTTTGTTGGCAAATTGCGAACTCGACATCGCCAGCCTCGCCAATAACGACGGGCGTGACCGCTGCCCTGCCTCAATCTCGCCGTCACCGTCTGCACTGGGCATCATGAACACCTCCGTTATCGAACTACTACAGTCGATAGTAGTGCGAATCTTACGAATCACCGCGAGCGCGAAGCTACTTCGGTTGTCGGACCTATTGACTACCGTCTACGACCATGGCATTAGGTTGGAAGCTCATCATCGATAGCGGGAACGCACCCGTCCTCGCCGACTTCTGGGCCGCCGCGCTCGAATACGAGGTCGAAGACCCGAGCGCCCTGATCGAGCAGCTACTCGCGGCCGGTCAGCTGCCCGAGGCGGCCGTCATCGAGCACAACGGCCGCAAGAATTTCCGGGGGCTCGCCGCGGTCCGCCACCCCGAGGACCCATTCGACGAGACCAGCGGCGTGGGTCACGGCAGGCGGCTGCTGTTCCAGGACGTGCCCGAACGCAAGACCGTCAAGAATCGCCTGCACATCGACATCCACAGCGGCCCGGGCGGACGCGACGAGCTCGTGGCCAAGCTGGAAGGCCTGGGCGCGACCCGTGTCGAGGAGGTCGACCAGGGTCCCGCCGGGCACTGGTGGGTCATGCGGGATCCGGAAGGCAACGAATTCTGCGTCGCGTAAATCCTGGCTAGGCACTGACCGGCGCAAGCAGCGGCAACGCTTCGAGTGCCGCACCGAGGTCGCGCACTGCCGCGGGATCGGTCAGCGACAAGCCGGTCAGTTCCTCGATGCGCCGCAGCCGGTAACGGACGGAGTTCGCGTGCAGGTACAGGCGTGCGCCGGTCGCGGCGGCGGAACCGCCTGCACTGAACCAGGTTTCGAGCGTTTCCAGAAGTCTGGTTCGCTCCTCGTAGGGCAGCGCGAGTACCGGGCCGAGCCGGACGCGAACCATGCGTTCGGCTTCAGCGGGTGCCGCCGCGACGAGCATCGCGAGCGGGTTGTCGTCGAAACGGGCGACGCCGGTCGGTCGGGTGCCGAGCCCGCGCAGCGCGAGGCGGGCGAAATGCAGGGCTTGCGGCGTCTCGGTAAGCGCGTCGTAGTGCGGGCTCACCCCGACTCGGGTTCGATGTTTGCGAAGTGCGCCGAGCGCCAAGGCATCTCGCGCCTCCGGTAGCGACAGCACGCCGATCTGCTGGTCCGGCAGTAGTCGCCAGGCGGAGGTGATCTGCGCGCTGCGCAGCGCCGACTCGATGCCGGGTAGTGCCTCGCGACCCGCGGCGGGAACGTCGGCGGCCACCACCACATAGCGGCCATTAGGTGGCAGGCCGAGAATCCGGGTGGCCTCCCCGAGCGTGGCGGGGTCGGCGATGACGCCGGTGAACAACGCTTCCACCAGCACCGAGCGTTCGTGCTCGCGCTGCAGCATCAGTTCCGAGCTCATCTCCCGATAGGCCGCCGCGACGGCGACGGCGTACTCCCCCGACAGCGCCCACACCTCCGCGGCCAGGTCGACCAGCATCGCGTCGGTGACCGCCGGATGGCGGCGGGCTTCGGTGACCAGTTCCGACCACAGGTATTCGAACCCGATCTGGAAGGCGTGCAAGGTTTCCGCCAGCGGCACGCCCTGTTGCGCGCGCAGTCGCCCGGTTTCCCGGGCCGATTCGGGATCCGACGGCACCGCCGAAGTGAACTGCCGCACCATCAGGGTGAGGTTGCGGGCGCAGGAGACGCGGATCGACTCGAACGGCACCTGGGTCTCGTTGCGGTAGGTGTCGAGTTCGACGAGGAACCGCCGGGCCAAGTGCAAAGCCAGGCTGTCGATGCGCTCCAGCAGCACCGTACTGATCACCGCCGGCAGCGTTGTTTTCGACATCTCCGCAGCTTACAGCCGGTGCAATTGTCCGCGGGGACAACGGGTTAGCGGTGATGCTGTGCGCGCGGCCATGGGATCGGCGTCACAGCGGTGTGACGATTCTGCCGTGCCTTCCCTGACCGTGAACCTGCTCCAATCCGCGCTGCACTATCCCGACCGCCCGGTCCTGCGCTTCGGCACGACGGTGCTGACCTACGCCGAACTCGAGGAGCGCACTGCCCGGGTGGCGGCGCTGCTGCGCTCGCGCGGCATCGAGGTCGGGGCGCGGGTGGCGGTGATGCTGCCGAACGTGCCGGAGTTCGTGGTCCTGTACTACGGGATCCTGCGCGCCGGAGCCGTGGTGGTGCCGATGAATCCGTTGTTGAAAACCCGGGAAGTCGCCTACTACCTGCGAGATTCGGGTGCGGCCTTGCTGTTCGACTGGCCCGATGGTCCCGGCGAGGGAGCACAGGGCGCCGCCGCGACCGAGACTCCCGTGCTCGACGCCCGCGCATTGGAGCAACTGCTGACCCAGCTGCCGCCCTACCGGCAGGGCACCGCCGTCGACGCCGGCGAATTGGCGGTGATCCTCTACACCTCCGGTACGACCGGAACACCCAAGGGCGCCGCGCTGACCCATAGCGGGCTGGCGCACAACGCCGCGGTCTATTCCTCGACCGTGCAGGACATTCGCGCCGACGATGTCATCCTCGGCTGTCTCCCGCTGTTCCACACTTTCGGGCAGACCTGCGCCATGAACGCCGCGATCTGCTGCGGTGCCGCACTGACGCTGCTGCCTCGCTTCGACCCCGCGGCCGTCTTCGAGACGATCGCCCGCGACGAAGTGACGATGCTCGCCGGGGTGCCCACCATGTATTCCGCGCTGCTGCACCACCCCGGGGCCGACGCCGCGGAGGTGTCCTCGCTGCGCCGATGCGTCTCGGGCGGCGCCTCGCTGCCGGTGGAACTGCTGCGCGCCTTCGAAAAGACCTTCGGCTGCGCCATTTTCGAGGGGTACGGGTTGTCGGAGACCAGTCCCGTCGTCACGTTCAACCACACCGGGCGCGAACGCAAACCCGGCTCGATCGGAACGCCGATCCGCGGTGTCGATGTGCGGCTGGTCGACCTGGTCGACGGGGTCGGGGAGATCGCGGTGCGCGGGCCCAACGTGATGCACGGCTACTGGCGCCGGCCCGAGGACACTCGCGCGGCGATACCCGACGGCTGGTTCCGCACCGGCGACCTCGCCCGCCGGGATGCGGACGGCTACTTCTTCATCGTCGACCGCAAGAAGGACATGATCATCCGCGGCGGATACAACGTCTATCCACGCGAGTATGGCTCCTGGACGCCCTGCCGACCGGGCCCACCGGAAAAATCCTCAAACGCGCCATCACCCGACCCACAGGAGCTCCTGATGTCCACCTTCACCAGTAGTGACGGCACCGCCATTCACGTCCTGGAATGGCTGCCAACCGCGAGCGCTCGCGGCGTCGTCCAAATCGCGCACGGCATGGGCGAATACGCCGGGCGCTACACCCATCTCGCCGAACGCCTCGCCGCCCTCGGTTACGCCGTCTACGCCAACGACCATCGCGGGCACGGCCACAGCATCACCGGCACTCCCGGTGACCTCGGCGACAACGGCTGGAACCTGCTGGTCGAAGACATGGTGACGCTGACGACCCGCCTGCGCGCCCAGCACCCCGGCGTCCCGGTGATCCTGTTCGGCCACAGCCTCGGCTCGTTCGCCGTCCAGCAGTACCTGCTCGACCACTCGGACCTCGTCGACGACGTAGTCCTGTGCGGCACAACAGCTGTCGACGAACTCTTCGCCAACATCGTCGCTGCCGGCGGGGACCGGCTCGCCCTCTTCAACCGCGAGTTCGAACCGACCCGCACCACCGCCGACTGGTTGAGCCGCGATGAATCCCAGGTCGACGCTTACGAAGCCCACCCGTGGTGCGGCTTCGCCCTCGACCCCGCCAACATGGCGCTACTCGCCGCCACCGCCACTGAACGCCTAGCGAAACCCGAAGGCATCCGCACCGACCTTCCCGTCTACGTCATGGTCGGCAGCGCCGATCCCCTCAACGACGGTCTGCGCCTGAGCGACTTACAAGTCCAGCGCTACCGCGACGCGGGTCTGACCGATATCACCTACCGCGCCTACCCGGACGCCCGCCACGAAATCCTCAACGAAATCAATCGCGAGGAAGTCGAGAACGACCTCATCATGTGGATCACCCGCCGCACCGGCCAAAGGTAAAGCGCCGGAGTGGCACCGGGTCGCGGCGCACGAGTAGTACCGCCACCCGGCTCCCAATTCCGGTGTCCCCACGCGTGGTTCAAGTTCATCACATGAATTGTGGCGTTGCCGACCGTGTCCCGATGAATTCAGCTAGCTTGCTTGCTATGGGATCACGTTTGGGTTTCGCACTGGCAGTTTCTGTTGCGTCGCTGGGCGGCCTGGTCGCCGGGTCGACTCCGGCGGCGGCTTCGGTGTCGCCGCCGGTGGTGATGTGCGAATTCACGCCGACCCCAGACAATCCCGCGGCGCGGCCGGTGTCGCCACCGCTGCCGGTCGCACCGACGCTCGGCACCATGGATGTCACCTTCCACTTCAACTATGGGCCGGTGACCATCCGGCTGAACCGCGCCGGAGCCGCACCCTGCGCCGTGCAGAACATGGCAAGTCTTGTGCTGCAACGCTTTTACGACAACAGCGAATGCTGGCGGCTCACCGACAGCGCGCGACTCGGAGTCCTGCAATGCGGTGACATCTACGAGGTCGAGAAGGGCGGACCGGGCTACAAATTCCCGGACGAGGTCAACGGCACCGAAACCTACGGGCGCGGCACCGTGGCGATGGGCAACCAGGGCCCGGGCACGAATGGCAGCGAATTCTTCATCGTCCACTCCTTCGCCAACATTCCGGCGAACTATTCCGTCCTCGGTCAGGTGGTGCGCGGCATGGACGCGCTGGACCGCATGGTCGCCGCCGGGATCACGCCGAGCGAACGCGGCCCGCGCGACGGATTGCCCGCCCAACCTGTGACGATCACCGGCGCCACCTTCTGACAGCTACTACCCAGGTACCGGTGGCCGATGCTCGGGTGAGTCGTTAAGCTCTAGCCCCGGCCGACCGAGGATCAGAGCATGCACGACAGCGACCTGCACGAGAATGACCTGCACGACCCCGCGCACACCTGTGCGCTGTGCGACGCGACCCGCGCGCAGGACCCCGGCACGAGTGCCAATGTGCGCGAGGTCATTCTGCGCAACGTCCGCCGCTGGGGTGTCCATTTGCAGGGCGTGTTCGACCCAGAAGGCACGAAGGTCGACTTCGTCTACACCGTCGGACTGTGGCATGCCCACCGGCATCCGGAGCTCATCGTCTTCGGCATGCGCCACGAATCCGCCTACGGGATCCTCAATTATGTGCACGGCCTCATCGACGCCGGGCAAACCTTCGAGGACGGGCTGCGCAGCCCGGACGTGCTCGACGGGTTCGACGCGGAGTTCCGCGCCGTGGATCCGGGCTGGTTTACCGAGTACGTAGGCCAGGCCCGAGACTTCTACGGCGACTGGGACTTTCCGCTGGTGCAGCTCATCTGGCCGGACGGTCGAGGACAGTTCCCGTGGGACCCGGAGGCACCCGACTGGTTGACCGAAAAGCAACCGGCGTTGTGGACACCGCCGACCCTGGATGGCGGTCCGCAAAGCGCTCGTCACTGACCGCGGGCGGCGATCGAGCTGATCAAACTGTCGATATAGGACCTGAACAGCCCTGACATATCGACGGATTCGGGGTCCAGGAGCCATTGCAGCTGGAGGCCGTCCATCATGGCGACGACCTGGCGGGCGATGGCGTGGGTATCTACCCCGGAGCGGATGGTGCCGTCGGCGATTCCGGCCGAAAGAGCCTGGGAGAGATCGGCTTCCAGGGTGCGGTAGCGGGCGGTGGCCCAGGGGTGGGCGGGGTGGTCGTCGGTGACGGATTCGCCGGTGACAACGGTGAAGAGTTGGACCAGGCCCGGGACGTGGGTGTTGTGGTCGACGAGGCGCGCCAGCCGGTGCAGGGCGTCGAGGCCGCGCGGGGGGTCGCTCCATTCGAGGCGTTGGGCGTCGATGCGGTCGCGGTAATCCAGGACGGCGGCGAGTAACGCGGCCTTGGTCGGGAAGTGGTGCAAGAGGCCGGGTTGGGAGAGCCCGCAGAGGGCGGCGATGTCGGCGATGGAGGAGCCGTGGAAACCGTTCTCGGCGAAGGATTTCAGCGCGACATCGAGGATCAGTTCGCGGCGGGCCGCGCCGCGGGGACTGCGTTGACGTTCCGCCATGAGGCTCCTTTCCGATCGTCCACGGCCGAGAGTAGTAGCCAGGAGTACCACTAGCGGCCGCGCCACACCCAATATCTCGAATCTATAACATTCCCGAGTGATCACTCGGTTTGCAGTGAATGCGCTGGCAGACTCGGGATCAGTACGCCGCGGTACCCGGAAGGATCTTCATGAGCCAGCACAGCACCGACATCGCTCCGATCACTCTCGACGGTGGTTACGGAGCCCTGGCCGCCTGGGAGGTCGTACCGCCGCCGGGTGTGCGACTGCGCGGGACCGCGGTGCTGGTGCCCGGGTTCACCGGATCCAAGGAAGATTTCGAAGCTCTGCTCCCCTTGCTGGCGGAATCTGGCTACCGGGCTGTCGCCTACGACCAGCGCGGTCAGTGGCAGTCGGACGGCCCCGATCAGGTCGAGGGCTACAGCATGGACGACTTCTCCGGCGACCTGCTGAAGGTCATCGGGCAGGTGGCAGGCGACGAGCCGGTACACCTGGTGGGCCACTCCTTCGGCGGCTATGTCGGCCGGGTCGCGGTGGTCGCGCGACCGGAGAAGTTCCGCAGTTTCACGCTGCTGGCCTCGGGCCCCTCCTCGGTGGAGGACATCAACTTTCCGCCGCCGAGCCTGGTCGCGCAGGCGGTCGAGGCGGGCGGTCAGGAGTTCATCTGGCAGCAGATGAGCACCGCCATGTTCGCGGCCGGACACACCCCGGCGCCCGAGCGGCTCGACTTCCTGCACAACCGGATCCTGGCCACCAAGAAGGCCAACATTCTCGGGATTCTCCAGGTGATGGAGGTGCCCCCATTGGCCGATCCGGCGCAGCTGCGCGCCGCCGGGGTGCCGCTGCTCGTGGCCTACGGCGACACCAACGATCTGTGGGCCCCCGAAGTGCACGAGCGGTTCGCCGAACAGCTGGGCGCGCGCCGGGTGCGCTACCCCGGTGTCGGCCACCTGCCGAACGAGGACGTGCCCCAGCAGGTGTGCGCGGATCTCGTGGAGTTCTGGACCGCATCAGTAGCCTGATATTTGCCATTCATCTCGAGACGGGACATCAGCATGGACGACCGCATCGAAGAACTACTCGCGAAGCTCGATCTGCCCGGCAAGCTGCGGCTGATCTCCGGAGCCGGGATGTTCCGGCTCGCGGGCGATCCAGCGATCGGGCTGGCCGAGATGCCGGTGTCGGACGGTCCGTCCGGGGTGCGCGGCGAGCACTGGGACGAACGGGACCCCTCGGTGAGCCTCCCGTCCGGGACCGCGGTGGCGGCGAGCTGGAATCCGGAACTGCTCGGCGAGATCGGCGCGCTCATCGCGCACGAGGCGCGGCGCAAAGGCGTGTACGCCGTGCTCGGGCCGACCATCAACCTGCACCGATCTCCGCTCGGCGGAAGGCATTTCGAATGCTTCTCCGAAGATCCGGTGCTGACGGCGGAGATGTCGGCCGCGTATGTCGAAGCGGTGCAGGCACATGGGGTGAGCGCGTGCCCGAAACATTACGTGGCCAACGACTCCGAGACCGACCGCTTCACCGTCGACGTGCAGGCCGGCGATCGCACCCTGCGTGAGCTGTACCTGTATCCGTTCGAGCGGAGTGTGCAGGCCGGTGCGTGGATGGTCATGGACGCCTACAACTCGGTCAACGGGATCACCATGACCGAGAACCAGCTGCTCGACGAACCACTCAAGGGCAGTTGGGGTTTCGACGGTGTGGTGGTGTCGGACTGGACCGCGGTGCGGTCGACCTCCGGCGCGGCACAGGGCACCGATCTCGCGATGCCGGGGCCGCCGATGCTGTGGGGCGCGCCGCTGGAAGAAGCCGTGCGCAGGGGCGAGGTGCCCGAATCGGCGATCGACGAGAAGGTCCGCCGCATCCTGCGTTTCGCGATGCGGGTCGGCGCGCTCGACGGAGAACCCACGCCCGCACCGGAATTCAGCGAGCAGGACGCGCGGGAACTCGTGCGCCGGGCCGCGGCCGAGGGAATGGTGCTGGTACACAACGACGGTGTGCTGCCGTTGCGGCCGGACACGAAGGTCGCCTTGCTCGGGCCGAATGCCGCGCTGCCGCGGTTCATGGGTGGCGGCAGCGCCACCGTCATCCCTACCCACACCTCCACTCCCCTGGAAGGTCTGGAAGCTGTTCTGCCCGTGACGCATACACCGGGCGTGCGCCTGGAAGAGAAGCTCATCCCGGTGCCGATGGAACTGGTGACCGACCCGGAAACCGGGACCCCGGGCCTGTCCCTGCGCTATCTGAACGACGGCACGGTGATCGACACCCAGCACCGGACCGCGGGCAATCTCATGTTGTTCGGCGACAAGAAGGCCGCCGAGGCGAGCACCATCGAAATCCGCGCCCGGCTGCGCGCGGATGTCGCGGGGGACTGGCAGATCGGCGTCGGCACCCTCGGCCAGGCCAGTCTCGAGCTCGACGGCGAACAGGTGCTGGCGGAGACGATCACCTTCGAGGGCACCGACCCGGTCGGCGCGATCCTGTACCCGCCGCAGCGCTCGGTCACCCGCACGCTTGCCGAAGGGCAAGAGGTCGACGTCCGCATCACGGTCACCACCCCGCCGGCGATTCCGGGTCTCGGGGTCATCCTCGGGCTCACCTTCGGCGTCACCCGCCCGCAGCGTTCCGCGGACGAAGAGTTCGCCGCCGCAGTCGAATTGGCGCGCAACTCCGATGTCGCGGTGATCGTGGTCGGCACCACCGAGCAGATCGAATCCGAAGGGTTCGACCGTACGGATCTGCGGCTGCCCGGCCGCCAAGACGAGTTGGTCGCGGCCGTCGCCGCCGTGAATCCGCGCACGATCGTAGTGGTGAATTCCGGTGCGCCGGTGGAGTTGCCATGGCGTGACGAGGTGGCCGCAGTGCTGCTGTCCTGGTTTCCCGGACAGGAGTTCGGTGCGGCGCTGGCCGAGGTACTCACCGGCGCGACCGAACCCGGCGGCCGCCTGCCCACCACCTGGCCGAAGACCATCGACGACGTGCCGGTCCTGAACACCACACCCGATGCCGCGGGCGCGCTCCCCTACTCCGAAGGCATTCACATCGGATACCGCGCATGGCTGAAAAACGATGTGGTACCGGCCTATCCGTTCGGGCACGGTCTCGGCTACACCAGCTGGACACTGAGCGATCTCACCGTCTCCGGCCGCACCGCCACCGTCACCGTCACCAACACCGGTGACCGCGCGGGCAAACAGGTCGTACAGGCCTACCTGTCCCGCGAGCAGAGCGCCGTCGACCGCCCGGTGCGCTGGCTCGCCGGATTCGCCGGCGCCACAGTCGAACCCGGCGAATCCCGCACGGTCACCATCGAATTACCGCAGCGCGCCTTCGAACACTGGACCGGCGCGGGCTGGGTCACCGAGCCCGGCTCGTTCACCCTGCACGTCGGCACCTCGGTGGCCGCGCTCCCGCTGACCGCCGAAATCGCCTGAGCCCGCTACAAGGTGACTCGCTGGTCCGGCGGCAGCCACATCTTGTCACCTTCCACGACCCCGAAGGTCTCGTAGAAGTCGGCAAGATTGCGCACCGTCTGGTTGCACCGGAACTCGGCGGGTGAATGCGGATCGCTGGCCAGCTGCGCTTCCAGGGCCTGGGTCGTGGTCTTGGTTCGCCAAGTGCGGCCCCAGGATTCGAAGACCGAGCGCAAGGCCGGATCGGAGCCATCCCGCCCCGCGGCCAAACGGACAGCGGCCAAGGCGATCTGCAAGCCGTGCAGGTCGGCGAGGTTCTCGCCCACGGTGAGCGCGCCGTTCACGTGCTGGCTCGGGGACAGGCCGGTCGGCACGAGCGCGTCGTACTGTTCGATGAGCTGCTTGGTTTTCGCGTCGAAGGCGGCGCGATCCTCCGGCGTCCACCAATCGTGCAGGTTCCCGTCGCCGTCGTAGCGAAAGCCCTGATCGTCGAACCCGTGTCCGATCTCGTGGCCGATCACCGCGCCGCCGGCGCCGTAGTTCACCGCCGGTGCGGCGTCCTTGTCGAAGAACGGCGGCTGCAGAATCGCTGCGGGGAACACGATTTCGTTGGCGTTCGGATTGTAGTAGGCGTTCACCGTCTGCGGCGGCATCTCCCACTCGGCTTTGTCGACCGGCCTGCCGAGCCGGTCGAACATTCGCCTCTCACGGAAAGTGGTTGCGGCGCGCAGGGATTCGATCAGCTTGCCGCGAGTGATCGTCAAAGCCGAATAGTCCGGCCACTTGTCGGGGTACCCGAGTTTGGTGGTGATCTTGTTCAGCTTCACCACGGCGGCGGCCCGGGTGGCCGGCGACATCCACGTCGAGTTCTCGAAATCGGCGCGGTAGGCCGCCAGCAGATCGCTCACCATGTCCTGCACCCGCTGCTTGGCCTCGGCCGGGAAATAGCTGGCCACGTACACTTTTCCGAGCTGGTCACCGAGGTACTCGTTGACCGCTCCGAGCGCGGTCTTCCACCGTTCCGGCTGCTGCTGCAGACCCTCCATCACCGTGCCCCAGAAGTCGAAGCGGGCATCGGCGATCTCGGCCGGCAGGTACTGCGCGAAGGTGCGCACCAGTCCGAGCTTCAAATAGTCACGCCACGAGGCGATGTCGACGTCCTGCCAGAGTTGCGCGGCGCCGGTCGCGAACGACGGTTCGCGCACGACCACCTGTGCGAACAGGTCCTTGGGCCGGTCGGTACGACCTGACAGCCACCGGTCCCATTCGAAACCCGGTGCGGTCCGGGTGAATTCGGTCCAGCTGCTCGGGTTGTAGGTGGCGTTCGGGTCGCGCTCGCGCACGTCGTCCCAGAACAGCGCGGCGATACGGGTTTCCAGATCCAGCACGCGGTGCGCCAACGGGATCGGGTCGGTGAAACCGGCTCCGGTGGAGATGCGTTCGAGGAACGTGCGATAGGCGGCGAGCTTTTCGGCGGCCTCGGGTTCGCGGTAGTACTCCTCGTCGAGTCCGATCCCGGACTGCGCGATCGTAGGCACGTAGGCGGCGGAGTTCTTCGGGTCGGGAGCGACTTCCAGCCCGATCAGCCCGTCCATCGGCAGCGCGCCCATCACCTCGGCCAGATCGGCTTTCGACCCGGCGGCGTCGATGCGAGCGAACAAGTCCGTCAGCGGCGTCAGGCCCTGCTCATCGATGGCGCGGGTGTCCATGACGGCGTCGTAGAGGTCGCGCACCTGCTGACCCTCGGTGCCCGCCTTCGGGTTTCGAATATCGTCGATCAGGTCGCGCAGCTGATTCTCGGTGCGGTCCGACACCTCGGCGAAGGTGCCGAAGGAGACCTTGTCCGGTGGCAGTTGATAGTCGTCGAGCCATCGCCCGTTGACGTACCGGTACAGGTCGTCCTGCGGTTCGACGCGGGGATCCGAGCCCGCCATGTCGGGGGCGGCGAGGCGTTTCGGTGCCTGGGTCCGCTCGCAGGCGGCCAGCGCGGGCAACAAACCGAGCCCGATCAGGAAGCTGCGACGGTCGAGATCGGACAAACGCCCGGACGTGTTCACGGAACTCCTTCGGCAGACGATGTGCACTGCGGGAACTGCCTCGAACGGGCGCCGACGTTACCGGCCCGGGCAGCCCCGCGACCGAACCGGGTCCGCGGCGCGACCGTCAGGATGCCTGGGCGGCCACCCGAATGCCGAACGCGACAAGCATGGCTCCCATGGCGGTGTCGATCGCCCGCCGCACCGCCGGCCGCGCCAGAACCCCGCGCACCGCATTCACGACATTCGCCAGCACTGTGAACCAAACCAGGCCCACCACAGCCGAAATCACCCCGAGCGTCAGGGTGTCCAACGCCGAGGGCGCCTCCGGCACGAACTGCGGAAGCAGCGCCAGAAAGAACACCGCCACCTTGGGATTGAGCAAATTCGTCAGCAGCCCCTGCCGGAACGCCGCCCACGCACTCGGCCCCGACGCCCCTGCCTCCGCCTCCACCTCGTACTCCCCCCGCCGAGCCGCCAACAGCGCCCGCACCCCCAGCAGCATCAAATACCCCGCCCCCACCAACTTCACGACGGTGAACGCCACCGCCGAAGCGGCAAGCAGCCCCGCAACCCCCACCGCACTAACCACCGACCAGACGAACACCCCAGCGGCAATCCCCGCCGCACAAGCCATCCCGGCCCGCCGCCCCGACAACGCCGCACTCCGCGTCACGATCACAAAATCCGGCCCCGGCGACATAGCCGCCACCAGAGTCACGCCACCCAACGCCACCATCTGAGCTGTAGACATCACCGGCCCAGCGTACGAGGAACAGCCACTCTGATCACCCCGAAATATTCCACCCACACAGCTCTACCGAGTCCCAGGGTGGTCCGTCTGAATTCGTGGGCAATGCAAGGGTTCTCAACCGAGATGCGCTGGCCCCGTTGACAAACCTACCGGACTGCCCAATCCCCTCCGGCGCTCATGCTTGGATCCACGGGAGTCAAATCGGGGCTATCTGATCATGAAAGGCCCCGATATGACTCCCGTGGAATCGGCGAGGTGGTGGCCCAGTTGCGGGCTTTTGCAGCAGCCAGGAGGAGGTCCAGGGCGTGGGTGATGGTTTGGTTGAGGACTTCCTCGGGTTTGCCGTCGAACTGGTGGTGGGTGGCGGTGGTTTCGGCTGGGGTGGAGACTGCGAACCAGACCGAGCCCGGGGGCTCGCCGTCTTGGGGGTCGGGGCCGCCGGCGCCGGTGACGGCTACCGCGAGGGTGGCGTCGAGCAGGGTGCGGGCGCCGTCGGCCATGGCCTTGGCGGCGGGCTCGGAGACTACTGGGCCCAGAGGGACTTTCAGTAGGTCGTGTTTGACGGTGCGGGAGTAGGCGACGATGCCGCCGCGGAACCAGTCACCGGAGTCGGGGGCCGCGCCGAGGGCTGCGGCCAAGTTGCCCGCGGTCAGGGATTCCGCGACGGCGACGGTCAGGTCGCTGTCGGCGGCGAGGGCGGCGAGTTGCTCGGTCACTGCGTTCAACGAACCTCCCCTGGTCTGCCTACTTGCCGAGGGCGTCGGCGAGTTGTCCCTTGCTCATCGTGGAGCGGCCCTTGATGTTGCGCTTCTTGGCTTCGTTGTAGAGCTGGTCGCGGGTCGGGCCCTTGGGCCGGTTGGTGCCGGACCGCTGGCCGCCGCGCTGCTGGGGCGATTTGTCGCGAATCGAGGTTCGGCTCGCGGTCTTGGATTCACCGGATTGGGCGCGGTTCTTGTTCACCGTACGGGCGGCGATCTCCTTGGCGCGTTTGGTGCTGGCGCCGCGGTCCTCCTGCGAATCCTTGATGTGCTCGTACTGCCGTTCGCGCTTGTTACTCCATACCTTCGGCATGGTCACACCTCCTTTACGGCAGGCGAGTACCCCGGCATCGGCCGAGCTAACGTCCTAGAGCAATCCCCACAGGTGTAAATCGGACACATATTTGCCGATCAGCGCCGGTTCCAGGTGCGGGATATCAGTGCCGGCGGCCTGCACCGCGGCGTGGAAGCGTTTGGTCGGCAGTGCGGCGCCCGCGAGCGGTCTACCTGGACGTTTGAAGGCGTGCAGGAGCGGAAGCAGGGACTGCTGGCGCTGTTTCTCGGGCAGGGCGCGCAGAGCGTTCTCGAAGCGGGCGAACCAGTCCTGGTAGTCATCGATGCGCTGGATTTCGTTGCCCGCGGCAATCAGCCAGTCGACGAAGGTGTCCAGGGAGATGTTGTCGTCATGCGGGTTGAGGACGTCGTAGGTGTGGAAGCCGGTGGGACGTCCGCCGAGGGTGGCGATCGTGGCGGCTGTGAAGTCGGCGGGCAGGCCGTCGTAGTGGGCGCGGCGGCGGGTTCCGTCAGCGGCGGTCACATAGAAGGAATGCGGAGCCAGGCCGGTGGCGAGCACGCTGAACAGGAGGCGAGTGAACATGTCGGGCAGGTTGAGCTGCCCGGCATAGTGGCTGTGGGCCAGGATCATGTCAGAGCGGAACACCGAGACGGGGAGTCCGAACCGGTCGTGTGCCTCCCGCAGGAGGACCTCGCTCGCCCACTTACTGGTGCCGTAACCGCCCGCGTACGCACTGTCGAGGCGGCGGACCGAACTGATCAGACGGATGTCGGCGTCTTCGTCGAAGTCAGCCGGATCGATCTGCGCTGCCACAGCCACAGTGGACAGGAAATCGACAGGTTTGATGCGAGCGGTGAGGGCCAAGCGGATGACCTCGGCGGTGCCGACGACATTGGGACCGAACAGTTGCCGATACGGGAGCACGTGGTTGACCAGCGCGGCCGAATGCACGATGCGGTCGACGGAGTCGGCCAAGCGGAACCAAGTCGCCTCGTCCACACCGAGATTCGGTTCGCCGACATCACCCGGAACGACCTCCAGGTGCACGGCAGCGAGTTCCTCGAATTCGCTGAGCAATTCGGGATCACCGGAGTCGAATGCTGCCCTCAGGCGTTGCCGTGCAGCCGCGGCGTCAGACCCGCGCACCAGGCAGATCAGGGTTCCCCCAGTCGCTTTCAGCCGCCGCAACCATTCCAGGCACAGGAAGCGACCGAGGTAGCCGTTGGCGCCGGTGAGCAAGACGGTGCGAATTCCATTGACGTGCGAGTGGGCCGCGGCACCGACATCAGCGTCCGCGTCGGTGTCGGTGCTCGCGTCGGCGTCGGTGCTCGCGTCCGCCTTGGTGTCGGCGTCGGCGTCGGCGTCCGCGTGGGTGTCGGCGTCCGCGTGGGTGTCGGTGTCGGTGTCGGTGTCGGTGTCGGTGGCGTCGGTGTCGGCAACGGCGGTCTCGGTGTCGGCAACGGCGGTCTCGGTGTCGGCAACGGCGGTCTCGGTGTCGGCGCGGGTGTCGGTGTCGGCGCAGGTGTCGATGTCGGCGTCGGCCTCGGCGCGGGCGCGGGTGCGGGTGTCGGCTCGGGTGTCGGCGTCGGCGTGCAACAGTGTCGCGGCGGCGGCCAGTGTGTCAGCGTCGACGAACCGTTCGAGGGTGAGGTCGACGGCACGGACCTCCTGTTCGTCGCCGTGGACAGCGCTGAACGTCGGACGCTTCGCGCCGGAATGTCGTTCAGCCGCAATGTAGTCGGCGATCTGGCGCAGGTCGGTGGCCGGGCTGGTGAGCACACCCACCGGCACCTCGACGTCGAATATCTCGTGCAGCAGGTTCGAGAGCGACAGCGCCGACAGCGAATCGCCGCCGAGGTCGGTGAAGTGGGCGTCAGGGTGCAGATCTGTGTCGGCACAGCCGAGCAGCGCTCGCACGGCGCGACCGAGCGTCTGCAGCACCGGCTGGTCGGCGGCCGAGTGGCGCAGGGCGATCAACTCGTTGGTTTGCGCGGCTGCGAGATCGGCGTAGAGCTGCTCCAGACGCGCACCGTAGCGCTCTTTCAGCTTGGGCCGCAGCAGTTTTCCGATGCCGGACAGCAGCCCGTTGCCGGTGCTGAACGGCTCGGTTTCGATCAGGAAGTCCCGCGGAATCTCGTAGGAGTTCAGTTCGGCGTCGCGGGCCAGCTCCTGAAGTGATTCCGCGAGTGCGGCTTTCGGATCCGTGGCGCGCAAGACGTCCGCGGTGGGGACGATGACTGCCAGCAGGTAGGCGCGTTCGCTGCTGCCGTAGACGAAGATCTGCCGGACCAGCGGGCTCGTCGAGAACACCGCCTCCAGCTTCGCGACTGTCACGAATTCGCCCTGTGACAGCTTCAAGACGTTGTTGCGCCGGTCCACGCACACCAGTTCGTCAGGGCCGAGTTCGGCCACGATATCGCCGGTCCGATAGAACCCCTCCGCGTCGAAGACCTCGGCGGTGATGTCGGGGCGTTTGAAGTATCCGGGAATCATCGCGGTCGTCTTCAGCAGCAGCTCACCGCGCGGATGCGGGCGATCGGTGCGGAAATATCCGAGCTCGGGCACGTCGACGAGCTTGTAGTCGAGGACCGGTGGGCGGCGCACCCGGTTGTCGATCACCAGCCCGCCACCCGCCTCGGTGGACCCATATCCGTCGTGCAACTCCAGATCGATCACGGACTCGATGAACATCTTCATCTCCGCCGCCAGCGGCGCGCTACCGCAGATCGCGGTCATCACGCGCCCACCCAGGAACTGTTCGCGCAGTTCGGTTTTCACCTGTTCTTCGATGTCGGCGCGGTCGGCACCCGGGGTCCAGCGCCGATCGACCTCACCCAGGAAACGCTGAAACACCATGTCGCACACGCGCGGAACGAAGAACAGCTCGGTCGGCCGCACCAGCGCGATGTCCTCGAACAGGGTCGACATATCGCTGTGCGCCGCGAAATACGCGGTGCCGCCGCGCGCGAGCAGTCCGTGCAACGTCATACGACCGGCTACGTGACTCATCGGCATGAAGTTGAGATTGATCGCCGCCACCGGCGGTTGCGCCAACCAGATCTTGCGCACCAACGGCTCGGTGTACATGGCGCCCTTGGGTGTTCCGGTGCTGCCGGAGGTGTAAATCAGCAAGGTCAAGGTGTCGTCGTCGGCGGCGCTGAGCGGTGCGGCCGGCAGCCTTCGGCCGTGGTCGATCAGGGCGTCGAGGGTGTGCACCGCAGGGGCGTCGAGAGTGTGCGTCGCGGAGGCGTCGAGGGCGTTCGTCGCGCGGGCGTCCACAAGTCGGCGGCGCGCGGTGTCAATGGCGGCGCGTTGGTTTTCGTCGTCCGGGTGATGGTCGAAGACGAGCAGCTGCGGCGTCACAGCCGCGGCGAGCACGCAGTCCACGGCGTGCTCGAGCAGCTCAGCGCTCGCGGCGACCACGCGTGGACTGGTTTCGGTGAGGATCGAAGATAGTTGCAAGACCGGCGCATTCGCTTGCATCGGCACCGCGACCACACCGAGTTGCACGCACGCCAGGTCCAGGATCGTGTAGTCGATGCTGGTGAAACCGATGATCGCCACGAAATCGCCGGCGCGAATACCGGATTCCTGCCATGCCGCGGTGACCGCGGCGACCCGCTGCCCCATTTCGCCGTAGGTGATGGTGTCGAATTGGGGCAGCAGCCGCCGCGAACGCCGACCGGCCGCGTCGACTTCCCAGGCGAATGCCCGCTGCCCCAGCGCCGGCCGCTCCGCATAAGCTCCGACGACCGTCGAGATGATCTCCGGCAGCCGCATCTCCCGCAACGCCGCACCGACCGCCTTGTCCGGCCGCGCCGCCCGGATCTCCGGGTACTCGGCATACAGCTCCGCGACCCGGCGTGCCCGCCGCTCCTGCGCCGTCTCGACCATTACTCACCCTCCTCAGGTGACACCGTCGTCACCCGCCCCCCATTCTGAGGGCAACCGCCGCCAGATGGCCACCCACCCATCTGAGCCACCCCCGACCTGTGCCATTACCCGCTCAGGGCTGCTCCTGCCGGTATGACGGGTCAGCGGCTGGTGGTGGTCTCGGCGCGGCCCGCGGCGAGGATCCGTTCGAGATCGTCCGGGATCGGCATCGGAGTCATGATGCCGACAGTGGCGCGGCCGGTGTTGCCGACCGGGACGCGACCGAGTGACGAGGCGAGGCCTGCGCCGGTCAGGCGAACGACCTGGCCCAGGGCTTCCCGGCGATCCCGGCAGCGCAGGGCCAGGCGCAGCATGTGCCAGTGCGAGCGGGTGTGCGGCCACGGCCAGCCCTGCGAAAGGATGTGCGCGCGTTCGAGGGCATGCCACATGGTGTCGAGATCGTTTGCGATGGTGGCCGATCGCAGTTCGGCTTCGAAGGCGGCACGGACGGTGGGCGGCATAGGAGCCACGATTCCTCCAAGAACTCGATGGTTTACTCACCCAGCATCGAGCACCGCCGCATCGGCCTACTTGAACAAACCTGCTGCGATCGTCCCGGCTATTGGATGGTCAGCGGTAGCTCGTCAACCCAGTGGATTGCGGCAAAATCCGAGGGCCGGGCTCCGAACATGCGGCGGCACACGCGATTCAGATGGGCGCTGTCAGAGAATCCGGCGCCGTGGGCCACGGCGGTCAGAGACTGACCAGTGGCAGACAGTTCCACAGCCCGCTGCAAGCGCAGCCACCGGATATAGGGGCGCACCGGAAGTCCGAGCTCAGCCGAAAACACGTGGGCCAAGCGGCTTTCCGACAGATGCACTGCGCGCGCCAGATCGCGGAAGCGTATCGGGCCCGCGTCCAGCATGCCTGGAAGCATGGTAAGTAGTCGCGTCACAGCCGGATGTCGTTGCACGACAGCTCCGTTCGCCACTTCTGCTCCGCTCGGCAGCGCCGCACCGTCGAGCACCACAGCTCCATCCGGCACGGCAACCGCATCCGGAACAGCGGTCGCATCCCGCACGACCACGCCGCCTGGCCCCGCAGCACGATCAAGAACCGCCTCACCATCCAGCGGAGCAGCTCCACCTGTAACCACAGCTCCACCGGGTTCGACCGCACCGTCTGGCACGACAACACCGCCGAGCACGGCAACGTCACCCAGCACGACGACTCCCACCGGCGCTACATCTCCGTGTGGCAGCCAGCCGGTTCCATGCCCGTGCCGAACAGCGGCGCGCACCCAGCAGCGCACTATCTCACGCGTTCTATCCGACGCAGCGTCGAGCGGATCTCGTTCCGCCGCAATCAGATCCGCATCGCGGCCGTACAACCAGCCGCTCGCTGGGCCTACACCGAGCTTCCGCGCGGCGTCCACCCAATCCGCGACCGTGTCGCCGAGCAGCGGTATCGCCGCCAGGGCGGCACCGGCGGTCGACTCGGGATCGAAGTGCATCAGCAGTCCGTCGGCTGTGCCACGCAGGATTGTGTGCGGCACATCTACCGGGATAATCGCTGCGCGGCAAGACAATTGGTTGCCGGAGCGGTCGCCGAGCACGATATCGGCATCGCGGCTGAGCAGGACCTGCACGGTGTGGTGGGCGTGCAGGTCCGCTCGGCCGATCGCGCCGGATATCAGAAGCAGGCCGGGCCGCATTATTGCGGTGGCGCGCCACTGGTGCGGGGGTCCGGCGGGGTCTGGCACCGTCGGTTATTTCTTGTTGCGGTCCCGCTTTTCGCGGATACGCACCGAGATGCGCACCGGTGAACCGTCGAATCCGAATTCCTCACGCAGGCGGCGTTCCAGGAAGCGGCGGTAGCCGGCCTCGAGGAATCCGGTGGTGAAGAGGACGAAGGTCGGCGGGCGCGTGGATGCCTGGGTGGCGAACATGACGCGGGGCAGGCGGCCGCCGCGCATCGGCGGCGGGGTGGCCGCGATGACTTCCTTGAGCCAGTTGTTCAACCGGCCTGTCGGAATGCGCTTGTCCCAGGATTCCAACGCGGTTTCCATGGCGGGAACCAGCTTCTGGACGGCGCGGCCGGTCTGCGCGGAGATGTTGACCCGCCCGGCCCACGGCACGCGGACCAGGTCGCGGTCGATTTCCTTCTCCAGCTGGAGCCGCCGGTCCTCGTCGACCAGATCCCACTTGTTGAACGCCAGCACGAGCGCGCGACCGGAGTCGGCGACCATGCTGATGACGCGCAGATCCTGTTCGGTCATCGGCTGCGAGGCGTCGATCAGCATGATCGCGACCTCGGAAGCCTCCAGCGCCGACTTGGTGCGCAGCGAAGCGTAGAACTCCATGCCGCTGGCATGGGAGACCTTGCGGCGCAGGCCGGCGGTGTCGACGAACTTCCAGATCTTGCCGCCCAAATCGACGAGCGAGTCGACCGGATCGACGGTGGTGCCCGCGACATCGTGGACCACCGACCGCTCGTCACCGGCCAGCTTGTTCAGCAAACTGGACTTGCCGACGTTCGGCTTCCCGACGAGCGCGACGCGCCGCGGGCCTTGGCCACCGGTGCCTTCGCGCGGGGTTTCCGGCAGCACGGCCAGCACATCGTCGAGCAGGTCACCGGTACCACGGCCGTGCGCGGCCGAAACCATGCGCGGCTCACCGAGCCCCAGCGACCACAGCGTCGCGGCCTCGGCCTCGACACGCTGATCGTCGACCTTGTTCGCGACCAGGATCACCGGAATCTTGGAGCGCCGCAGCTTCTTCACCGCCGCCTCGTCGGTGGCCGTGGCCCCGACGGTGGCGTCGACGACGAGCAGAATCGCGTCGGCGGTGTCCATCGCCACCCCGGCCTGCCGGGCCACCGACTGCTGCAACCCCTTGGCGTCGGGTTCCCAGCCGCCGGTGTCCTGCACGAAGAAGCGGCGGCCGGACCAGGTCGCCTCATAGGAGATGCGGTCGCGGGTGACGCCGGGGATGTCCTCGACGACCGCTTCGCGACGGCCGAGGATGCGGTTCACCAGCGTGGATTTACCGACATTCGGGCGTCCGACGACGGCGACGGTCGGCATGGCGACATATTCTTCGCCGTCCTCCTCACCGTCGAGACCGATGGCCTCCCAATCGGTTTCGTCGCTCCAAACACCGTCACCGGCAATAATGTCTTCCGTCACCGGGACTCTCCTGTCGTCGAAAGCTGCTGCGCGACAACTTGATACAACTCGTCGATGACCTGGTCCTTGGTCAGCTCGCTGGTATCGACCAGCACCGCGTCCTCGGCCGGGCGCAACGGGGAGATCTTGCGCGTGGAATCCAGGTTGTCGCGGCGCTGCACATCGGCCAGTACAGCCTCGTAGTCGTCGCCGCGGCCCTCGGAAATGTTCTGCTGGTTGCGTCGCTGCGCCCGCGCCTCGGCGGACGCGGTCAGATAGATCTTGGCGTCGGCGCCGGGCAGCACGACGGTGCCGATATCCCTGCCCTCCACCACAATTCGGCCGGAAGTGGCCGTGATGTCACGTTGCAGCGCGACGAGGAGCTCGCGCACCTCGGGCACCGCGGAGACGGCCGAGACGGCCTTGGTCACCGCGTCACCGCGGATCTCCGAGGACACGTCCGCACCGTCGAGCTCGATCACCTCACGGCTCGGATCGGTACCGATGTGCAGCGGCAGCTCTTTCACCGCCACGGCGATGGCGGCCGCGTCCTCCAGGTCGATGCCCGCGCGCAGCACGCGCAAGGTCGCGACCCGGTACATGGCGCCGGTATCGAGATAGCTCGCACCCAGCCGGGTGGCCAGCAGTCGCGACACACTGGACTTGCCGGTACCCGAGGGACCGTCCATCGCGACGACGAGCGGACCGCTGCCGATCAACTTCTCCGTAATCTCCACGGAAGTCTCCACACCGTTCACAACGACACCGCCTCATACAATTTGCCGACTTCGTTGCGGCCGAGCACCTTCAGGGTGCCGGGCCGCTGATCACCGAGGGCGACCGGTCCGATATTGGTGCGCACCAGGCGAATCACCGGGTGCCCGACCGCCGCGAGCAGGCGGCGCACGATGTGCTTGCGCCCCTCGTGCAGCTCCAGCTTCACCAGCGAACGACCCTCGCCCAGCTCCAGCACCTGGAACTTGTCCACCTTGGCCGGGCCGTCCTCGAGTTCGACGCCGTTCTTCAGAGTCTTGGCGATGCCCTTGTGCACCTCGCCGTTGACCGTGGCCAGGTAGGTCTTGGAGACCTCGAAGGAAGGGTGCATGAGCCGGTGCGCGAGATCGCCGTCGTTGGTGAGCAGCAGCAGGCCCTCGGTGTCCGCGTCCAGCCGGCCGACGTGGAACAGCCGCTGACCGGCCGCGATCCGCTCGGCGACGATATCGCCGACACACGGACGGCCCAGATCGTCGGACATCGTCGACTGCCAGCCCTTGGGCTTGTTCAGCGCGATGTGCACGAGCTCCTCGCGCACCATGACGCGGGTGCCGTCGACGCGGATGACCGCTTTCTGCGGGTCGATCCGCAGACCCTGCTCGCGCACGATCATGCCGTCGACCTCGATGCGGCCCTGCTCGATCATCTCCTCGGCGGCGCGGCGCGAAGCCACACCCGCCTTGGCGAGCACCTTCTGCAACCGTTCGCCTTCACCGGCGGCCAGTTTGGTGTGCGGCTCGTAGACCTCGGTCGGTTCCACGTACTGATGCTTGGCCGGTTTCGCGTTGCTCAGCAACGGTGCGGACGGCGTCGGACGCTTCGGCTTCGCGGTCTTCTTCGCAGCGGCGGGCGCGGCCTTACGCGGCCCACCCGGTCCGCCGGCGCCACGAGCAGGGGCACCACCACGCGCTGCTGGAGCCGCACCCCGAGCGGGGGCACCACCACGCGCTGCCGGCGCCGCGCCCCGAGCGGGAGCGCCACCACGCGCTGCCGGATCAGCGCCCCGACCGGGTGCGCCACCACGCGTTGCGGGAGCACCACGCTCACCCGTGCCCCACGAAGCTCCACGTTGCGACGAGCCGCCACGCGACGGAGTTCCGCTGGGGGTGGTGTACTCGCCCCGCGAGGAGGCACGCGATCCGGTGCCCCGCTGTGGGGCACCACCCTGGGAGCTACCGCGACGAGCGCCGCGCTCCTCGCTCCAGCTACTCCGCTCGGCGGGGGCTCCGCGACGGGCGCCACCGCGCTCTTCGCTCCAGCCACCGCGCTCCGGTGCGGCGCCACGCTGGGCTGCGCGGGCTCCGCGCGAACCTGTGCTGCGGGCCGAGCTGCCACGAGCGGGCGGCTGGTCACTTCTTTTTCTACGATCCGGTGTGCCATCTCGGCGAGCGGGCGTATTCAATGTTTTTCCTAGTCCTCGGTGCCGAGATCCAAATCGGCCTCGGCGGTTTTTTTCAGCCTGGTGTACCGGGGATCGGTATCCAGACTGTCGTTGATCTCGTCGATCAGGTCGACGCCCGGAAGCAAGGGCGCCAGGGGCGGCAGGTCCGACAATGACGCGAGCCCGATCCGCTCCAGGAACAACTCGGTCGTGCAGTACTGCGTGCCGTTCGTTTCCGAATCGACGCCGGCCTCGGCGATCAAGCCGCGAGCCAGCAGCGTGCGCATCACTCCGTCGACGTTCACGCCGCGGACCGCGCTCACCCTGGTCCGGGTCACCGGCTGGCGGTAGGCGACCACCGCCAATGTTTCCAACGCCGCACGGGTCAATTTAGTTCGCGCGCCGTCGAGCAGCACCTGTTCGACATAGGGTGCGTACTCGCTGCGAGTATAGAAGCGCCAGCCATCCCCGACGAAACGCAGGTCGATGCCGCTGCGACGCGCGCTGAGCTCGGCCGACATCGCACGCAGCGCGTCCTCGGCGCGTTCGGTGTCGTCATTCAGGGCCGCGGCCAGCTGTTCTGCCGGTGCCGGGGCGTCGACGACGAGCAGCATCGCCTCGAGCGCGGAGCGGAATTCGTCGTCGTCGAGGGTGCGGGGGGTGTCGAGCGTCTCTTCCGGCGGTTGCTGCGCGAGCGACTCGGTGTCGAGCGTTTCGTCCGTCGGCTGATGCCCCAGGGACGCATCCGCGGGTACCGGCTCGGCTTCGAGTCCGATGAGGGTCACCCCGTCGTCGGCCAGCAACTCGGCGTCACGCCGGATCAGCTCGGCGGTCGTGGGTACCGCGGGCTCGGTCGCGCGGGCGTTCCGGGCTGCGAGACGGGCGACCTCGGCCAAACGCGCCGCCTCCATCATCCGAGCGGCCGCGGTCTCGCCGGTCGCCGAACTCGTCGGCTCGCTCTCCCCAGGCTGCGAAATTTCGAGGTCGCTCTCGCCGGTCGACGAACGGTCGCCACCATTCCCGCCGATCGGCGAACGCTCGGCGTCGTCCCCGTCAGTCAGCGAACGCTCGCCATCATCCCCGTCGGTCAGCGAAAGCTCGGCGTCATCCCCGCCTGCCGAAATCTCAGCGTCGTTCTCGCCGGTGGGCTCGCTCACCCGTAGTCCTCCTCGATCGTCAATGTCTGCGGCGGTTCACCGTCGGGGCCCAGTTCTCCGAGCCAGCTGACCATCAGCGGGCCGAGCGGTTCTGGCTGCTCGAACTCGATCGTCTTTCCTCGATACAGCTCCAGCAGTGCCAGGAAGCGCCCCACGATCTCGATCGGAGTCGTGCAGTCCTCGACTAGTTCCGCGAAAGTCATCCAGACGCCCGCGCCGCGCGCTTGCAGCCACCCCAAAATCAGCGCCGCCTGTTCCGGGATGGATACCGCGTGCGCGTGCAAATGGTCGAGGCCGACCGTGGGCACCGGGCGAGGCCGGAAGGCGACGGCGGCGATCTCGGCGAACCCGGCCGCGTCTACTCCCAGCGTAACCTCGGGCAGCAGGCCGGCGAACCGCTCCTCCAGGCTCACCGAGCGCGGGTAGCGCCGCAGCGCAATCGCTTCCAGTTCGCCGAACAGCTCGGCCACCTGCTTGAACGCGCGGTACTGCAGCAAGCGCGCGAACAGCAGGTCGCGCGCTTCGAGGAGTTCGAGGTCTTCGGCGTCGGTCATCTCCCCCGAGGGCAGCAACCGCGCTGCCTTCAGGTCCAGCAGGGTGGCGGCGACGACCAGGAATTCGGTGGTCTGATCCAGGATCTTGTCCGCGCGCAGGCCGGTTTCGGAGGCCATCCCGGCGGTCAAAGCTTTGGTGTAGGCGATGAATTCGTCGGTGACCTTGTGCAGCGCGACTTCGGTGACGTCGAGTTTGCGCGAGCTGATCAGCGTCAGCAGCAGATCGAAGGGGCCCTCGAAATTGCTGAGCGTCAGGTGAAATCCGGACTTCTCCGGCGTTTCGGGCACGGCAGCGGCACCCGCGCCGCCGGTGGAGCTCTCTAGGGCTGGCGCGGGGTCGAGCGTCCCGTTCACCGGCCGGACCGGTGGATGACTTCCCTCGCCATCGCCCGATACGCCTCCGCGCCACCGGATTTCGGCGCCCAGGTGGTGATGGGTTCGCCGGCCACGCTGGCGTCCGGGAACCGGACGGTGCGTGAGATCGCCGTGTCGTACACCAGATCGCCGAACACCTCGACGACGCGAGACATGACCTGCCGCGAATGCAGTAGTCGCGAATCGAACATGGTGACCACGATGCCGTACAGGCTCAACCTCGGGTTCAGGCGATCGCGCACCTTCTCCACGGTGTCGTTGAGCAGGGCGAGTCCTCTCAGCGAGAAGTACTCGCACTCCATCGGAATGATCACGCCGTCGGAGCAGGCCAGCGCGTTCACGGTGAGCAGGCCCAGCGAGGGCTGACAGTCGATGAGGATGTAGTCGTAGCGGTCGCGGATGGGTTCCAGTGCGCGGCCCAGGGTTTGCTCCCGGCCGACCTCGTTGACCAGCTGGATCTCCGCCGCGGACAGGTCGATATTGCTGGGCAGCAGATCCAGATTCTCAATCCGGGTCTCCATCAGCACGTCGTCGATGGTGGCGCGGGTCCCGATCAGCAGGTTGTGCACCGTCTGGTCGAGATCGTGATGGGCGACACCGAGACCCGCGGACAGCGCGCCCTGCGGATCCAGGTCGACCAGCAGCACACGGCGGCCGTATTCGGCCAGCGCCGCACCGAGATTGATGGTCGACGTGGTTTTCCCGACGCCGCCCTTCTGGTTGCACATGGCGACGATCAGCGCGTTACCGTGTTCGGCGAGGGGTCGCGGCTCCGGCACGAAACGCAACGGCCTGCCCGTTGGTCCGAGCTCCGCACTCTCCTGGACGGGCGCTGCCCCGTTGCCCCACAGCGTTTCCGCCGCAGCGTCCGAAGTCGGTCCCGCCGCTCCTGCTGTAGTCACGTCCCGCTGCTCCTTACGCGTTTGCCCGTTGCCGTAGCGACTGCTCGCAGGTCGCTCGACATGGTCGGCCTCGCCGAGCGTAGCGAGACCCATCCGGCCCGACCTCGCTTTCGTACGGTCCAGCTCTGTTTAGACGCTACCGCTTGACAGCGCGAGACTTGCGCTCGGACACGCGAGCTGACGTACGTACTCGCACAGACGATACCCGGTGATCGTTACCTGGAAGCCCGCGTGCGCGAAGGCAATCAACGGGCACGGGGGTGGGCGGTGGCCCAGACCTCGCGCAATGTGCTGACCGTCACGAGGGTGTAGATCTGGGTGGTGGTCACCGAGGCGTGTCCCAGAAGTTCCTGGACGACACGCACATCCGCGCCGCCGTCGAGCAGATGGGTTGCGAAGGAATGGCGCAGGGTATGGGGTGAAACCGTCGCGCTGATGCCTGCGCGTTCGGCCGCGGTTTGCAGCACCTGCCAGGCGCTTTGCCGGGAGAGCCGACCGCCGCGCGCATTCAGGAACAGCGCGCCCGCGTTAGCTTTTCCGGCTGCGGCGAGCATCGGGCGTCCGCGCACGAGATAGGCGTCGACCGCCGCGAGCGCGGGCCGCCCGATCGGCACCATGCGCTGTTTACCGCCCTTGCCATGCAAGACAACCGAGCGTTCGCCGGTGTCGAGATCGTCGACATCGAGTCCGACGACCTCGGAAATCCGTGCGCCCGTGGAATACAGCAACTCGAGCAGCGCCCGATCCCGTAGGCCGCGCGGGCCGCCGTCGTTCCCGGCGTCCCCGCCCGCAGCCTCCAGCAGGCGCAGAACCTTGTCGTAGGGCAACGCTTTCGGCAGCCGCCGCCCCGGAGCCGGTGGTTTCACCGCATGCGCCACATCGGTGGTGGTCAAACCTTCGGCGGCGGCGAATCGATGCAATCCGCGCACCGCGATCAGCGCGCGGGCCACCGAACTGGCGGCCAGCGGCGGATGATTCTCCGCTCCGGCCCGCAAGGCCATGGTGAATTCGGCGACATCGGCTTCGGCGACCCGGTCCAGTCCGTCGATCCCACGCTCGGCGAGGTAGTCGCGATAGCGGCCCAGATCACGGCGATAGGCGCCCAGGGTGTTGCGGGCCGCGCCGCGTTCGACAGCGAGATGGTCGAGATAGGCGTCGATCTCGCGTACGAGCACGCAGCGATCCTGTCAGTCTTCGGACCGCTGTGCTGCTTTACGGCGCAGGAATTCGGTGGGTTGTCCTGGCCACGGTGCGTCGGCCGGACGCAGCGGCAGGTTTCCGGCGCGCGAGGCCGCCAACGCGAGCACCCCGGCAACCGCCGACGCGTTGACGATCTCGCCCGCGAGCGCGGCCTGCACCGCCTGATCCACCTTCATCACGGTGACGCCGATGTCGGCCTCTTCGAATTCCGGTTCGGGACGCTCGGTTTCGTAGAGTCCGCGCGCCAGATAGACCCGCAGCGCCTCGTCGGTGAATCCCGGCGAGAGCGCCACGTCGACCAGCACCGACCATTCCCGCGCGGCCAACCCGGTCTCCTCGGCCAGCTCACGCTTGGCCGCTTCGAGGGGATCTTCACCGGGCACGTCGAGCAGACCGGCCGGCAGTTCCAGCAACCGCCGGCCGATCGGATGCCGGTACTGGTTGATCAGCACCACGTTGTCGTCGTCATCGAGGGCGGCGACGGCGACCGCGGCGTGATGCTCGATCACTTCGCGTTCGGCGACGCGGCCGCCGGGCATGGCCACCTGGTCCAACCGCAGAGCGAGGATGGCCCCGCTGTACACGGTCTTACTGGACACCGTCTCGAAATCGTGGCTGCCCGGCACCGCTCCCCCTCTGTCTGTCATGAATTACTTGTCCGCACCCGCGAGTTCGTCGGCACCGGTCAGGTCCACCGGAAGCCGTTCGGCCGCCTTGTAGTTCAGTGCCGCCTCGACCAGCGCCGCGAACAGCGGATGCGGACGGGTGGGACGGCTCTTGAGCTCCGGGTGCGCCTGGGTGGCGACGAAGAACGGGTGTACATCCGCAGGGTATTCCACGAACTCCACCAGATGCCCGTCGGGCGAGGTGCCGCTGAATTCCAAGCCGCTCTTGGCGATCCGGTCGCGGTAGGCGTTGTTCACCTCGAAGCGATGCCGGTGCCGTTCGGAGACCTGCTCGGCGCCGTAGGCCTGGGCCACCACCGAACCCGGGGTGAGGGTCGCCGGGTAGGCGCCCAGGCGCATGGTGCCGCCGAGATCGGCGGCGCCGGCCACGGCGTCCTTCTGGTCGGCCATCGTGGAGATGACGGGATGCTTTGTGTCGGGCTCGAACTCGGCCGAGTTGGCGTCGTCCAGGCCGACCGAGCGGGCCGCCTCGATGACCACGCACTGCAGACCCAGGCACAGGCCCAGCAGCGGGATGCCGCGGGTGCGGGCGTAGCGGATCGCGCCGACCTTGCCCTCGATGCCGCGGATACCGAACCCGCCGGGGATCAGCACCGCGTCCACATCACGCAGCGCGGCGATCGCACCGGCTTCGGTCTCGCATTCGTCGGAGGGGACCCAGCGGATCTGCACCTTGGCCCGGTGCGCGAAACCACCCGCGCGCAGCGCCTCGGTCACCGACAGGTACGCGTCCGGCAGGTCGACATACTTGCCGACCAGCGCGACCTCGACCGTCTCACGCGAGTTGTGCACCCGCTCCAGCAGATCGCCCCACACCGTCCAGTCCACGTCGCGGAACGGCAGACCCAGGCGGCGCACCACGTAGGCGTCCAAGCCTTCGCGGTGCAGCACCTTCGGAATGTCGTAGATCGACGGCGCGTCCGGGGTGGAGATGCAGGCGTCGACATCGACGTCACACATCAGCGCGATCTTGGATTTGAGCGCCTGCGGCACGTCCCGGTCACACCGCAGGATCAGCGCGTCGGGCTGGATGCCGATGCTGCGCAGCATCGCCACCGAGTGCTGGGTCGGCTTGGTCTTGAGCTCGCCGGAGGGGGCGAGGTAGGGCACCAGCGAGACGTGCAGGAAGAAGACGTTGTCGCGGCCCACGTCGTGGCGGATCTGGCGCGCCGCCTCGATGAACGGCTGGGACTCGATATCGCCGACGGTGCCGCCGATTTCGGTGATCACCACGTCCGGGGAGTGGCCCTGCAGATCGGGGCCCTGCATCGCCAGGATGCGGGCCTTGATGGCGTCGGTGATGTGCGGGATGACCTGCACCGTGTCACCGAGGTACTCGCCGCGGCGTTCCTTGGCGATGACCGACGAATAGATTTGCCCCGTGGTGACATTGGCGTCCCGGGACAGGTCGCGGTCCAGGAACCGCTCGTAGTGGCCGACGTCGAGATCGGTCTCGGCGCCGTCCTCGGTCACGAACACCTCTCCGTGCTGGAACGGATTCATGGTGCCGGGATCGACGTTCAGGTAAGGGTCGAGTTTCTGCATCGTGACGCGCAAACCGCGCGCCGTCAGCAGCTGACCGAGGCTGGAAGCGGTAAGGCCTTTGCCCAATGAGGAGGCGACACCACCGCTGACGAAGATATGTTTCGTGGCAGTTCGCGCCTGAATCCGTGTTTGACCCACGGGTCTTCACGGTAACACTGTTTGCCCCCGGCGTTCCAACGCCACGCGCGTTTGCCCATAAGTCGCCGAAGCTTCATTCCGCAGCTGACCTTTGGATGCCCCGGTACCTTCCCACGCCTGATGAGCCGAACGTCACGTTCGGCTCGGTGCGATCCGTCGCTCGCTACTGGGGCAGGGCGGCGAAGGTGAGGGAAGTGGCTTTGGTGCCGGTGCCGTAGCGGCCCGCGCCGCCGTTGAGCTGCTCGGACAAGCCGAGGACGGTGGTGACGCGGCCGATCTCGCGGTCCAGATGGTCGACGGTGGTGACGGTGGTGGCCAGGACCGAGTCGGAGCGCACTTCGGCGATGGGGCCAGGGCCTTCGGCGGCGCCCGCGCGGCCCGCGAGGACGGTGCCGGCGCCGCGGGCACGCAGCGCGCCGGCGAACCTGGCGATGTTGGCGCCCTGGTTGTTCTCGGCGGATCGCGCGCCGTTGCCGGTGATGACGAGGGCGAGCTGGGCCGCGCGGTTCGGGGTGTCGCCGTAGGCGAGGAAGCCGCCGCCGCGCAAGGTTTCCAGCACCAGGGCCAGTTCTTCGGGGGTGCTGCGGGGTTGCGTGTTGGCCGGGTCGAGCAGCAAAACCAGGCCGAGCAGGTCACCGGCCAGGCTGGCCTGGTCGACAGCGCCGGTGCGCAGCTGGGCGCCTGCCGGGATGACGTTGGTGAGCGAGGTGCGCATGCGGTCGCCTTCGCCGGCGTCGAGGAAGGCGTCGGTGAGGGCGATGCGGCCGGTGATGGCGGCGCCCGCGGTTTCCAGGCCGCGCGAGACCGCTTCCACGTCGGCGGGGTCGGCGTCGGGGGTGGTGAACACCGCGACGGTGCGGTCGGCCAGCGCGCCCGCGAGGATGCGGCCGGAGGATCCGGCGATGAACCGGTCGGCGGCCTCGAGTTCGTCGGTCTGGCGGCGGTTCTGTTCGCCGAGACTGTCGACCTGCTGACGCAGTTCGGTCTTGTCCGAGCGCAGTCCGGTGAGCATGTCCGCCGCCAAGGTCTGCGAACCCAGCACCACGCCGATGGCGAGGGCCAGGAAGATGCCGACGATCGAGATCAGGTGCTGGCGAGCCGAAATCATGATCCTCCGTTGCGGGTCGGGAGCTTGGCGATCAGAGCAGGCCGTGAACGGTGTCCCGAGCCCGCAGCAGCGCGCGGTCCCAGGTGAGGCTCACCCAGTCCAGGACCTCGCCGGCCGAATTCGAGGCCAGCAGCACCACGATGATCGCGATCAGCGCGGCCAGCACCACCATCGAGATGGCGACCCCGGACATCCGGCTGCGATACAGCGTGGCCACGGCTTTGGCGTCCATCAGCTTGGTGCCGAGCTTGAGCCGGGTCAGGAAGGTGGCGGGGCAGCTGTCCCGGCGGCCGGCGTCGAAGAAGTCGTCCAGGGACGCGGGGGCGCCGGCGGTGACGATCAGCGCGGCGTCGTGATGTCCGGCCAGCAGCAGCGCCAGGTCGGCGGGTGCGCCCGAGGACGGGAAGGTGGTGGCGCCGATGCCCAGGTCCTGGATCCGTTCCAGGCCTTTGGCGTGGCCGTCGGTGTCGGCGGGCAGGATCACCTCGGCGCCGGATTTCAAAGTGGCGGTAGTGATTTCCTCCGGATCGCCGACGATCAGATCCGGGTGATAACCCTGCTTGACCAGGGTGTCGGCCCCCGCGCCGACGCCGACCATGACCGGCGCGTACTCCTTGATGAACGGCTTGAGCGCCTTGAGATCGGCCGCGTGCTCGGGCCCGTCGGCGACCACCACCACGTGGCGATCCTTCATCGACAGCTGCAACTGCGGAATGCCCACCCCATCGATGAGCAGCGGGCTTTCGGTGCGAATGAACTCGATGGCGTTGCCCGCGAACGCTTCCAGATGATCGGCGAGCCCGGTGCGGGCCTCCACCATCCGCTCGACGATGACGGCGTCGGTGAGCTCGACCCCCTCGAGCAGCACCTCCGGCTCCTTCTTGGTCAGCTTGTCCGCGTAGACGACACCCGCGTCGATGCGCAACTTGCTGCCGTCCTTGACTCTGCTGAAGGCGTCCGGGCAGGCAGTGTCCAGCAGCAGAACCCCGTTGGCCACCAAGGTTTCCGGGCCGAGATTGGGGTAGCGCCCGGAGATCGACGGCGCGGTGTTGATGACCGCGACGACTCCGGCCGCGACGAGCCGATCGGCTGTGAGCCGGTCCAGATCGAGTTCGTCGAGCACGACGACATCGCCTGGACCGACCCGCCGCAGCAGACGCCGGGTGTTGCGATCCACCCGGGCTACACCGGTCAGACCGGGTAGCGTTTCGGTGTTCCTCGACAACAGAGCCAACATCTTCATGGGCCGATGATGGTCACAAAACCTCAACCTTTAGTGGAGGCGCGCCGACCATACTCCCAGGTCGCGCCTTAATTACCGAGGTGGATCGGGAACGCCGCGAGGTCGTTCTGGGTCATAACCGGCAGGTTTACCAGCTCGCTGTCGGGCACTGCGGGTCGCAGTTCCGGGAAGCGGGCGAACAAGGCGGGCAAGGCGATTCCGGCCTCCATCCGGGCCAGTGCGGCGCCCGGGCAGATGTGCGGGCCGTACCCGAAGGACATGTTGCGGCCCGCGGTCGGGCGGGTGAGATCGAACGCGTCGGCGTCGGCGCCGTGCAGGTCGGTATCGCGGCCGATGGCGCGGTAGGACATGACCACACCGTCACCCTTCTCGATCACCACATCGCCGACGGTGATGTCCTCGGTGGCGAACCGCATCAGCAGATGGTTCACCGGGCCGTCGTAGCGCAGCGTCTCCTCCACCGCCTCGGTCCACTCCCGCTCGCCGGTCCGCAGCGCGGACAGCTGCTCGGGGTGGGCGGCCAGCGCGCGCACCGCGTTCACGATCAGGCTGACGGTGGTTTCGTGGCCTGCGGCGACCAGCGCCTTCAGGTTGCCGATCACCTCTTCCTCGGTGAGCGGTTCGCCGCCGTCGGTGGCCTGAATGAGCGCGGAGGTGAGATCGTCGGTCGGGGTGGCCGTCTTCTCCTTCACCATGTTCGTGAAGTAGACGTCCATGTCGGCGATCACCCGCAGCCGCTCGTCCTGCGGGGTCATCACCGAGAAGAACTTCTTGTACCAGCCCAGCAGCATCGCCTCGTCGGCCGGATTCACGCCCATGAGCTTGCCGATGACCCGCATCGGCAGCGGATAGGCGAACACCGTCTTCAAATCGACGACAGCGCCGTCCTCGCCGGCCTTCTCCAGGTCGTCGAGCAGCTCGGCGGTGATGGCCTCGATGGTCGGCCGCAGATCCTCGAGGCGCTTGCGGCTCAGCGCCTGGGTGGTCTTCAGGCGTAGTCGCCGGTGCTCCTGGCCGTCCACGCTGAACATCGAGCGGTCCACCAGGATCATGCCGATCAGCGGCCACTGATCGGTGACCGCGCCGGTGCTCCACAGCGACCAGGCGTTGATGTCCTTGACCAGGCGGGTGTCGGTGAGCAGCTGGCGAGCCAGCGCGTGCTCGGTCACGGTCCAGGCCGGAACCCCGAGCAGATCGATCTTGGCCAGGCGTCCGGCCGCGCGCAGGCGCGCGGTCTCCCCCACGAGATCACCGACCATCGGATCGATGGTGATGGTCTCCATATGTGGACATTCCTGCATTACAGCGTCCCTCCGACTGCACGAACTGGGGTGAAAAGAACTGGTAGCGAGGTCATTCCGCGCAGGAACGCGGAGGGACGGCGCACCAGGGTCTGTGCGGGGACGGCGAGATCGATATCGGGCAGCCGGTCCAGCAGCACTTCGATTCCGGTCCGGGCGATGATCTCGGCGATCTGCTGCGCCGGGAACGGGCAGCGGTATTCGCCGTAGCTGAAGGAGAAGTGCGCGCTGTTGCCGGAGTGCGCCGGTTCGGCGCCCACCGAGACATGCTGGCGCACATGCGGATCGGCATTGGCCGCGCCCAGGCCGAGCAGCAGCAGGTCACCGGCGCGGATGATCTTGTCGGCGAGCCGGGTGTCGCGCGCGGCCCAGCGTCCGGCCAGGATCTGGGTCGGGGTGTCTTCCCAGAGCACCTCGTTCATGGCCTGCCCGACACTGCGCCGGCCCCCGCCGAGCGCCGCGGCGAACCGGTCGTCGGTGAGCATGAGCCGCACCGAGTTTCCGATCCAGTCCGCGGTCGGCAGGTACCCGGCGGCGGTGACCGCCATGACGTCCATGACGTACTCCTGATCGGAGAACGGCTCCGGATGCGCCAGCATCCGCGACGTCAGATCGTTGTCCGGCGCGGCCTTCTTGGTGGCCATCAGCTTCCCGCACAGCTCGGCGAAACGCAGGTGCGCCTGCTGGGCGTCGGCGCCGCCGTCGGTGAAGGTCTTCATGACCCAGGCCAGCTCGGGGCCTTCCTCGTCCGGGAAGCCCATGATCCGGGCGAGCACCAGCACCGGCAGCGGCTCGGCGTAGTCGGTGACGATCTCGGCCGAACCACGACCGCAGAACCCGTCGATCAGGTGATCGGCGATTTCCTCACAGGTACGGCGCAATTCGAACGGGTCCACCGACTCCAGCGCCGGTTCCACCATCGACACGTGCCGGCGGTGCTCGGCGCCGGCGGTGAAGTAGATCGAGGGCATGGGGTGCCCGACCATGGGCAGCAGCGGCCAGTCCTCGGGGATGTTGGGCCACTGATTCCACAGTCCGACATCGCGCGGGAACAGCTCCGGATCGCTGGTCACCTGATGCAGTTCGCGGTAGCCGACGACCAGCCAGGCCGGGAAACCACCCGGCAGCTCGACTTCGACGATCGGGCCGTGCTCGCGGCGCATCTCGCGGTAGAGCTGCTGCGGATCGGTATGGAACCGTGGGCCGCTGAGCGGAACCGCCCCCGAGTCGTGTTGCACCGGGCAGCCCGCGGGCGCGCTGTTGCCGGTGAAGGGGACATCGAAGCCGGCATCACCCGGCTGCCGGTTGTCTTCGGTGAATCGGGGCATCGTCATCCGACGTGTTCCTCCCTAGCTGCGTAGAGGTGCTCGACCAGGGCGATCAGCACCTCCTTGCTCGACTCGCGCGAGCGGGCGTCACAGTCGACCAACGGCACCCGCGGATCCAGATCCAGCGCGTCACGGACGTCTTCGAGCCGATGCCCGCCACCGAAGTTGTTGCACGCCACGATGAACGGCGTCCCGGTGGATTCCAGTCGATCGATGGCGTACCAGGAGTCGGCGATGCGGCGCTGATCCACCAGCACGATCGCGCCCAGCGCACCGGCGAACAACCGATCCCACAGGAACCAGAACCGTTCCTGCCCGGGCGCGCCGAACAGGTACAGCACGTGCTCGTCGTCGATGGAGATCCGGCCGAAGTCGAAAGCGACTGTGGTGGTGGACTTTCCGCGCACCGCGCTCAGGTCGTCGATGCCGACGCTGCTCTGCGTCATCGTCGCCTCGGTGTCGAGCGGGCGGATCTCGCTGACCGACCGCACCAGAGTGGTCTTGCCGACCCCGAAACCGCCGACGATGACCACCTTCAGACCTTGGCTGGTACTGGCGTGCAGTGGCGCGTCGGCCCGGGCCGGGCGGGTGTCAGAGCTTGCGAAGTCCAACGAGCACCTTCTCGAGAGTGGAGGCGTCCGGCAGCGAAGTCCACGGCGCACCAGGCGAACTCGGAACACTCTGTGGATGCCGCACGGTGATCTTGCCCATGTCCAGCAGATCCGAGAGCAGGATGGTGGCGATGCCGACGGGCAGGCGCAGCTCCGCCGCGATCTCGACGACCGCGGTCGGCGCGGTGCACATCCGCAGGATCGCCACGTGCTCGGACTGCATGCCCGGGCTCGGATCCGATTCGGTGACCACCAGGGTGACCAGATCGAAGCTGTCGGAATCCGGCTTACTGCGGCCGCCGGTCAGTGTGTAGAGCCGGTCCGGATCGTCGTCGCGCCCGGGTCGGGGACTCACGGTCTCGCCGATCCGACCCGCGGCGTGGCCGCGAGATAGTGGCCGAGCTGCTCGACCAGCTCCCGCATGTTGTGCCCGATCAGGCCGGCATCGGCGTCCTCGCCGGCGACGACCGCGATATGCGCGCCCATCCCGGCCTCGACGACGAACAGGATGCCGCCGTAGAACTCGGTCATGGACTGGCGCACACCGCCGCGGCCGTTACCGAATTCGACGGAGGCGCCGTGCGCGAGGCTCTGGATTCCGGCCGAGATGGCGGCCAGCTGGTCGGCGCTGTCGATGCTGAGTTCGGGGGTGTGGCAGATCTTGAGGCCATCGCCGGACAGCAGTAGCGCGTGGCGGGTTCCGGGGGTGCGGGTCAGCAGTTGTTCCAGGAGCCATCCCAGCTGGGACGGCACGGTGGTTGTCATCGTTCGTTCTCCACGGCTACTGAAGGGGCAGGGGGTAGAGCGTCAGCGCCGTTGCTGGTCGAGGAGGTGTCCGGAGTCGTGTCGCGGGGGGCGACGGCGCGCTGGAAGGCGCCGAAGGCCGAGGGCCGGGACAAGGGCGGGGGTGGAGTGGGTTCCATCCGGGCGTCGGGCAGACCCTCGGGGTGCACCGCGGCCAGTGTGCTGCCGCGACGGCGCTTCGGTAATCCGGAATCGACAACCCCGGAGGTGGTTTCGGTACCCACCGGCAGTGGTTCCGGCACGGTGAGCTGCGGGGAGGTTTGCGCGGCAACGGGTTCCAGGGCTTCGACGATCCGGTTGCGCCCCGTGGTCTGCGGGCCGAGGGCGGTCATCGGCGCGGTGGTGCGCTCCAGGCGGGCGGTCAGATCGCGCGGGACCACCACGACCACGGCGGTGCCGCCGATCGCGGAGGGCCGGTAGGACACGGTGAGGCCGTGCTTGCGGGCCAGGTGCCCGACCACGGCCAGACCCAGCCGAGTGCCGGTCAGCGAGGACAGGTCGCTGCCGCGGCCACGGCCGTCCGAGCTCTGCCCGGAGACCGCCTGTTCGGCGCGGCGCAGCGCCGATTCGCTCATGACCAGGCCGGAGTCCTCGATGGTGATGACCACGCCCGCGGGCACCTCGGCGGCGTAGACATGCACCTCGGTGGTGGGCGGGGAGAAGTTGCAAGCGTTGTCGAGCAGTTCGGCCAGCGTGTGCATCAGGCCCTCGGCGGCGTGCCCCGCGACCGCGATCTCGGCGACCGCGCGCATCCGCACCCGCTGATAGCCCGCCACCCGGCCCATGGCGCCGCGCAGAATCGATTCCATCGCAATGGGTTTGGCCCAGCGCCGGCCGGTGCGGGCACCACTGAGGACCGCGATGCTGTCGGCCAGGCGACCCGCCTGGGCGGTGCGGTGATCGAGTTCGAGCAGGTCGGCGAGCACCTTGGGGTCGGCGTGGCGGTGCTCCATCTCGCGCAGTTCGGCCAGCATGGAGGTGGTCATCGCCTGCATGCGGCCCGCGGCGCCGGCGAAGGCGGCCATGGCGGCGGCCCTGCGGTTCTCGCTGTTCTTGATCTCCCAGGCCTGCTTGGTGGTGGCCTCGTTCGCCGCCGCGATGATCGCCGCGGCATCGGTATTGGAGGTCGCCGCCGTCCGGCGGGTGCGCTGCGCCTCCTCGCGGAAGTACACGGCGGCGGTCACACTCGCGCTGACCAGCAGCGCGGCGAGCACGGCGCCGACCAGCAACGGGATCCGGAAATCGCCGGGCGCGGCCCAGACGGCGGCGGCGACCACGGCGGCGCTCACGCCGAGGCAGATAAGTAGAGTCCGATAGGGCAATCGCGGGCCCGATGCAGCGGGTTTGTATAGCTCGCCGTCAGGATTCAATGTCTGTGACAAATTCCGATCTTCCGCCAAAAATGCAGGCCGCCAGGCAGTTTGAAATCGGGCATGAGCATAACCGGCAAGTCGGACAGGCGAAAGTCGAGAAGGCACGGGGTGCCCGACGTCACGAGACGTTGAGTCAATACCTATATGCTTCCGTCACAGACAGTTCGAACAGGAGATTGCGCCATGGTTACCAGCACGGTCGAGACGGTCATCGCCGCCCCGCGCGACGTCGTCTACAAGTTCTTCACCGAACGCGACGGCATCGCCCCCTACCTGCCGGTCGTGAACTTCACGCTGAAGAAGCCGGGTGCGGGCGCCGCCTCCGGTGTGGGCGCTCAGTACCTGATCGGCGTCGGCGGGCTCGGCATCACCGAGGAGACCACGCAGCTGGTCCCCAACGAGCGGATGGAGTACAAGATCATCGCGGGTGCGCCGGTGAAGCGGCACGTCGGCACGATCACATTCGCCGACGCGGACAACAACAGCACGGTGGTGAACTACACGATGGAATCCGAGCCGAAGCTGCCGGTGCCCGCCAAGGTACTCGAGCTGGGCCTGAAGACCCTCATCAACCAATTCCTCAGCGGCGCAAAGAAGGCCTTGGCCTAGCAGTCGCTACCCAACTGCGGGGAGCGTTCGACGCTGGCGCCCTGACATGCTCGGCGACAACTGATTTCGCGAGTACATGGGTAACTCGTCGGGGACGGGCAGACTCGACGACCTCCGAAACCGGCGGCCGCCAACGCTGCTCGGCCCCGCTCCTAGGCCTGGCCTGAAGTCGCGGGGAGGCGGGCAGCCTTCGCAGTTTCGAGCAGCTCCTCCGCGTGCGCGCGGCCGGTCTCGGTGTCGTCGAGGCCGGCCAGCATGCGGGCCAGTTCGATGACGCGCTCGTCCTTGGTCAGGGCGCGAACACCACTGTTCACCTTGCCTTTTCCGTCGTCGGACTTGTCGACGACCAGGTGCGTGTCGGCGAAAGCCGCGACCTGGGGCAGGTGGGTCACCACGATGACCTGATGGGTGCGAGCGAGCCGGGCCAGCCGGCGTCCGATCTCGACCGCCGCGCGACCGCCGACACCAGCGTCGACCTCGTCGAAGACCATCGTGGCACCGTGATCGGAGCTGGCGAGAACTACTTCCAGCGCCAGCATCACGCGGGAGAGCTCACCGCCGGATGCGCTCTTGCTCAACGGAAGTGACTGCGCGCCGGAATGGGCGGACAGACGGAATTCGACCTCGTCCACACCGGCCGGACCGGCGTGCAATTCCTTGCCTCCGACGGTGAGCGGCGCCGAATCCTGCGGGCTCGCGGGTACCGGGCGCACTTCAACTTCCAAGCGCGCCTTGCCCATTGCCAAGCCGCCCAGTTCGGCGCTGACCGCCGAGGCCAGTTTGCCCGCCGACTTCGTGCGGGCCGTGGTCAGTTTGCGTGCCGCCTCGCTGACCCGTTCCGCGGCGATATCGACCTCGGCGGACAGTTTCGCGAGAGCTTCCTCGGAAACGTCCAGCGAGCCGAGGCGGGTGCGGGCGTCTTCAGCCCACGCGATCACACCGTCGACATCGGAGGCGTACTTGCGGGTCAGGCCCTTCAATTCGGCCTGCCGGGTGAGCAGCGAATCGAGCGCGCCCGGATCCGAGGGCAGATCCGAAAGGTAGCTGCTCAGTTCGGTGGTCACGTCGACCACCACCGCGATGGCGTCCGCCAGGCGCGGTGCGAGCGCGGTCAGCTTCGGGTCGTCCGAGGACTCGATGCGCGCGCGGGCCAGGCCGAGCGCGGCCAGCGCGCCCGAATGGTCTTCTGGGGCATCGGCCGGGCCGGCCAGTGCGTCGTGCGAGGTGGCGGCGGCTTCCCGCAGGGAATCCAGGTCACTGAGGCGGCGCACCTCGTCCAGGATGCGCTTGTCCTCACCGGGTTCCGGTGCGACCGCGTCGATTTCGTTGAGCGCGTACTGCAGCCGGTCGGCTTCGAGTGCGAGTTCGCGGCTGCGCGCGGTCCGTTCCAGCAGTTCCGACCGCGCGTCCAGCCAAGAGCGCCGGGCCACCCCGTATTTGCGCAGCAGCGGGCCGATGGTGTCACCGGCGAACTGGTCCAGCGCGCCGAGCTGCTGCTCGGGGCGTTGCAGGCGGAGCTGATCGTTCTGGCCGTGCACGGTGAGCAGCGGCGCGGTGAAATCGGCGAGCACCGAGGCGGGCACGCTGCGGCCACCCAGGTGCGCGCGGGAACGCCCGTCGCTGCCGACAGTGCGGATCGCGATGACGCTGCCGTCGTCATCGGCTTGCGCCGCAGCGGCTTCCAGCACCTCACCGACCTCGGTGCGGGCGGCGTCATTGACGTCCTCGACGGTGAACCGGCCCTCCACCACCGCACGCGCCGCGCCCAGCCGGACTCGGCCGGCGTCGGCCCGCGCCCCGCTGAGCAGGTGCAGGCTGGTGACGACCATGGTCTTGCCGGCGCCGGTCTCACCGGTGAGGACGGTCAGGCCCTCGTGGAATTGCGCTGTGGCAGTGGATATGACGCCTAAGCCGTCAATCCTGATCTCGGTCAGCATTCGAGCTCTCCGTTCGCCGTCGGCCGCGCCAGCCGGTCACGGGCAATTGGAACTTGCGCACCATCCGGTCCGCGAAGGGCGCGGAATCCAACCGCACCCAGCGCACCGGTTCGGCGCCGCGGACCGCTTCCACCCGGCCCCCGCGCGGCAAGGCCATGGTGCGCCTGCCATCCAGGAAAACTATCGCATCGTGCCCGGTGGCGACCGACTCGACGGCGATCCGCGAGTCCGGGCTGGTCACCAGCGGGCGCGCGAACAAAGCGTGCGCGTTGCTCGGAATCACCAGCAGCGCTTCGAGTTCCGGCCACACGACCGGGCCGCCCGCGGAGAACGCGTAAGCCGTCGAACCCGTCGGAGTGGAGATGAGGACACCGTCGCAGCCGAACGAGGACACCGGGCGGCCGTCGACCTCCAGCACCACCTCGAGCACGCCCATGCGGGAGGCGTTCTCGATGCTGGCTTCGTTGAGCGCCCAGCCGGTTTCGACGATCTCGTCGTTCACCCGGACAGTCAGATCGATGGTCATGCGGTGTTCGATGCGGTAGTCGCCGCGTACCACCTGGGCCAGCGCCTCGTCCAGGTGCTCGGCCTCGGCCTCGGTGAGAAAACCGATGCGGCCCAGGTTGATTCCCAGCACCGGCACCGCCGCGGACCGCGCGAGTTCGGCGGCGCGCAGGAAGGTGCCATCTCCGCCGAGCACCAGCACCATTTCGCAGCCGACCGCCGCGTCCGGGCAGTGGTTGACCACCGTGGCCGGATACCCGCCGGGTTCGGCGAGCGCCCGCACGTCCCGGGTGGGGTCCTCGCATTCGAAGCGGGTGCTGTCGGCTTCGTCGGCCAGTACCCGCAAACCGATCCCGGCGTCGGCGAAGATCTTCGCGACCCGGTGCGCGGTTTCGATGATCTCGGCTCGCCCCGGGTGTGAGATCAGCAGGATTTCCCGGCCTGTCGGTTCCGCGCTCACTGTGGACCCTCCTCGACCGCACGCTCGACCAAGGCAGCAACCTCGTCGGCGTCATAGCTGAACTGCCCATCCTTGCGCAGCCACAGGAAATATTCGACATTGCCCGAAGGACCGGGCAGTGGACTGGCCACCACGCCGAGCGTACGCAACCCCAGCTGGGCGGCGGCCGCGGCGACGTCGCGCACGGTTTCGGCACGTAAAGCCGGGTCGCGCACTACACCGCCGGTGCCGAGGCGTTCCTTGCCGACCTCGAACTGTGGTTTCACCATCGGCAGCAGGTCCGCGCCCGGTGCGGCGCAGGCCGCCAGCGCGGGCAGCACCAGGGCCAGGGAGATGAACGACAGATCGCCGACTACCAATTCGACTGTGCCGCCGATGGATTCGGGAGTGATACTGCGGACATTGGTGCGGTCGAAAACCCGCACCCGGTCGTCGTTCTGCAGGCGCCAGACCAGCTGGCCGTAGCCGACGTCGACTGCAACCACTTCTTTGGCGTCTTTGGACAGCAGCACGTCGGTGAAACCACCCGTCGACGCCCCCGCATCGAGACAACGCTTACCCGCGACGGTGACGCCCTGTGGCTCGAACGCCGCCAGAGCGCCGATCAGCTTGTGCGCGCCCCGCGACGCCCACGACACCTCGTCGGGTTCTTCCCGCACCAGCAGCGGAGCGGCCGGATCGACCTGGGTCGCCGGTTTCGTCGCCACCGCTCCACTGATCAGGACGCGGCCCGCGCCGATCAGCTCGACCGCGTGCTCCCGCGATCGCGCCAACCCGCGGCGAACCAGTTCGGCGTCCACCCGCGCGCGCTTGGCCACCTCAGATCTTGTCCACCGTGGCAAGGGCCTGCACCAGCACCTCGTGCGCCTGCTCCAGGATGCGGGCTCGGCGGGTGATGTCGACGCCGGTTTCCGCCGAGTCGTAGGCGTCGGGGCGGGCCTCGAGTTCGGCGAGCAGACTGTCGATCTCGGCGCTGATGCGGGCCGGGTCGGCGGCTTCCGGGCGGACCTGCGCCGCGAGATGCTGCCCCGGCATTGGGACGCCGGGACGGGGTCCATCGAAGCCGGGCGCGGTCATTCCTCGTCCAATCGGGAAGGCAACGGAGTAGTCATCGTGGGCACAACGCTATCGGATTTCGGACGCGCGCACCGTCACCGCTCGGCCGGGGTGGCGCCGCAGGCGCTCGGCCAGGTCGCCGTCCGGCTCGAAGTCGACAGGCGGGTGGTTCAGGGCGTCCAGGGAATCCGCGACGAAAGTGGGGATCAGTTCGTCGGGAGCATCGCGTAGTTCGGCGAGGGTGCTCACGCCGGTCAGGACGAGCAGCGAATCCAGGCCGACGGTATTGGCGCCTTCGATGTCGGTGTCCAGGCGGTCGCCGACGACGAGTGCGCTGCGGGTGCCGGCCCGGTGCAGCGCGTCTTCCATGAGCGGGGCGAACGGTTTGCCCGCGACGATCGGCTCCCGGCCGGATGCGGTGCGCAGGGCGGCCACCATCGAGCCGTTGCCCGGGGCGAGACCGCGCTCGTTCGGCAGCGTCTTATCGGTGTTGGCCGCGATCCACAGCGCATCGGCGCTGAGCGCGTAGGCGGCCTCGGCCAGGTCCGGCCAGCCCGTCTGCGGTGAATGTCCTTGCACCACAGCGGCCGGCGCGTTGCCGTTGAAGCGGCGGATCGGTTGCAGGCCCACCGCGTTGACCTCGGCGGCGAGATCGTCGGAGCCCACCACCAGCACGGTCGCGCCGGGTTCGAGCTGCTCGGCCAGCAGGCGGGCGGCCGCCTGCGCGCTGGTCACCACGTCCTCGGTGGTGGCGGGGAAGCCGAGCTCCGCCAGATGCTCGGCCACCGTTTCCGGCGCCCGGCTGGCGTTGTTCGTGACATAGACGAGGCGCTGCTCCCGCGCCGCGTCGGCCAGCGCCTCCGGCGCACCATCGATCACCACTGGACCCCGGTACAGCGTGCCGTCCAGGTCCAGCAGTAAGGCCTCATAGCGATCTCGTAGTCGCGCCACGGCACAAAACCCTACGCCAGCCCGCCGACAAGATTTCACGGCACGGGCTGTATTGCCTTTCAGTCCTTGTACTTCGGGCTGGGTGGCCCGGGCGACGGACCGAGCCGGCTCAGATGCTTCTGATACAGCGCTTGCCAGGTGCCGTCGGCCCGCATCCGGTCCAGGCTCGCGTTCACGAAGCGGACCAGATCGGTCTTGCCGTCCGGGATTCCGATGGCATAGGAGTCGAACGCCATCGGCGGGCCGACCACCGCCAGATTGTTGTCCTGCAGCGCCAGGCCGTGCAGGATCGGCGCGTCGGTGCTGATCGCGTCGGCGGCTCCCTGCTGCAGCGCGACCAAGCAGTCGGTCCAGGTCTGCATACCGATCACCGTCGGCCGGTTCTGCAGCGCGAACAGCGGCTCGAGCGATGTCGTGCCGGTGACACTGCACACCCGCTTCCCTGCGAGGTCCGCGCCGGACCGAATTCCGGAACTCGCGACGACCAGAATCTTCTGCTCGGACACGTAGTACACCGCGGAGAAGTCGATCTCTTTGTCCCGCTCACAGGTCGTGGAGAAGGAGTTCACCACCAGATCCACCCGCCCGCTCCGCAGCGCCGGAATCCGCTCCGCCGAACTCAACGGCACCAGATCGATCTTCGAATCATCGCCGAACAGATCGCGCGCGAGCTCCCTGGCGATATCGATATCGAACCCTTCGAGTGCCCCGGTGCGCGGATTCCGGAACCCGAACAGATACCCGTCCTGCGCCACCCCGACCCGCACCCGCCCATTGGCCACGATCTGCGCCATCGAACTCCCCGCAGGCATCGCCGCACGCGGCGGCAACCCACCGGGCCGCAAACTCGCTGTCGCATCACAGGATTGATCCCCGCGCTGGTTCGGCGCACTCGTGATCTCCGCGGCCTTCGGCGGCATCGGCTGCACCGGACCGATCGTCACCCCCGTGCTCGCCGGCGGCCCCGAATCACACCCCGCCATCAGCACCGACGCAGCAACCAACAAAGCCACCCCGAACGACCGCATCCGCTTGACCATGAGACAACCCCTCGCCTGCGATTCTACGACCGATTCACCCCAGCTTGGCCACGAATTCACCAGCGCGCAACCGGAATTCGAACCCCCACCCCGAAACCCCCACTCTCCCAGCACCGTTCTCATACACCCGCCCAGCTCGCCAGCGAGTTGCCCGACACCAGCCAGGCGTGTCCATGGACCCGCCGTCCCTGACCGGACGAGATCGCCCAACCCGAACAAACTTTCGCATCCAGGACTACTTTGACCACTATGGTCAGTCCTCAACACGAGGCAATGCACCGCCTCTTCCAACACGACCCCGGCACCTTCGCCCGCGCCTTCCGCACCCTTGGCCTACCGTTCCCAGATCCCCACGAAGTCGTCTTGCTATCAACAGATCTGACCGAACCCGCCCCCATCGAACGCCGCGCTGACACCGTCCTGCGAATCGGTTCCAGCCATGGCCCATTCCTCCTGCTCGTCGAAGCTCAACGAAGAGAGGACAAAGACAAACCAGCAGCCTGGGCCTACTACCTCGCCTATCTGCACTCGAAATACGATCTGCCGATCGTGCTACTGGTCGTCTGCCAGGACCAGCCAACAGCCATGTGGGCTGAGGGGCCACTACACATCGGCATGCCGCTATGGCCCAGCCTGGCCGTCCGCCCACTCGTCCTCGGCCCCCACAACGTCCCTCGCATAACTGATCTCGCGACCGCCGCATCCGATATCCCCCTCACCGCACTGTCAGCAATCACCCACGCCAAAGAGCCCGATGTCGGTGAGATACTGAAGACGTTCGCCGCTGCCCTCCGGGATATCGGCGAGGTCGCCGAACACAACATCTTCGCCGAACTGACCGAGCTAGCTCTAGGCCGCAACTCAAAAGCCACTCAGCTTTGGAGGAAACTGATGTCGATCGACCTGTCGTTCTTCCGCTCCGAAACCTCGAATCTCCTGCGTGAACAAGGCCGCGTGGAGTCACGGGCCGAAGATGTCCTGCTCGTACTGGATGAACGCGGGATCGAGGTACTGGACGAGCTCCGTACCGAAATTTCGACCTGCACTGATGTCCAAAAGTTGAAAACCTGGCTACGACGAGCGGTCACAGCGTCCAGCGCCGACGACCTCTTCACGTAAGGTCGCCAATGGCTATCGACCTGTCGTTCTTCCGTTCCGATGTCTCGGATCTCCTGCGTGAGCAAGGTGCGGTGCAGGAAGTTGCCAAAGACATCCTCCTCATCCTCGATCGGCGTGGCGTCGAGATTCCGGAGGATCAGCTGACTCGAGTCAGGGCCTGCACCGACCTCGAGGAGCTGAGGATGTGGTTGCTGCGAGCGGCCACTGCGAACTGCGTCGAGGACCTCTTCGTCGAGGGGGCCTGAATGGCTATCGACCTGTCGTTCTTCCGCTCCGAAACCTCGAATCTCCTGCGTGAACAAGGTGCTGTGCGGGAGGTTGCCAAAGACATCCTGCTCGTCCTCGAAAGCCGTGGCGTCGAGATTCCGGATGATGTGCCCACTCGAGTCAGGGCCTGCACCGACCTCGAGGAACTGAGGGTCTGGCTACGGAAGGCGGCCACCGCGAACTGCGTCGACGACGTCTTCGTCAGTGACGGCTGCTAGCGGCAGTTTGATCTTGTCCATAACGCAAACGGCCTGCTCGTTGATTTACGAGCAGGCCGTTTGGTCAGTTCTGGATTACAGGTCGCCGGTGAGTTCTTGGGCGCGTTCTTCGGCGTCGGTTTCGTCGTCGAGGTCGGCGGAGGCGGCGTTGAGGAACCAGGTGAGGCCCTCTTCGGTGCGGCCGGCGGCGACGAGGGCGTCGGCGTAGGCGTAGAAGAGGCGGGCGTAGGAGGAGCCGGTTTTGGCGGGGTCCAGGTCGGAGGTTTGCAAGGTCACTACGGCCTGGTCGTATTCGCCGAGGTCCATGCGGGCGCCGGCGACGACGATGCGGAGTTCGATGGCTTCTTCGCCGGTGAGCTCGCGGGCTTCGTCGCTGCGGCCGAGTTCGATGGCGCGTTCGGGGCGGCCGAGGCCACGTTCGCAGTCGGCCATGACGGCCAGCAGGCCCGAGCCGCCGGACATGCGGCGGGCGGTGCGGAGCTCGGAGAGGGCTTCGGCCCACTCGCCGGCGTGGTAGGCGGTGACGCCGGCGGTTTCGCGAACCACGGCGACGCGGCCGGCGCGCTGGCGGGCGGCACGGGCGTGAGCCAGGGCGAGACCCGGGTCGTCGTCGATGAGGCGGGCGGCCATCACCAGGTGGCGGGCCACGGTCTCGGCGTTGCTCTTGTCCAAGGTCAGCAGGTCGCGGCGGACAGCCATATCGAGATCGGAGGGCTGGACGTCGTCCGGCAGATCCGGTTCCTCGGGGCGAGGCGGGCGGCGGTCCATGTTCCGGTCACCGGTGCGGCTACCTTCGCCGCCACGGCGGCGGTCATCGCCGAAACTGTTGCGGTCGCCCGAATCGCGGCGCTCGTCGCGGTCGCCGCCGCGCCTGAAACCACCACGGTCATCGGAGGTGCCACCACGGTTGAATCCGCCACGATCGGCCGAGTCATTATTGCGCTTGAAACCGCCGCGGTCCCCGGACTCGCTGCGCTTGAAGCCGCCACGATCGCCGGAATCGCTGTCGCGCTTAAAGCCGCCGCGGTCACCGGAGTCACTACTCCGCTTGAAACCGCCCCGGTCATCACCACCACGGTTCGAACCGCCACGGTCACCGGAATCGTTGCCGCGGTTGAAACCACCACGATCGGACGAACCGCTGTCGCGCTTGAAACCGCCGCGATCATCGCCACCACGGCTGGAACTGCCACGGTCGCTGGAACCGCCGCCGCGGTTGAAGCCGCCGCGATCACCCGAGTCGTTGCTGCGCTTGAAACCGCCGCGGTCATCGCCACCACGGTTGTAGCCACCGCTGCCGCCGGAATCGTTGTTCCGCTTGAAACCACCGCGATCGCCGGAGGTGTCATCACGTTTGAAGCCGCCGCGATCGGAGGAGCCGCTGTTGCGGTTGAAACCACCCCGATCGTCACTGCCACGGCTGGAACCACCTCGGTCACCGGAACCGCTGCGGTTGAAACCACCACGATCGCTAGAACCGCTGTCACGCTTGAAACCGCCGCGATCATCACTACCACGGCTGGAACCGCCACGGTCATCGCCGCCACGGTTGGAACTGCCACGGTTGGAACTGCCACGGTCGCTGGAGCCGCCGCTGCGGTTGAAACCGCCACGGTCGCCGGAACCGCTGTCACGTTTGAAGCCGCCACGGTCGTCGCCGCCACGGTTATAGCCACCGCGGTCACCGGAATCGTTGTTGCGGTTGAAACCGCCCCGATCGTCACTGCGGTTGGACCCGCCGCGATCGGAGGAATCGCTGCTGCGCTTGAAGCCGCGGTCATCGCCGCCGCGGCTGGAAGGCCCGCGATCAGCAGAGTCGTTGTTGCGCTTGAAACCACCGCGGTCATCGCCGCCACGGTTGTAACCGCCGCGGTCGCTGGAACCGCTGTCGCGCTTGAAACCGGCGCGGTCATCGCTCCCACGGCTGGAACCGCCGCGGTCGCTGGAGCCGCTGCTGCGGTTGAAGCCGCCACGATCGGAGGAATCGTTGTTGCGTCTGGCGCCGCCGCGGTCATCGCCACCACGGTTGTAGCCGCCACGGTCGCTGGAACCGCCGCGCTGGCCGCCGGCGGAATCGCCGCGGCTGGAGCTGCTGGGGCGATAGTCGCGCTTTTCGCCGGAACCGCCGCTCGAGCCACCGTGGGAGGGGCGATCGGATCCCTCGCCGCGTCGGAAGGACTTCCGACCGTCGTTCTGCTCCGACACGGTGATCCCTTTCTAGGTTCCAGGAAATTTGCTCTTCAGGGCCCCTAGCATTCAAGCACGTACCGACCCAGGGGCAGAGATGCGGCAACATAATGGGACCAAAAGGTGCCCAAACGACGATAGGGGACCCAGAGTCTGGGTCCCCTATCGTGAAGGATGTTCCGGCGGTGTCCTACTCTCCCACACCCTGTCGAGTGCAGTACCATCGGCGCAGGTGGCCTTAGCTTCCGGGTTCGGAATGGGACCGGGCGTTTCCCCACCGCTATAGCCGCCGTAACTCTA